>NZ_FMHT01000003.1:2197500-2497500 GCF_900091585.1 Micromonospora nigra | reverse complement strand
TGTGCCCGACAGGACCTCGGCGTCCGATCGTACACGTGTACGAATGTGCATGTCAGCACCCCCGACCCGGCCCGACCCGGCCCTCCCGTGCGACCGGTACCGTCTAGTCGTGACCGATCTGGTACGGGCCCCGGCCCCGGTGGTGATGGGCGTCCTCAACGTCACGCCCGACTCCTTCTCCGACGGCGGACGCTACACCGACCTCTCCGCCGCGGTCGCACACGGCGTGCGGCTACGCGCCGACGGCGCCCACCTGGTGGACGTCGGTGGAGAGTCCACCCGGCCCGGCGCCGACCGGGTCGACGCGGAGACGGAGGCCGCCCGCGTGCTGCCCGTGGTCCGCGAGCTGACCGCCGCCGGGGTTCCGGTCAGCATCGACACCACCCGCGCCCGGGTGGCCGAGGCCGCCCTGGCCGCCGGGGCGGTCGTGGTCAACGACGTGTCGGGTGGGCTGGCCGACCCCGACATGGCGCGGGTGGTCCGGGATGCCGGCTGTCCCTGGGTGCTGATGCACTGGCGGGGCCACTCCCGGGCGATGGGCGAACTGGCCAGCTACGCCGACGTGGTGGTCGACGTCCGCGCCGAACTGGCCGGCCGGATCGACGAGGCGCTGCGTGCGGGCGTGCCGGCCGACCGCATCGTGGTCGACCCGGGGCTCGGCTTCGCCAAGACCGCCGAACACAACTGGCAGCTCAGCGCCCGCCTGCCGGAACTGCTCGACCTCGGCTACCCGGTGCTGTTCGGGGCCAGCCGCAAGTCCTACCTGGGTCGGTTGCTGGCCGACCCCGACGGGAACCCCCGCCCCACCGCCGGTCGGGAGGCGGCCACCGTCGCCACCAGCGTGCTCGCGGTGGCGGCGGGCGCCTGGGGGGTACGCGTGCACGACGTCCGGGCCACCGTGGACGCTCTCGCCGTCTGGCAGGCCACCGGCAGTCCCCACCTGCACCCCGCCCCCCGCGGCGCCGTTCCCGGAACTGCCGCCGGGATGTCCGCCCACGAGACCCGTCCCGGAGCCGTCCGATGAGCGCGACACCGGCCGACCGCATCCAGTTGACCGGCCTGCGGGCCCAGGGCCGGCACGGCGTGTACGACTTCGAACGCGCCCGGGGGCAGGAGTTCGTGGTCGACGCCGTGCTCGAACTGGACCTGACGCCCGCCGCCCGCACCGACGACGTGGCCGACACCGTCCACTACGGTGAACTGGCCGAGCGGCTGGTCGCCGTGGTCGCCGGGGAACCGGTCGACCTCATCGAGACCCTCGCCGACCGGCTGCTGGCCGTCTGCCTCGCCGACCCCCGGGTCGACGTCGCCACCGTCACCGTCCACAAGCCGGAGGCGCCGGTGCCGCACACCTTCTCCGACGTGGCCGTCACGATGACCAGGCGGCGGGCCAGGTGACCCTGGCCGTGCTGTCGCTGGGCAGCAACCTCGGTGACCGGCTCGCCCACCTGCGCGCAGCCGTGGCGTCGCTGGGCGAGAGCGTCCTGGTCGTCTCGGGGGTGTACGAGACCCCGCCGTGGGGTGACGCCGACCAGCCCGCTTACCTCAACGCGGCGCTGCTGGCGCAGGACACGACGGCGGACCCGCACGACTGGCTGGAGCGGGCCCGCGCGGCGGAGCGGTTCGCGGGGCGCACCCGCGACCCGGCGCGGCGCTTCGGGCCCCGCACCCTGGACGTCGACGTGATCGCCGTGTGGACCGACGACGGCGAGCCGGTGCTGCGCGACGACCCCGAGCTGACCCTGCCGCACCCGCGGGCCCACCTGCGGGCCTTCGTGCTCCGGCCGTGGATCGACATCCAGCCCTACGGCCGACTGCCGGGGCACGGCTGGCTGACCGACCTGCTCACCACCGGTCCGGCTGCCGCCGACGCGCCGCAGCTGCGCCCCCGGCCGGATCTGGCGTTAGAGTCGACGGCATGAGCCAGGCCGAGCCGAGCGAGCTGACGACGACCGGCGCCGGGCCCGGACGGCGGCGACCGGCATGACACAGGCGCAGTCCCGCCCGCCCGGTGGACCGGGCCCCGACGGGCCGCGGATGGGTCCCACCCGCATCTCCACTCTGGTGGTGGCCGCGCTCGCCGCCGCCGCGATCGCCTGGCTGCTGGTCAGTGGCTTCTACCGCGACCTGCCGGATCTGCCCTGGCTGCCGGTGGTGACTCTGGCCGCGCTGGCCGTGCTGGAGGCGTACTTCGCGATCAACACCCGGAGCCGGATCGAGCGGAAACCCGGCCGGGAACCGGTCAACCCGCTGGTGGTGGCCCGGTTCGTGGTGCTGGCCAAGGCGTCCGCACTGGTCGGTGCCATCTTCACCGGGTTCTACGCCGGCCTGACGAGCTGGTTGTTCGTGCAGACCACCCGGGCCGCCACGGAGGACCGACCGGCCGCCGGCGCGGGCCTGCTGGCCTCCGTCGCCCTCGTCGTCGCCGCACTGTGGCTGGAACGGTCCTGCCGGGTGCCCGAGCGCCCGGAGGACGAGCGCGAACCCGACGACTGGGGCGACCACCCCCCTCGACGCTGACCGGGAGGGTTCCGCCCGGGTCGCGGTCGCGGGTACGGTGCGCAGCGACCGGACAGCAATGGCCGCCGCCGGTCCGCCCGCGCGTCGACAGGGGCGGCCCTGGAGGGCGGCAGCATGGGGTACGAGGAACCCGGCCGGGCGGGGCAGCCCGAACCGGCCCCGACGGTGCCGGCCGCGGTGCTGGAGAACGTGTTCGACGACCCCGCGCACGGCGAACCGGGGCGGGACCGGATCGGCGTGCACGTCGTCTGGGAGACGGTGCTGCTGGCCGCTGTGGGTGTCGTGGCGTACCTGCTGTGGCGGGAGGCGCCGGCGACCCTGCGCGGCGACGGGCTGCGAACCCTCCTGGTAGACGCGGTGGCGCTGGGGCTGCTGGCGCTGGCCGCCGGACTGAGCCTGCGGACGGCCGCGGTGAACCTCGCGATCGGTCCGGTCGCTGTCGCCGCCGCCCTGCACGTGGCCGAGCAGGGCGACAACGGTCTGCCGACGGCCCTCGGCCAGGCCGCCGCCGTCGCCGCGCTCGGTGGTCTGGCCGTGGCGCTGGTCGTGGTGGCGCTGCACGTACCGGCCTGGGCGGCGAGCCTCGGCGGCGCGGCGGGGGTGGTCGTCTACATCGAGCAGCGGGCCACCCCGGTTCTGGTGCAGGCCGGTTACGACCCGCGTACCGGGGCGGGGCAGCTGTTCGCCGGCTTCGCCGCCGTGGCCGTGCTGGGCGGCCTGTTCGGGGCGATCCGGCCGGTGCGCCGGCTGGTCGGCCGCTTCCGGTCGGTCGCCGACCCGGCCCGCCGACGCGGCGCGGTGGCCGGTGCCGTGGTGGCCGCGGCGTTCGTCTGCTCGACGGTGATGGCGGTGCTGGCCGGGGCGATCGTCGCGACCGGCGGCGCCGCGACGGTCGCACCCGTCGTCGGGATGGACTGGACGGTGCTCGCGGTGGGCATGGCGCTGCTGGCCGGCACCAGCGGCTACGGCCGACGCGGCGGCGTGTTCGGCACCTTGCTGGTGGTCTGCCTGGTCGTGCTGTTCCTCGAGTACGCCCGGACCCGGGGGTGGGAGGTGAGTCGATGGCTGGTGGGCGGAGCGGCGCTGGGCGTCGGGCTCGCCGTCACCCGGCTGGTGGAGACATGGGGGCGGCCTGCGGCGGGGACAACGGCGGAGCGGCCGTCAGTGGCCGGTGACGGCCGGATCAGCGCCGGCTGGGCGATCCCCCGGGCCGAGTCGGTCGACACGTGGGCACCGGCCGTGCCGGACCGGTCGTTCGAGGGCCCGGCGGACCCGTGGCAGGCGCCGCGCTGGGACACCGGCCCGCGACGGTGGGACGCCGAGGACCGGTGACGCGTCCGGCGCGCCGACGGTGATCTCTGCGGTTAGGCTCGGCGGCATGACCGACACACCTTCACCCGGAACCGGCCGGTCGTTCGCCGAACTCGACGCACTCACCACCGAGGAGTTGCGGGAGCAGGCGTTCGCCCGCGCCCGGGAACGCCGCGACGTCGGGTTCTTCTGGTCGGTGCTGCGTCACCTGCCCAACGCGGACGAGGCGGCGGCCCTCGACGGGGCACCCAACTCCGTCGGGCCGACGGTCGACGAGGCGGTCGCCCTGTGGCGGGAGATGACCGGCCACGGCTACGAGGAGTCGGCGCCGCTGCTGCGGGCCGCCTTCATCGACTACCTGATGAAACACCCGTAGGGTTTCCTCCCGCGACCCGTCGGGAAACAGGTTGATCATGGCGATCTCGAACCGTCCGCGCAGCACCGCCCGGTACGGCACGGCGGCCGGCACGGGCACCCTCGCCGCGCTGGTGCTGGTCGCCGTGTGTGGTAGCCCCGCGTACGTGGCCTGGGCCCAGGACGGCACCGACCCCAACTCGGCGGGCGGCTGGTACCTGCGTCTGCTCGCCTGGCCGGCCTGGCAGCTCGACGCCGGCCCGGAGGGCGGACTGCTGGCCGCCAACCTGCGGGCCGTGCTGCTGGTCGGATTCGCCGCCCTGCTGCTCTACCTCCTGCCGACGCCGCAGGTGGCCCGGGTGCAGGGGTCGGTCGACCAGTTCTGCTCCGGTTGGGGCGCCTACGCCCTGGCCGCCGGCACGGCCTCGCTGCTCGCCGCGTTCCTCGGCCCCGACCCGTCGCTGCTCGGCGCGCTCCAGGCCGCCGGGACCGGCGCGTCGTACGGCTTCCTCGTCGGCTGGATCGTGGGTCTGGCCAGCCTCGGCGGCCGGGCCTGAGCAGCAGGCGGCGTCGGCCGGGCGGATTCGTCAGCCGCCGGGCCGGCCCAGGTCGAGCAGCCCGGCCCGGGTGAGCACTCCCACCGGCCGGTCGTCGTCGAGCACCGCCACCCGGTCCGCCGCCGAGGTGAGCATGACGGCGAGCGCGTCGTACGCCGAGCCGCCCAGCGGCACCGTCGGCAGGTGCTGGTGTCCGGTCCCCGGCATCGGCTCCACCACGTCCCGGGTGACCGGGGTGACCACCAGCCGGCGGATGCCCCGGTCGGCACCGACGAACTCGCGTACGAACGGCGTGGCGGGTGCGCCGAGCAGGACCGCCGGGGTGTCGTACTGTTCCAGCCGCCCGCCCTGGGAGAGCACCGCGATCCGGTCGCCGAGCCGGACGGCCTCGTCGAGATCGTGGGTGACCAGCACGATGGTCTTGCGCACCTCGGCCTGCAGGCGCAGGAACTCCTCCTGCAACCGGGTGCGGGCGATCGGGTCCACGGCCGAGAAGGGCTCGTCCATCAGCAGCACCACGGGGTCGGCAGCCAGCGCGCGGGCCACCCCCACGCGTTGCCGCTGGCCGCCCGACAGTTCGTGCGGATAGCGCCGGCCGTAGCGCGCCGGGTCGAGGCCGACCAGTTCCAGCAGCTCACCGACCCGCTGCCGGGTTCGCTCGCGGGTCCAACCGAGCAGGCCGGGCACGGTGCCCACGTTCGCGGCGACCGTCTGGTGCGGGAACAGCCCGACGTTCTGGATCACGTACCCGATCCGGCGGCGCAGCCGCACCGGGTCGACCCGGGTGACGTCGGAGTCGTCGAGCAGGATCCGCCCGGCGGTCGGTTCGACCAGCCGGTTGACCATCCGCAGCACCGTCGACTTGCCGCAGCCGGACGGGCCGATCAGCACCACCAGTTCGCCGGCCGCGATGTCCAGGCTGAGTTCGTCGACGGCCACCGTGCCGTCCGGGTAACGCTTGCCGATGCCGTCGAGGGTGATCGACGCGGCGCGCTGACCGCCGCCCGTCGGGGTACCGTCCACGTATGTCCTTCCGCCTGAGCTACCGGGCCGACCCGGGCAATCCGTGGTTCTCCTGGCAGTACGTGCGGGACAACTCTGACACGATCCTCGCCGCCGTGCGCGAGCACACCACGCTCACCCTCCGGGCGGTGCTGATCGCCGCGCTGGTCGCGCTGCCGTTGGCGGTCCTGGCGTACTGGTTCCGGCCACTGGCCGGGCCGGTGCTCGCCGTCACCGGGGTGCTCTACACGATCCCCTCCCTGGCCCTGTTCGCGTTCCTCGCGCCCTACCTGGGCATCGGGGCGGTGACCGTGCTCAGCGTCGTGGTGTTGTACGCGCTGCTGGTCATCGTGCGCAACGCCGTCGCCGGGCTCAACCAGGTGCCACCCGAGGTGCGGGAGGCCGCCGAGGGGATGGGGTACGGCCGGTGGGGGCGGCTGTTCCGTGTCGAGTTGCCGCTGGCGCTGCCGGGCATCCTCACCGGGCTGCGGCTGGCCACCGTCTCCACAGTGGCTCTGGTGACGGTGGGTGTGGTCATCGGTCGCGGTGGCCTCGGGCAGCTCATCTTCGCCGGCCTGCAGAACAACTTCTACAAGGCGCAGATCATGACGGGCACGCTGCTGTGTGTGCTGCTCGCGCTGGTGCTGGACCTGCTGCTGGCCGGGGTCGGCCGGCTGCTCACCCCGTGGCTGCGTCGGAGGACGGCGTGAACCCGGTCGAGGCGGCGTACGTCTGGCTCAACGATCCGCTCAACTGGACCAACCCGGGCGGCGTGCTGGACCGGCTCGGCGAGCACCTGTCGATGTCGGCGGCGGCGGTGCTGCTGGGTTGCCTGGTCGCCTGGCCGGTCGGGCTGTGGCTCGGTCACACCGGCCGTGGCGGTGGGCTGGTGGTGCTCGTCGCCAACCTCACGCTGGCCGTTCCCACGCTCGCGCTGCTGGCCATCCTGCCGCTGACCTTCCTCGGCTTCGGCCGGCCGGCGGTGGTGGTGGCGTTGGCCGTCTTCGCGGTGCCACCGTTGCTGGCCAACGCGTACACGGGGGTGCGGCAGGCCGATCCGGAGGCCCGGGACGCGGCCCGTGGGATGGGTTTCTCCGGCGGGCAGGTGCTGCGCCGGGTCGAGTTGCCACTGGCGGTGCCCTACTTGGCGGCCGGGTTCCGCACGGCCGCCGTGCAGGTGGTGGCGACCGCCGCGCTGGCGTCGTTCGTCAACGGCGGCGGTCTGGGGCAGATCATCCGGGCCGGTTTCGGGCTCGACATCGCTGCCGGCCAGGGGCAGATCCTGGCCGGCGGCCTGCTGGTGGCGGGCCTGGCTCTGACGGTGGAGCTGGTGCTGGCGTACGGGGAACGGTTCGCCACCCCCCGCCCGCTGCGCCGCAGCCGGCGACGTGGCGACCGCCGCGCCGCCGACGCGGTCATCGGCGGCTGACCTGCCGCTACCTGGCGGCGTTCTCAGGGCACACCGCCCGGGTGGTGCCGACGCCGGGTGACGATCCGGTGACGAACGCCGCCCTGGGTTGTCGGTGCCTTGTCGGAAGATGTTGGCTATGAGATCGCGGGCGGCCGGTGCAGGCCCGCCCGTCGGACACGCGGCCGACCCGGACGGGTCGGGCCGGGACACGGAAGGCGGGCATGATGCGCACACGTACACGGCTGGCCGTCGGGGCGGTCGGTGCCCTCACTGCTGCGGGGCTGCTGACCGGCTGCGGCGACGCCGGCTCCTCCGGCACCGAGGCGCCCGAGGCGGGTGCCACCGGCGCGGGCTGCGCCCCGGTGGCCGGCGACCAGCTCGTCGTTCTCGAGGACGACAAGAAGCTCCAGAACACCGACAACATCGTCCCGGCGGTCAACGCGAAGGCGGCCACCCCGGAGGTCTTCGCGGCGCTGAACAAGGTTTCCGCCGCGCTCGACACCCCGAAGCTGGTCGCGCTCAACAAGGCCGTCGACGTGGATCGCAAGACGCCGGAGGCGGCCGCGACGGAGTTCGCCGCCGCCAACGACCTGACCGCCGGGATCACCAAGGGCCCCGGTGGCGAGATCGTGGTCGGGGCGGGCAACTTCAGCGAGAGCCAGACGCTGGGCGAGTTGTACCGGATCGTGCTGACGGCCGCCGGTTACGAGGTCAGGGTCCAGCAGATCGGCAGCCGCGAGCTGTACGAGCCGGCGCTGGAGAAGGGCGAGATCCAGGTCGTCCCGGAGTACGCGGCCACCATGGCCGAGTTCCTCAACACGAAGATCAACGGCAAGGACGCCGAGCCGGTCTCCTCGTCCGCACTGGACAAGACGATGTCCGCGCTGACAAAGGCCGGTTCCACGGTGGGGATCAGCTTCGGGTCCCCGTCGGCCGCGCAGAACCAGAACGCGTTCGCCGTCACCCGGGCCTTCGCCGACAGGTACGGCGTGCGGACCCTGTCCGAGTTGGCCGCCACCTGCTCGGGCCAGGAGACGGTGCTGGCCGGTCCGCCGGAGTGCCCGCAGCGGCCGAAGTGCCAGGCCGGGCTGGTCGAGGTCTACGACTTCCGGGCCGGCTCGTTCAGTTCGCTCGACGCGGGAGGCCCGCAGACCAAGAACGCGCTGACCACCGGGGCGGCCAGCGTCGGTCTGGTCTTCTCCTCGGACGGCGCGTTGGCGGGCTGAGACACGGAAGCCGGGCGGGCGTCGACCCTCGTGGCCGACGCCCGCCCGGTACGTCCGGGGCCGTTCCCAGGTGGGACAACTCTCGGTAGGCTGCACAGCCATGCCAGCCTCGGACGTCGCCGCCGACACCCGTGCCCCGCAACTGCTGACCGTGCTCTTCTGGGGCGGGGTGGGGCTGGCCCCGATCGCGGCGCTGATCCTTCTGGTCGCCGACGGCAACGGCCCGCTGCGGCTCGCCGCGGTGCTGGCCATCGTCGCCGTCGTGCTGATCGGGTTGTCGATCGCGTTGCGGACGGACGAGGGCGGGCGGGCCCGCGTCCAGGAGTTGACGGACGAGGTCGAGCAGCTCCGTCGGGAGTTGCGCAGCGAGATCGTCGCCGCCGCCCAGCGCGGCAATCAGGCACTCGACCAGGCCCAGCGGGCTCAGGACGCGGTCGCTGGGCTGCACCGGCGGCTGGCGGCGGAGGGCGCTGGTGTGCCGGCGGAGGAACCCGCGGGTCCGGGCCGGGCCCGGGTGCCCGTGCCGGATGACCCTGCTGCTGTGCCGGGCCGGGCTGTTGGCCGACCCGAGCCAGCGGTGCGTCAGGGCGGCGCAGGCCCGGCCGGTCAGGCAGGCGGCCACGGCGCCGTCCCGCCGGCACCGGATCGACCGGCGGCCGGTTCCGTCGGGGTGCCCGGGGTCGACCGTTCCGCCCCTGGCCGCCACGGCGCGAGCGGGCCCGGCGCGGACCGCTTCACCCCCGCCGGCCACGGCGCGGACCGTCCCGCTCCGGGCGGCCACGGCACGGCACGGGCCGCCGCCGGGGTGTACGGCGCGGCGCGGCCGGAACGGGAGCCGCGCACCGAGCCGGCACCGCGTCCGCTGGGCGTGGTGCGGCACACCGAGACGGTGCACGTCACCACCCGCCACACCATCGTGGACGGTGGGGTGTCGGGTGAGCAGGGTGGCGCCTACGGCGGGTACGACCGCTGGTCGACGGAGCAGGGTGCCCGGCCGTGGGCCGGGCACGACGGCGCTTCCGGCGACGATCCGGAGCGCGGCCGCCGGGGTGCCCGGAGCGGTGTCGACGGCCGCGCCCCTGCACCCGGAGCAGGCGCCGGTGGGTCGCCGCACGACGCGGACCGCGGTTGGTCGGCCCCGCGCGCCGGCGGCCGGGCCGCTTCCCACCAGGAGAGCTGGACTCCCCGCGAGGCGCAGGTCAGGGCCGGGACCGGGGACGACCGGGCGTGGTCGGCCCCGGCGGACGAACAGACCTGGAGCGCCCGGCACGACCGGTCCTGGTCGCCCGGGGCGGACCAGCGGGGCGACGGTCCGCAGGACTGGGAGGCCACGGCGGGTCGGCCGGCGCCGGCGGCCGGGCCGGACGACACCGGGGAGTACTGGGCGCAGCTGCGCGCGGGCGACCGGTGGGCCGCGGTACGCGAGGACGACCGGGGGCGGGAGGTGCGGGTCGGGGAGCGACGTGCGGAGGTGCACGCCGACGGTTCCGGCACCGAGTACCGGATGGCCGACCGGTGGGCTGCCGTCCGGCACGACGAGCCCCGCCGCGTCCAGGAGGGGCCCGGACCTCGCCGCCACGACGACGGGCCCGCGCCACGGCGGGACGCCGAGGGGTACGAAGCCTGGCAGGCCCACGACGGTGGCGAGGAATGGCGCGGTCGCTGGGACGAACCGGAGGACCGCCCGGCGCTGCCCGTCGGCGGGGTACCGGTGCCGCAGGAGTGGCGGGTGCCGCAGCAGCGCGGCCGGCAGCCCGAGCCACAGTGGGGCCCTGCCCCCGAGCCGCAGTGGGGGTACCAACCGGAAACCGAGCGTTACGGCCACCCCGAGGGGTCGCGATACGGGCACGGCGAGCAGCCGCGCCACGGCCACGTCGAGGGGCCGCGCTACGGCTACCCGCCGCAGGACGACGGTCCCCGGGCCGGCGCGGAGCGCTGGCGCTGACCGGGGCCCGCGCCGGACTCACTTGTCGATGTCGCCGACCACGAAGAACATCGAACCGAGGATCGCGATCAGGTCCGGCACCAGGCAGCCGGGCAGCAACGTGGCCAGGGCCTGCACGTTCGCGTACGACGCGGTGCGCAGCTTGAGCCGCCACGGTGTCTTCTCCCCGCGGGACACCAGGTAGTAGCCGTTGATGCCGAGCGGGTTCTCCGTCCACGCGTACGTGTGCCCCTCCGGGGCCTTGAGCACCTTCGGCAGTCGGGTGTTGACCGGGCCGGTGAGCCGGTCCACCCGGTCCAGGCACTGTTCGGCGAGGTCGAGCGAGGCGTACACCTGGTCGAGCAGCACCTCGAACCGGGCGTGGCAGTCCCCGGACGTGCGGGTCACCACCGGCACGTCGAGCTGGTCGTAGGCCAGGTACGGCTCGTCGCGGCGCAGGTCGAGGTCGAGCCCGGAGGCGCGGGCCACCGGCCCGGACGCCCCGTAGGCGGCGGCGTCGGCTGCGGACAGCACGCCCACGCCGACGGTACGGGCCAGGAAGATCTCGTTACGGCGGATCAGGTTGTCCAGGTCGGGCATCCGGCGGCGCACCTCGCCGATGGCGGCACGGGCCCGGCCGGTCCAGCCGGCGGGCACCTCCTCCTTGAGCCCACCGACCCGGTTGAACATGTAGTGGATCCGGCCACCGGAGACCTCCTCCAGCACCGTCTGGATGGTCTCCCGCTCGCGGAAGGCGTAGAACATCGGGGTGATCGCGCCGATCTCCAACGGGTACGAGCCGAGGAACATCAGGTGGTTGAGCACCCGGTTCAGCTCGGCGAGCGCCATCCGTAGCCAGGTCGCCCGCTCGGGCACCTCCATGCCCATCAGCCGCTCCACGGCGAGCACCACGCCCAGCTCGTTGGAGAACGCCGACAGCCAGTCGTGCCGGTTGGCCAGCACGATGACCTGCCGGTAGTCGCGTACCTCGAACAGCTTCTCCGCACCCCGGTGCATGTAGCCGACGATCGGCTCGGCGGCCACCACCCGCTCCCCGTCGAGCACCAGTCTCAGCCGCAGCACGCCGTGCGTCGACGGGTGCTGGGGGCCGATGTTGAGCACCATGTCGGTGCCGAGCTGCTCCCCGCCGGCTCCGGTGCCGACGGTCAGTTCGCGAAGGTCGGCGTCGGTGGTCATGCCCGTCATCGTGCCACGCGGGGCCATCGACGGTCGCGGGCTCCCGGCGTGGGTTCACCGCGAGATGCCGCGATCCGATCCGTCAGGAGACGCGGACGCTGCGAGAGGGCGAAACCCGTGCCGCCGTCCACGCGGGCCGGGCGGAAGGGCACCGGCCGGGTCACGGATCAGGTGCGCTTCCGACCGGCTGGAGGAGCCACCAGTGCCCGCCGAGCCCGGCCGGATCGGTCAGCTCGGCCACCGTGGACGCGGCGGCCAGCGCCCGCACGTATCCGGTCGGGTCGGTGGCGGCCAGGCTCAGCGGCGGTCGTGCGCCGTCGGCCCCGAGCGCCCGCAACGCCTCCCGCTGCGACACCAGGGAGTACGCACACCGGGCGACCCGCTCGCCGCAGGAGGCGACCGAGTCGACGGCGACGTGCGCGGTGACATCCCGGGACCCGTCCGGCACCGGTGGCACCTGCCGCCCACCCCGGTAACCGGTCAGCGTCCCGTCGACCGGTCGACCCGCCCTGAGGTGCCCGTAGTCCACGGCCACCGCCAGCCCCCGGTCGACCCTGCCGACGGCATCCGCCCACGCCTCGTCCCGTTCCCGCCCGATCTCGGCCCGCACCCTGACCCCGTTCTCCGCCTCGGGCCACCACCGGTGCAGCCAGTCGGCGTCCTGCGGGGTGAGCGGGGGGCCGACGGTCTCCGTGCCCGTGGTCGGGTCGACGAGCACGTAGCGCCAACCTTCGCCGGTGGGTACGGCCACGTCGAGTGGCACGTTGTCGAGCCACTCGGTGGCGATCAGCAGCCCGGAGACGCCCGACGGGATCTCGTCCAGCCATCCGATCGCCGCCGGCAGGTCGGCGGGGCGGGCGGCCCGCTCCACGGCGGTGAGGCGTACCCGGTCGGCCAGGGATACCTGGTTCGGTGGTCCCGCGGGATGGGAGCCGGGCGACCGGGACGGGCGGTCGGTGGTCGGGTCCGGGCCGCCCGGACCCGCGGGAAGCAGGCCCGACCGCCCAGCGTGGGTGGGTGCCGCCGACATCTGCCCGGCGAGCGCCCGCAGCAGCTCCCCCCTGCCCGCCCCGACGTCGACCACGTCGAGCACCGGCGGATGCCCCAGGGTGGCGTCGACCTCGGCGAGCAGGCGCAGCACCGCGGAGGCGAAGGCGGGGGAGGCGTGCACGCTGGTGCGAAAGTGCGCCGCCGGCCCGGCCCCGGACACGAAGAAGCCGCCCGGTCCGTAGAGTGCCCGGTCCATGGCGTCGCGCCACCGCATCGACATCAGGTCATCCCTCGATCAGGTCCGTCACCGTGCCGACCCTACGGTCAGGGATCCCCGGCGGTCGTACCCCTGCCGCCGGCCGGAACCCCGGCGGACGCCGCGCCCGCCGACCCCGCGCCGCCGGTGAACGTTTTCACACATCCTTGTTTCGGATCTGCCGAGACGGCGCATACTTGCCCTCGACCGGTACCCCTTCTCGAGGACTGGATCGTCGAATGAGCGCACCGCTGCGCCCGCGCCCGGCCGCCCCGCAGGGGCCTGCCACGGCGTCGCGGGCCGCCACCCCGCCCACCACCTCCCGTCTGCTCACCGTCGGCGTGATCGGTGCCGGGCGGGTCGGTGCCACCCTGGGCGCCGCACTCACGGCGGCCGGACACCGGGTGGTCGCCGCCGCCGGGGTCTCCGACGCGTCCCGCGCCCGGCTGGCCCTGCTGCTGCCGGGGGTGCCCCGCCGCTCCGCCACCTCGGTCGCGCGGGCCGCCACCGACCTGCTGCTGCTGGCGGTTCCCGACGACGCGCTGGCGGGCGTGGTCGCCGGGCTGGCCGAGGCGGGCGCGCTGCGTCCCGGTCAGGTGGTCGCGCACACCTCCGGCGCGCACGGGCTGACCGTGCTCGATCCGGCCACCGCCGTCGGTGCCCGGCCGCTCGCCCTGCACCCGGCGATGACCTTCACCGGTACGCCCGACGACCTGGGCCGCCTCGCCGGCATCTCGTACGGGGTGACCGCCCCGGCGGACCTGCGCCCGCTGGCCGCCCGACTGGTCGCCGACCTGGGTGGGGTGCCGGAGTGGATCGGTGAGGCGGACCGCCCGCTCTACCACGCGGCGCTGGCGCACGGCGCCAACCACCTGGTGACCCTGGTCAACGAGGCGGCCGACCGGCTGCGTGACGCCGGGGTGCGACAGCCGGAGAAGGTGCTGGCCCCGCTGCTGCGCGCGGCCCTGGAGAACGCGCTGCGACTCGGCGACGACGCGCTGACCGGCCCGGTGTCCCGGGGCGACGCCGGCACCGTGGCGCGGCACCTGACCCGGCTCGCGGCGACCGCCCCCGAGTCGGTCGCCCCCTACCTGGCCCTGGCCCGCCGTACCGCCGACCGGGCCATCGCCGCCGGCCGACTGCGCCCGGTCGACGCGGAGTCCCTGCTCGGCGTCCTGGCCGCCACCCGCACCGGGGTCGCGGCGGGTACGGAACGTGGGCCGGGCCTGCGGACCCCGCAGTCGCGAGCCAAGGGAGCAGCCTGATGACGGAACTGGTGCACACCCGCGCGGACCTGGCGACGGCCCGGGCCGACTGCAAGGGCACGGTCGGCGTGGTGATGACCATGGGGGCCCTGCACTCCGGGCACGAGACGCTGCTGCGGGCCGCCCGGGAACGGGCCGACCACGTGATCGTCACGGTGTTCGTGAACCCGTTGCAGTTCGGCCCGACGGAGGACTTCGACCGCTATCCGCGCACCCTCGACGCCGACCTGGAGGTGTGCCGTCGGGCCGGCGCGGACGTGGTCTTCGCGCCCTCGGTGACCCAGATGTACCCGGACGGCCAACCCTCGGTGCGCATCGACCCGGGCCCGCTCGGCGCGGACCTGGAGGGCCTGAGCCGGCCCGGCTTCTTCCACGGGGTGCTCACCGTGGTGCTGAAGCTGCTCCAGCTCACCCGGCCCGACCTGACGTTCTTCGGCGAGAAGGACTACCAGCAACTGGCCCTGGTGCGGCGGATGTGTCGGGACCTGGACGTGCCGGTCGAGGTGGTCGGGGTGCCGACCGTGCGCGAGCCGGACGGGTTGGCGCTGTCCAGCCGCAACCGTTACCTCTCGGCCGGGGAGCGGGAGGCGGCGCTGACTCTGTCGGCGGCACTGCGGGCCGGGGTCGACGCCGCCGAGGCCGGGGCCGACGCGGGGGCGGTGCTGGCCGCCGCGCACGCGGCCTTCGGCGCGGGTACGCCCGGCGCCGACCTGGACTACCTGGTGCTCACCGATCCCGACCTGGAGCCGGGGCCGGTCGCCGGCCCGGCGCGGCTGCTGGTCGCGGCGTGGGTCGGCGGCACCCGGCTGATCGACAACGCGGCGGTTCACCTCGCTCCCCGTCCCTGACCTTCACACACCCCCACCTGCGGAAAGGCTGTCCGATGCTGCGGACCATGCTGAAGTCGAAGATCCACCGGGCCACGGTGACCCAGGCAGACCTGCACTACGTCGGCTCGGTCACCGTGGACGAGGACCTGCTCGACGCCGCCGATCTGCTCCCCGGTGAGCAGGTCGCGATCGTCGACATCACCAACGGCGCGCGGCTGGAGACGTACGTGATCCCGGGGAGACGGGGCAGCGGCGTGATCGGGATCAACGGCGCCGCGGCGCACCTGGTGCACCCGGGCGACCTGGTCATCCTCATCTCGTACGCGCAGATGGACTCCGCCGAGGCGCGCACCTACCGACCGGTCGTGGTGCACGTCGACGCCGACAACCGGGTCGTCGACCTCGGCGCGGACCCGTCGGTCGCCGCCCCCGGCACCGCCGGAGCCCCCGTCCCGAATCCCCTCGCGGCGGTCTGACCCCGGGTGGGGAGGGTTGTTCCGGTCTGTCACCGGAGGGTGATGTTCGGTTAGCCTGGGGGCGCCGTCGGGTGACGGTGCTGGCTGGGGGAGGCCGGGTGAGGCAGCAGCGTGCCATCGGGGCCCTGGTAGCGGCGGTCGCCGCGACCGCGCTCCTGGTCGGGTGCGGCTCGGTGCCGGGCACCGACGGCGACCTGGTCGACGACTGGGGGGCGCTGCCCGTGCCCGGTCCGTTCACCCCGGCCGCGGGGGTCTGTCACGCGACGTTCGCCGACGTGGTGCCGCTCGACGCGTACGAGCCGGTCGACTGCGCCGACCCGCACGGGATCGAGACGGTGCACGTGGGCTCCTTCCCGGCCGAGCGGGCCGCACCGCCCGCCACCGGCTCGACGGAACTGCGGGGGGCCTTCGCCGACTGCGACACCCGGGCGAACGGTCACGTGGGGGACAACTGGCGCGCGGGTCGGCTCCGGCTGGCCGTCGCGCTGCCGTCCGGGCCGGGCTGGGCGGCCGGTGCCCGCTGGTACCGCTGCGACCTGGCCGAGGTGACCGGCGTCGAGGCGGCGGCGACCGTCGTCACCCGCACCGGAAGCCTGCGTGACGCCCTGAAGGCACCCTCCCCGCTACGGCTCGGCTGCCAGCAGACCCGCGCCGGGCGGGGCGGCGGCGTGCAGACCCTGGTGCCGGTGGACTGCGGCACCCGGCACGACGCCGAGTTCGTCGGCGTGTGGCCCGCGCCGGACCGTCCGTACCCGACGAAGGACGGGGACTGGGTTCCCCTGTACACCGGCTGCCGCACGGTGCTCGGCCGGTACGTGGGCGTCCCCGACGACGTCGACCTGCCCTTCCGCAGCGGGGTGGTGATCCGTCCGCCCGGGCCGGGCCGTTGGCGGGTCGGCGACCGGGGTGTCCGCTGCTACCTCTGGCTCAGCGACCGCACGGTGACCGCCTCGCTGAAGGGTGCCGGTCCGGCCGGTCTGCCGGTGCGGACGAAGTAGCCCGGCGTCGTAGCCGAAACCACTCGTACCGCCCCCGCCGCCCCGGGGGAGGTTCCTTCGGGTTGACTGTCGGCATGGACCTTGCGACCGTCGACCTGCCGACGCCGCCCCCGCTGCTGGCCGCTCCCGCGCCCGGCTGGGTGGAGACCACCGACGTGATCGTGGTGGGTTCCGGCGTGGCCGGCCTGACCGCGGCGTTGCACCTTCGTGAGGCGGGGCTGCACGTCACCGTCGTCACCAAGGTCGACATCGACGAGGGGTCGACCCGTTGGGCGCAGGGCGGCATCGCGGCGGTGCTCGACCCGCACGACACCCCGGCCGCGCACGCCTCGGACACGGAGGTCGCCGGGGTGGGGCTGTGCGACCCGGCGGCGGTGCGGGTGCTGGTGGAGGAGGGCCCGACCCGGCTGCGGGAGCTGATGCGGGTCGGGGCCGAGTTCGACCGGCATCCGGACGGTTCGTTGATGCTCACCCGGGAGGGCGGGCACCGGGCGGACCGGATCGTGCACGCCGGCGGCGACGCCACCGGCGCGGAGGTGCAGCGCGCCCTGCACGCGGCCGTCCGCCGCGATCCGTGGATCCGGCTGGTCGAGCATGCCCTGGTGCTGGATCTGCTCCGGGCACCCGGTGACGGCTCCGGAGGGCTCGGCCCGGCCTGCGGGATCACCCTGCACGTGCTCGGTGAGGGCAGCGAGGACGGCGTGGGCGCGATCCTGTCCCGGGCGGTGGTGCTGGCCACCGGCGGTCTGGGCCAGGTGTTCGCGGCCACCACCAACCCCGCGGTGTCCACCGGCGACGGGGTGGCGCTGGCGATGCGGGCCGGCGCGGCCGTCACCGACGTGGAGTTCGTCCAGTTCCACCCGACGGCACTGATCGTCCCCGAGCACGCCCGGCTGCCCGGCGCGGGCCACGCCCAGCAGCCCCTGGTCTCCGAGGCGCTGCGCGGCGAAGGCGCCCACCTGGTCGACGGCGACGGCAAGCGGTTCATGGTCGGCCAACACGAGCTGGCCGAGCTGGCCCCCCGCGACGTCGTCGCCAAGGGCATCCACCGGGTGCTGCTGGCCACCGGCGCCGACCACGTGTTCCTCGACGCCCGGCACCTCGGCGGCGACTTCCTGGCCGGGAGGTTCCCCACCATCGTGGCGTCCTGCCTGGCCATCGGCGTGGATCCGGCCACCGACCTGATCCCGGTCGCTCCGGCCGCCCACTACGCCTCGGGGGGTGTGCGCACCGACCTGCGTGGCCGCACCTCCATCCCCGGCCTGTACGCCTGCGGCGAGGTCGCCTGCACGGGCGTGCACGGCGCGAACCGGCTGGCCAGCAACTCGCTGCTGGAGGGGCTGGTCTTCTCCCGCCGGATCGCCGACGACATCGCCGCCGGACTGCCCGAACAGGCGCAGCCGGCCGACACGGGGGCCTGGCGCGGCGGCGCGGGCCGGGTGGTGCCGGCGGGCACGACGCCGGTGCTGCAACGGGCGATGACCCGGGGTGCGGGAGTGCTCCGCTCGGCGGCGACCCTCCGGCAGGCGGCGGCGACACTGGTCGACGTGGGAGCGGGCCGGGGTGTGCCGCGTACCGCGGACTGGGAGGCCACGAACCTGGTCACCGTGGCGTCGGCGCTGGTCGCTGCCGCCTACGCCCGGCAGGAGACGCGGGGCTGCCACTGGCGGGAGGACTTCCCGACGGCCGACGGGCGGTGGCACGGTCACCTCGTGGCGTCGCTCGGACCCCAGGGACGCCTGACGCAACGATGGGAGAGGTCATGACGCCTTCGACGGAACGGGCGCTGCGCGAGCGCGGGCTGGACCCGGAGTACGTGCGGGCGGTGGTGGAGACCGCCTTCGTGGAGGACCTGGGCCCGGACTTCCGCGACGTCACCAGCGTCGCCACGATCCCCGCCGACCAGACCGACACCGCCGACCTGGTGGCCCGCGCCGACGGCGTGGTGGCCGGGCTGGCGGTGGCCGCCGCCGCGTTCGAGCTGGTCGGCGAGGTGACCGGGGCGGGGCGTACGGTCGAGGTGTCGGTGGTGGCCCGCGACGGCGAGCGGGTGGCGCGCGGCGACGTGCTGGCCACGGTGACCGGCCCGACCCGGCTGCTGCTCACCGCGGAGCGCACGGCGCTCAACCTGCTGTGCCGGATGTCCGGGGTGGCGACCCACACCCGGGCCTGGGCCGACGCGCTGACCGGCACGAGGGCGATGGTGCTCGACACCCGCAAGACCACGCCCGGCCTGCGAGCCCTGGAGAAGTACGCGGTGCGGGCCGGCGGCGGCACGAACAAGCGGATGGGTCTGTACGACGTCGCGATGGTCAAGGACAACCACAAGTTCGCCGCCGGCGGGATCACCGCGGCCTACCGCCGGGTCCGGGAGGCGTTTCCCGAGGTGTCGGTGCAGGTGGAGGTCGACACGGTGGCCGAGGCGGTGGAGGCCGTGGCGGCCGGTGCGGAGTTCCTGCTGCTGGACAACATGCCCCCCGCGGTGCTGCGGGAGGTGGTCGCGGCGGTGGGGGGCCGCGCGGAGCTGGAGGCGACGGGCGGACTGACCCTGGAGGTGGCGGCGGAGGTCGGGGCGACCGGCGTGGACTTCCTGTCGGTGGGTGCGCTGACCCACTCGTCACCGATCCTCGACATCGCGTTGGACCTCCGTACGCCGGTGGGTCCTTCGCGCCGCGCCGTCTAGGCTGCGTGCGTGCTGCTCTGCATCGACATCGGAAACACGAACACCGTGCTGGCGACCTTCGAAGGCGACAAGCTGGTGCACTCGTGGCGGATCAAGACGGATGCCCGGTCGACCGCCGACGAGCTGGGCCTGATGTTCCGGGGGCTGCTCGCGGGCGACGCCGTCGAGATCACCGGGGTGGCGGCGTGCTCCACCGTGCCGGCGGCCCTGCGTTCGTTGCGCACCATGCTGTCGCGGTACTACGCCGACCTGCCCAGCGTGATCGTCGAGCCGGGCGTCCGCACCGGTGTGCAGCTGGCGATCGACAACCCGAAGGAGGTGGGCGCGGACCGGGTGGTGAACACCCTGGCCGCGTACACCCTCTACGGCGGGCCGTCGATCGTGGTCGACTTCGGCACCACCACCAACTTCGACGTGATCAGCGGCCGGGGTGAGTTCCTCGGCGGCGCGTTCGCGCCGGGCATCGAGATCTCCTTCGACGCGCTCGCCGCCCGAGCCGCGCAGCTGCGCAAGGTGGAGGCGACGAAGCCGCGCTCGGTGATCGGCAAGAACACGGTCGAGTGTCTCCAGTCGGGCCTCTACTTCGGCTTCGCCGGCCAGGTGGACCGCATCGTCGAGCGGATGGTCGAGGAGTTGGGCGAGGTCAAGGCGGTGATCGCCACCGGTGGGCTGGCCTCGCTGGTGGTCAACGAGTGCCGCACGATCACCGCCCACGAGCCGATGATCACCCTGATCGGCCTGCGGATGGTCTACGACCGCAACCTCTGAGCGTCACCGGCGCCGGGCGCGCAGGGCCAGGGTGCGGTAGGGAAGGTCGAGGGTGTCCCGCCCGGCGAGGTCGGGGTGGGCGGCCAGCAGGTCGCGGAGTTCCCGGTCTACCTTCTGCCGCTGCTCGGGGGAGGCCGTCAGGTAGTGCGAGCGGGTGCGGACCATCCCGAGCAGCTCGTCGGGCGTCAGCGTGGTGGCGTGGCCGAACTCGGCCCACTCGCCTGCGTCGAAGGCCGCCCCGAAGCCGGTCACGTACGCCCGGACGTGGTCGACGGTGTCGCCGACCTCGGCGATCCGACTCAGCTCCGTCACCCAGGCGACCCGCTCGTCGCGGAGGTTCCAGATCGGGGCGAGCACACCGCCGGGGCGCAGCACCCGGGCGATCTCCGGGTGTGCCCGGTCGCGGTCGAACCAGTGGTACGCCTGGCCGACGACGACCGCGTCGGCGTACCCGTCGGGCAGTGGCATCTCCTCCGCGCTGCCGGCCAGGGCGGTCACGCCGGGGGTGGACTCGACCAGCCGGGCCCGCATCCCCGGGTCGGGTTCGACGGCGGTCACCTCGTCGTACCCGAGGTCGCGGAGGCCCCGGGTCAGGATGCCGGTGCCCGCGCCCAGGTCGACGACCCGCGCGGAGGCCGCGAGCCCGTCGAGCGCCCAGCGCAGCGCGGCCTCGGGATATCGGGGACGGTACCGGTCGTACTCGGCGGCGGCAGCGCCGAAGGAGAGGGCCTGAGTGGGGTCCGTCATGGCGGCAGGTTATCCCGTAACACCGGTCAAACCGCTTGAGTACGCTCGTGCTCTGACCCCGCCCGATATCTCCCTCCGAGGAAGCGTGCCGTGACCGAGCAGACGCCCGTGCCAGTCGACCCCGCCGACGACCTTCCGGAGCAGATGAAGGTCCGCCGGGAGAAGCGGGACCGGATGCTCGCCGAGGGCGTCGAGCCGTACCCGGTCGGTTTCCCCCGCACCAGCACCCTCGTGGAGATCCGCCGGAAGTACGCCGAACTGCCCACCGACACCGCCACCGGCGACCGGGTCTCGGTCACCGGCCGGGTGATCTTCGTCCGCAACACCGGCAAGCTCTGCTTCGCCACCCTGCGGGACGGCGACGGGACCGAACTCCAGGCGATGCTCTCGCTCGACCGGGTCGGCCCCGAGCGACTGGACGACTGGAAGCGGCTGGTCGACCTCGGCGACCACGTGGGGGTCACCGGTGAGGTGATCACCAGTCGTCGGGGCGAGCTGTCGGTGCTGGCCGAGCAGTGGGCGGTGACGGCGAAGGCGCTGCGCCCGCTGCCGGTGGCCCACAAGCCGCTCAGCGAGGAGGCCCGGGTCCGGCAGCGTTACGTCGACCTGATCGTGCGTCCGCAGGCACGGCAGATGGTGCGCACCCGGGCAACGGCCGTACGCAGCCTGCGGGATTCCCTGCACGGTCGGGGTTTCATCGAGGTGGAGACCCCGATGCTGCAACTTCTACACGGTGGGGCCACCGCCCGGCCATTCGTGACCCACAGCAATGCGCTCAGCACCGATCTGTATCTACGAATCGCCCCCGAACTATTTCTCAAGCGGGCCGTGGTCGGCGGGGTCGACCGGGTCTTCGAGATCAACCGCAACTTCCGTAATGAGGGTGTCGACTCATCGCACTCGCCCGAGTTCGCGATGCTGGAGACCTACCAGGCCTATGGCGACTACGACACCATGGCCGAGCTGACCCGGAATATCGTGCAGCAGGCCGCCATCGCGGTCGGCGGCTCGACGGTGGTCACTCACGCCGACGGCCGGGAGTTCGACCTGGGTGGCGAGTGGCGGTCCGTCACCCTGTTCGGGGTGCTTTCGGAGGCGCTGGGCGAGGAGGTCACCGTCCGCACCGAGCGCGCCCGCCTGGTGGAGTACGCCGACAAGGTCGGCCTGGCCGTCGACCCGAAGTGGGGTCCGGGCAAGCTGGCCGAGGAGCTCTTCGAGGAACTGGTCGTCCCCGGCCTGCAGGCGCCGACCTTCGTCCGGGACTACCCGGAGGAGACCAGCCCGCTGACCCGGGCCCACCGCAGCGAGCCCGGCCTGGCCGAGAAGTGGGACCTCTACGTCCTCGGCTTCGAGCTGGGCACCGCGTACTCGGAGCTGGTGGACCCGGTGGTGCAGCGGGAGCGGCTGGTGGCCCAGGCGCAGCTCGCGGCCCGCGGCGACGACGAGGCCATGCGGCTCGACGAGGACTTTCTCCGGGCGATGGAGTACGGAATGCCGCCCGCCGGTGGTATGGGAATGGGAATCGACCGGCTGCTGATGGCGTTGACCGGCCTGGGAATTCGGGAAACCATCCTCTTCCCGTTGGTCCGACCGGAGTAGTCGCCTGGGGCCCTTCGACCACTTGGTTACGGCATCCTGTTGACGCGACAAGCATCTGACGGGTTATTGTGCTTCCAGTTCGCAGGATCACCCTGCTCGGAAGGATTGTGGGACGTGGCCAAGCAGATCATTCACAAGCTGGTCGATGACCTGGACGGCGGGGACGCTGACGAGACCGTCAAGTTCGCGCTCGATGGTGTTCAGTACGAGATCGACCTGTCGAACTCCAACGCCGATAAATTGCGCGAGGTATTCGCGCCGTACGTCGCCCACGGCACCAAGGTGGGTCGGGGCGGCGTGGTGGTCGGCGGTCGAGCGGCCCGGGGTCGGGGTGGCGCCACCGCCGACCGCGAGCAGAACAAGGCCATCCGGGCCTGGGCCCGCAAGGCGGGCAAGGACATCTCCGACCGGGGGCGGATCCCGCAGGAGATCGTCGACGAGTTCCACTCCAAGGCCGGTCACTGAGACCGACCCGAGGGTGTTCGACGCCGGGCCCGGAGACGATCTCCGGGCCCGGCGTCGTCGGACCTGTGGCCTGCCTCGTGCCTGTGGCCTGCCTCGGACCTGTGGCCGGCCCCGGGCCCGTGCCCGGCGGCGGGGCTGCGCCCCCGGCGTCGGCTCCCGTGCCGGCGTCGGGCCCCCGTGCCCGGCGGCGGCCCCGCCCGGCAGCGGGCCTGGGCCCTTGGTCGCGCGTGTGGCCGTTGTCACGTCGGTGCGGCGACGCCCTGCCGCGACCCGGACCTCCCGCGCCTGTCATGTCGCCGGGCCGTGCGTGCCGACGTGCCGGCGCGCGCGGTGGCACCGTCCTCCGGTGCCTGCCGTCACTCGCCCTCGTGGCGGCCGGCGCTCCGGGGCGTCCACAGGCCCAGTCGGTTGTCCACAGGCCGTGGACGAGTTGTCCACAGGCTGTGGACGAGTCGGGGTGTCCGCCGGGGCGGCCGAGGGTGTCGATGGGGGGTTTCGGGGGTCGGCGAATTTCGCTCTGCGCGTACAGGCGGGGGGCCCGGAACATGCGCTGAGCGCGCAGGGTTGTGCAAAACGGCGCGTACCAGGCCCCCGGCGCGGACACACGAGGTCAGCCGAGTCGGTTCGCGGCGATAGAGTAATGAGGCACGGACGCCCGTCCCGGACGTCCGCGCACCCGGCCCCGCCGAGAGTCTTGACCATCAAGATCGAGTGCGCACGGCACGTGAGGAGCACGAGGGCATGTTCGAGCGGTTCACCGACCGAGCGCGACGGGTTGTCGTCCTGGCCCAAGAAGAGGCCCGGATGCTCAACCACAACTACATCGGTACGGAACACATCCTGCTGGGCCTGATCCACGAGGGTGAGGGTGTCGCCGCCAAGGCTCTGGAGAGCCTCGGCATCTCCCTGGAGGGCGTGCGCCAGCAGGTCGAGGAGATCATCGGCCAGGGCCAGCAGGCGCCCAGCGGGCACATCCCGTTCACGCCGCGAGCCAAGAAGGTGCTCGAGCTGTCGCTGCGCGAGGCGCTTCAGCTCGGCCACAACTACATCGGCACGGAGCACATCCTGCTCGGCCTGATCCGCGAGGGCGAGGGCGTCGCCGCCCAGGTGCTGGTCAAGCTCGGCGCCGACCTCAACCGGGTCCGCCAGCAGGTCATCCAGCTGCTCTCCGGCTACCAGGGCAAGGAGCCCGCCGCGGCGGGCGCCGCACCGGGTGAGGCCGCGCCGTCGACCAGCCTGGTGCTGGACCAGTTCGGCCGGAACCTGACCCAGGCCGCCCGCGAGGGCAAGCTCGACCCGGTCATCGGGCGCGAGAAGGAAATCGAGCGGGTCATGCAGGTGCTCTCCCGCCGCACCAAGAACAACCCGGTCCTGATCGGTGAGCCCGGCGTCGGGAAGACGGCCGTGGTGGAGGGGCTGTCCCAGAAGATCATCAAGGGCGAGGTGCCCGAGACGCTGAAGGACAAGCAGCTCTACACCCTCGACCTGGGTGCCCTGGTCGCCGGCTCCCGCTACCGCGGTGACTTCGAGGAGCGCCTGAAGAAGGTGCTCAAGGAGATCCGCACCCGCGGCGACATCATCCTGTTCATCGACGAGATCCACACCCTGGTCGGCGCGGGTGCCGCCGAGGGCGCGATCGACGCGGCGAGCATCCTCAAGCCGATGCTGGCCCGCGGCGAGCTGCAGACCATCGGCGCAACCACGCTGGACGAATACCGCAAGCACCTGGAGAAGGACGCCGCGCTGGAGCGCCGCTTCCAGCCGATCCAGGTGGGTGAGCCGTCCCTGGCCCACACCATCGAGATCCTCAAGGGCCTGCGCGACCGGTACGAGGCGCACCACCGCGTCTCGATCACCGACGCCGCCCTGGTGGCTGCCGCGACGCTGGCCGACCGGTACATCTCCGACCGCTTCCTGCCGGACAAGGCGATCGACCTGATCGACGAGGCCGGTGCCCGGATGCGCATCCGCCGGATGACCGCCCCGCCAGACCTGCGGGACTTCGACGAGCGCATCGCCCAGGTGCGTCGCGACAAGGAGTCCGCGATCGACGCGCAGGACTTCGAGCGCGCCGCCCAGCTGCGCGACAAGGAGAAGCAGCTGCTCGGCCAGAAGGCCCAGCGGGAGAAGGAGTGGAAGGCCGGCGACCTGGACGTCGTCAGCGAGGTCGACGACGAGCAGATCGCCGAGGTCCTCGGCAACTGGACGGGCATCCCGGTCTACAAGCTGACCGAGGAGGAGACCTCCCGCCTGCTGCGCATGGAGGACGAGCTGCACAAGCGCGTCATCGGCCAGGAGGACGCGGTCAAGGCGGTCTCGAAGGCGATCCGGCGTACCCGGGCCGGCCTGAAGGACCCGAAGCGCCCGTCGGGCTCGTTCATCTTCGCCGGCCCGTCCGGCGTCGGGAAGACCGAGCTGTCGAAGGCGCTCGCCGAGTTCCTGTTCGGCAGCGAGGACGCGCTGATCCAGCTGGACATGTCCGAGTTCCACGACCGTTACACGGTGTCCCGGCTGGTGGGTGCCCCTCCCGGCTACGTCGGCTACGACGAGGGTGGGCAGCTGACCGAGAAGGTGCGGCGTCGGCCGTTCTCGGTGGTCCTCTTCGACGAGATCGAGAAGGCCCACCCGGACGTGTTCAACACGCTGCTCCAGATCCTGGAGGACGGCCGTCTCACCGACGGTCAGGGCCGGATCGTGGACTTCAAGAACACGGTCATCATCCTGACCACCAACCTGGGCACCCGTGACGTGGCGAAGGCCGTGTCGCTGGGCTTCCAGGCGTCGGAGGACGCGGACTCGAACTACGACCGGATGAAGCAGAAGGTCAACGACGAGCTGAAGCAGCACTTCCGGCCCGAGTTCCTGAACCGGATCGACGACACGATCGTCTTCCACCAGCTGCGCCAGAACGAGATCCTGTCGATCGTCGACATCATGATCCAGCGGATCGAGACCCAGCTGCGCAACAAGGACATGGGCCTGGAGCTGACCGACAGCGCCAAGAAGTACCTGGCGACCAAGGGCTTCGACCCGGTGCTCGGTGCCCGTCCGCTGCGTCGCACGATCCAGCGGGACATCGAGGACAACCTGTCCGAGCGGATCCTGTTCAACGAGCTGACCCCGGGTCAGATCGTGGTGGTGGACTGCGAGGGCGATCCGAACGACGTCGACAAGTCGAAGCTCGTCTTCCGGGGTTCGGACCGTCCGGTAGACGTACCGGACGCCGTCCCCGCCGACCTCAGCGGCACCGCCGCAGGGGCGGACGAGCAGCAAGCCGGCTGATCGAGAAGTGCGGTGGCCCGGTGGCAGCAGCCACCGGGCCACCGCCGTTCCTGGGGCCGCTCACCCGCCCACCGGTGCGCGGGCCCTCGGGATCAGGCGAGCGCCGGGGCGGCCGGCGGACCGTCGCCGACCAGGCGGTACGACGCCTCGCCGACCGGTTCGACGAGTCCGTCGGTGACGAGGCCGGCCAGGGCTCGGGATCGTTGCACGTCGTCGGTCCACACCTGGTCGAGACGTTGGCGCGGAACCGGGCCCGTCGTCTCGCGGAGCACGCCGAGCAGCAGGCCGCGGACCTGCCGGTCGGTGCCGGCGTACCGCTGGGGGCGGCGGCTGGGGCCTTCGGGGGCGACCCGACCGCTGGCCCGCCACGCACAGATGCCCTCGACGGGGCACCCGGCGCAGCGGGGCGAGCGGGCGGTGCACACCACGGCACCGAGTTCCATGATGGCCGCGCTGGTGAGGGCGGCGGCGGCCGGCTCGACGGGGAGCAGTTCCTCGGTGGCCACCAGGTCGGCGGGGCGGGTCGCCGGTCCGGCGTCGGGCTCACCGGCCACCGCCCGGCAGACGACCCGGCGAACGTTGGTGTCGACCACCGGATGACGCTGCCCGTACGCGAAGGCGGCAACCGCCCGCGCGGTGTACGTCCCGACGCCGGGCAGGGCCAGCAGGTGGTCCAGCCGGTCGGGGACGTCGCCGCCGTGCCGTTCCACGATCGCCACCGCGCAGTCGCGCAGGCGGACCGCGCGCCGGGGGTAGCCGAGCCGGCCCCACATCCGGATCGCCTCCGCCGGGCTGTCCGCGGCCAGCGCGGCCGGCACCGGCCAGCGTGCCATCCACGCCTCCCAGGCGGGCACCACCCGCACGACGGGGGTCTGCTGGAGCATGACCTCGCTGACCAGGATGGCCCAGGCGCCGACGTCCGGCTTGCGCCAGGGCAGGTCGCGGGCGTTGCGCTCGTACCACCGGCTGACCAGGGTGGCGAAATCGGGTTCTGTCATCGCGTCGTCCATGATCCCATGCGTGCAGGTCCCGCTGGGTGGGCGGTCCGGGCGGGGCGTGTCGGGGAGTGCCGGCCCGATCGGGCAGAATGCCCGGATGAACGAGCTTGCGATCACTGTCATCGGCCGGGACCGGCCGGGCATCGTGGCCGACGTCGCGGAGGTGCTCGCCCGGCTCGGGGCGAACCTCACCGACAGCACGATGACGCGGCTGCGGGGGCACTTCGCGATGACCCTGATCTGTGTCGGGCCGGCCGCCGTCGAGGTCGAGGCGGCGCTGGTGCCGCTGGCCGCCGACGGCCAGCTGCTGGCGACCGTACGCGCGGTCACCCCGGACGGTGCTGCCGAGTCGGCCGGCGAGCCGTACGTGATGGCGGTGCACGGCGCGGACCGGATGGGCATCGTCGCGGCGATGACCCGGGTGCTGGCCGACGAGGGCGGCAACGTGACGGATCTGAGCACCCGGCTGGCCGGGGCGCTCTACGTCGTGGTGGCCGAGGTGGACCTGCCGCCGGGGGTGGCCGGCGGGTTGGCCGCCCGACTCGCGACGGCTGCGGCCGAGCTGGGTGTCGACGTCACCCTCCGACCGGCCGATCCGGACCTGCTGTGAGCGGCGGGGAGACGACCACGGGGTACGTGGGGCTCGGCGGTTGGACGCCGGAGGCGCTGACGGTGCCGGGGTGCGTGCTGCCGGTGGTGTCGGCGCCGAATCCGGTGCTCAGCCGGGCGGCCGGCGAGGTGGATCCGACGGCCGACGAGACGGTGCGGCTGGCGGCCGACCTGATCGCCACGATGCGGGTGTCGCCGGGCTGCGTCGGTCTGGCCGCCCCGCAGGTGGGCGTGGAGGCCCAGGTCTTCGCGGTGGACGTCACCGGGCACCCGAAGGCGGTGACGGTGCACGGGACGTTCGTGCTGTGCAACGCCCGCGTGGTGGAGGCGTCCCGCTGGAAGGCGGGGCGGGAGGGCTGCATGTCGGTGCCCGACCTGACCGGCGACGTGAAGCGGGCCGGTCGGCTGGTGGTCGAGGGCATGCTGCCCGGCACGGGAGAGAAGGTGCGCCTGGCGACGGACGCGTTCGAGGCGCGGGCGCTGCAGCACGAGATCGACCACTGTGCCGGTCTGCTGTTCCTCGACCGGGTGGCGGGGGCTCACGCCGTCTACCAACGCAAGGTCTACCTCTGATGACGGCCGGGCGGCGGTCAGGCTGCGGTGGTGACTCCCGGTGACCACTCGGCCGGCTGACTGTCGCATGTGGATGGTCGCCGGGAGCGGGTCGGGCGCGTCCCGGCGCGTCGCTGCTGCCGGCGACGCGCCACGCCGCTACGGTGGGGCATCATGCGTCTGACGGTCGGCCCCCTGCCCCCTGCCGTGTACTGGCGGCGTCGTGCCGTCGTGCTCGGAGCAGGTCTGCTCTTCCTGATTGTTCTGCTCTACTCCTGTAACGGTCCGGATCCGGATCGCGACGCGAAGGACGGGCAGCCGAACTCGGGCGCGTCCGGCGGGACGACGCCGGAGGCCACCGGTTCGGCGCTCACCCCGCAGACCGGTCTGCCGGTGCCGGGCGGGTCGGCCGAACCGGGCACCGACCCGTCGGTCGAGCCCAGCCTGACCGACAACCCCCCGGCCCCGGTCGCCCCGGTGGCCGACGCGGGCGCCTGCGCGGACGCCGAGCTGACGGTGACGGCGGTGCCGTTGCCCGCGACCGTGGTGCGGGGCGCGCCCGTGGACCTGAAACTGAGGATCCGCAACCGGGCGGAGCGGACGTGCAGCCGGGATGTCGGCGCGGACGAGCAGGAACTGTTCATCAAGTCCGGCGCGGAGAAGGTCTGGTCCTCGGACACGTGCGGCACCGCCAACGGGTCGGACGTGCAGTCCTTCACCGCCGGCTTCGAACGCTCGTACCAGGTGACCTGGAACGGCCGGGCGAGCACCCGGTGCGCCGACGGGGTGGCCAACGGGCCGACCCCGCCGGCTGGCAGCTACGAGGTCTTCGCCCGGGTCGGCACCAAGCTCAGCGCTCCGGTGAAGCTGACCCTCACCGGCTGAGCGACGCGGGCGGGCCGCCGGTCAGACGTACCGCTCCAGGATGGACGCCTCGGCGAGCCGCGACAGGCCCTCGCGGACGCCCCGGGCGCGGGCGTCGCCGACGCCGTCGACGGCCTGGAGATCCTCCACGGTCGCGCCGAGCAGCCGCTGGAGGCTGCCGAAGTGCACGACGAGGCGGTCCACCACCGTCACCGGCAGTCGGGGCACCTTGGCCAGAAGGCGGAACCCGCGCGGGCTGACCGCCGCGTCCAGGGCGTCGGAGGCGGCCGGGTAGCCGATCGCCTTGGCCACCGCGACCAGGTCGATCAGCTCGGTGGCGGAGAGCAGATCCAGCTCGACCAGCGCCTCGTCCAGCGTGCGGGGCTTCCGGCCGGTGGGCAGGTAGTCGCGGATGACCAGGGTGCGGTCGGCGTCCACGCCGGCCATCAGCTCGTCGAGCTGCAACGCGAGCAGCCGGCCGTCGGTGCCCAGCTCGACCACGTACCCGGCGATCTCGTCGGCGATCCGGCGGACCATCTCCAGCCGCTGCACGACCGCCACCGCGTCACGGACGGTGACCAGATCTTCGATCTCCAGCGCCGACAGCGTGCCGGAGACCTCGTCGAGCCGCAGCTTGTAGCGTTCCAGGGTGGCCAGCGCCTGATTGGCGCGGGACAGGATGGCTGCGGAGTCGTCCAGCACGTGTCGCTGGCCGTTGACGTAGAGACTGATGATCCGCATCGACTGGCTGACCGAGATGACGGGGTAGCCGGTCTGGCGGGCGACCCGTTCGGCGGTCCGGTGACGGGTGCCGGACTCTTCGGTGGGGATCGTCGGGTCGGGCATCAGGTGCACGGCGGCCCGGACGATCCGGGTGCCGTCGCTGGAGAGCACCACCGCGCCGTCCATCTTGCACAGCTCGCGGACGCGGGTGGCGGAGAACTCGACGTCCAGCGGGAAGCCGCCGGTGCACAGCCCTTCGACCACCTTGTCGTAGCCGAGCACGATCAGGGCACCCGTCCGGCCGCGCAGGATGCGTTCCAGCCCGTCGCGCAGCGCCGTGCCCGGCGCCATGAGGGCCAGGTTCGCGCGCAGCGGGTCGCCGGCGCCGCCGCCCCCGGTCACGCTCACGTTGATCGGACGGGCCGGCGAGCCCACAGCACCGGTGCGGGCGTGGGGCGTCGCGCCGGCAGGCTTGGTGGTGTCGCGGTCAATCGGCACTGGCACAGTCTACGGACTGCCCTGCGGTGGGTGCTGTCGTGGTTACTGTGATGTGTCACGATGTCCCGGCCTGACCTGGGTGTGTCGTCACCGCGGTCACTCCGCCGAGGCGCGGGCCGCCGCCTGCAACGCCGCCCGCACGTCGGTGACCTCGATCACGCGCATCTGCTCGGGGCCGGCGCCGGTGCTCTCCGGGCCGCAACCGGGTGGCACCAGGGCCAGCCGGAAGCCCAGCCGGGCCGCCTCCGCCAGCCGCCGGGGCACCGCGCCCACCCGCCGGAGTTCACCGGTCAGCCCGACCTCGCCGATCGCGACGAGGTGTGGGGCGATGGCCAGGTTGAGGCCGCCCGACGCCACCGCGAGGGCCACGGCGAGGTCGGCGGCCGGCTCGACCACCCGGATGCCGCCCACGGTGGCGGCGAAGACCTCCCGGTCGTGCAGGGTCAGCCGCTCGGTGCGACGTTGCAGCACGGCCAGGACCATCGCCAGCCGGGCCGAGTCGAGCCCGGAGACCGTGCGCCGGGGAGACCCGGCCACCGTCGCTCCGATCAGCGCCTGCACCTCGGTCACCAGCGCCCGACGCCCCTCCATCGCCACCGTCACGCAGGTGCCGGGGACCGGCTCGGAGTAGCGGGTGAGGAACAGCCCGGACGGGTCGGCGAGGCTGCTGATGCCGCCCTCGTGCATCTCGAAGCAGCCCACCTCGTCGGCCGCGCCGAACCGGTTCTTGACCCCGCGCACCATCCGCAGGGAGGAGTGCTTGTCGCCCTCGAAGTGCAGCACCACGTCGACCAGGTGCTCCAGCACGCGTGGACCGGCGACCTGGCCGTCCTTGGTGACGTGGCCGACCAGCACGGTGGCGATGCCGCGTTCCTTCGCGACCGCGACCAGCGCGGCGGTGACCGCGCGGACCTGGGTGACCCCGCCGGGCACGCCCTCCGTGCCGGTGGTGGAGATGGTCTGCACCGAGTCGAGCACCAGCAGACCGGGCTTGACCGCGTCGAGGTGACCCAGCACGGCCGCCAGGTCGCTCTCGGCGGCCAGGTAGAGCTGGTCGTGCAGCGTGCCCATCCGCTCGGCGCGCAGCCGCACCTGGCTGACCGACTCCTCACCGCTGACCACCAACGACGGGCTGCCCGCCCCGGCGGCCCACTGCTGCGCCACGTCGAGCAGCAGGGTGGACTTGCCGACCCCGGGCTCGCCGGCGAGCAGCACCACCGCGCCGGGCACGAGACCGCCGCCGAGCACGCGGTCGAGTTCGCTGACCCCGGTCGGCCGGGCGCGGGCCGGCGCGGCGCTGATGGTGGCGATCGGCCGGGCCGGCTCGGCGGGCACCCGGGAGCTGACCACGCGGCCGGACACCGTCGGGCCGGTGACGGTGCACTCGACCACCGAACCCCACTCGCCGCACTCCGGGCAGCGGCCGACCCACTTGGGGGGCTGGTGGCCGCAGGCGTCGCACTCGTAGGCGGGACGGGGCTCGCGGGCGGCGGCCCGGCCGCGCCCGCCGGCCGCGCCCCGCGCGGGGGTCGCTCGGGAGGTGCTCACCCCCGGACGCTAACCCGCCGGTACGACGAAGACGCCGCCGACGTGGCCTTCACCACGCCGACGGCGTCGGACGATCAGGGGGTGGCGCTCAGTGCCCGTCCTCGCCCTCGAACTCCGTGTGCCGCTCGATCACCGGCGGCGGTGCGGGCGGGGCGGTCAGCGGCACGGCGACCGGGGCGGGGCCGGTGATGACGACGCCGTTGCCGAAGTCGAACGTCATCATGACGTTCTGGCCGGAGCGCAGGCTCTCCCGCAGGCCGATGAGCCCGAGCACCTGCTCGCCCTCGGTGTTGAGCTGGACGAAGCTCAACGGCGGGATCTCGATCCGGGCGGGCTGACCGGCCGGGGCCGCGGGCGACCCGGACGGGCTCGGCGTCGCCGTGGGGCTGGTCGCCCCCGGCTCCGTCGGGGTGGGCGACGGTGCCCCGCTCTCCGTGGGGGTGGGCGACGGCACGACGGACGGATTGGCGGTGGCCGTGTCGGTGTCGACGATCACGACGTCGCGGGCGTCCTCGGTGGTGATGGTCACCGTGACCGGATCCCGGGAGTCGTTGTAGATCACCGCGTTGAGCACGGCGTTGTCGCCGGCCTCGTAGCCGTCGATGCCGGGGAACGCGACCAGCAGGCCACGGATGGCGTACTCGCCGTCTTCGGCCTCAAGGTTGACGCCCTGGATGGACGGCTCCTTGAGGGCGGTCTCGGAGATCTGACCCGCGCCGCACCCGGACAGCAGCAGACCGGCCGCCGCCATCCCGGACAGCAGCAGGGCCGCCCGCCCCCTGATCGAGCCCGTCACGTCGGTCCTCCTCGTCACGATCACACCCGGTCGTACGCCGCCGGGCACGATGGCCATGCCCGCGCAGACCGCGCTCCAGGGTAGTGGGGCCTGATCGGGGCCCGCACGCGGACCCGGCGAAGCCACCTGCCACGGTGACGCTCAGCCCACCCGGCCGGCCGTCACCAGCAGGACGACATCGATCAGCGCCACCAGCATGACCGCCCGGAAGGCGGCCACGGGGCGGGTGGCGGCACGGCCGGCGTACCAGCTCAGGGGCGGCACCACGACGGCGACCGCGACGGCGGCGAGGCCGACGCCCGACGGTGGCCCCGGCGGCCCCAGGACCAGCGTGGCGGTGGCGGCCAGCAGCAGCCCGGCGGCGGCGGCGCGGCTGCCCACCGGGCCGAGCCGGTGCGGCAGCCCACGGACCCCGGTGCGGGCGTCGTCGGCCAGGTCGGGCAGCACGTTGGCGAAGTGCGCCCCGGCCCCCAGGCACGCCGCGGCGGCCACCAGCCAGGCCGGCGGCGCGGGGGCGTCGGGCAGCGCGAGCACCACGAAGGCGGGCAGCGCGCCGAACGAGACCGCGTACGGCAGCACCGACACGGGACTGGACTTCAGCGGCCAGTTGTAGAGCAGCGCCGAGACGAGGCCGACCATGGCCCACGACGCCGCCACCGGGTTCGTGGTGAGGGCGACCGCGCCGGTGGTGACCGCGGCCACCAGCGCGGCCAGGGCCGTGACGCGGCGGCCGACCACACCCGCCGCGACCGGCTTGTCGGTACGCCCCACCGTCGCGTCCCGCCCCGCGTCGAGGGCGTCGTTGCTCCAGCCCACCGCCAGCTGACTGGCCGCCACCGTCACCACCACGGTGACGACCCCCCGCGGGGAGTGTCCGACCCCGACGGCCAGGAGTCCGGCCACTGTGGTGACCGCGGCGGCGGGTTCCGGATGACTTGCTCTGACCAGCCCTAACACCCTCGACGACATAACGGAAGTCTGGTCGTTACCGGGGAGTCGTGCCACGCTCGGGGGCATGCCGATCGCAGGTCGTACGCTGCCCCGCAACGATCCGCGCCAGTACGACGACCTGGCCGGCGAGTGGTGGCGTCCCGACGGAGCGTTCGCGATGCTGCACTGGCTGGCGGCGGCGCGGGCGGCGCTGGTCCCCCCGGCCACCCGGCCCGGGGCGGTGCTGGTCGACCTCGGCTGCGGTGCCGGTCTGCTCGCCCCGCACCTGTCCGGCAGGGGCTACACCCACGTGGGGGTCGACCTCACCCGCTCGGCCCTGACCCAGGCCGCCGCGCACGGGGTGACGGTGGTCAACGGCGACGCCACGGCGGTGCCGCTGGCCGACGGCTGCGCCGACGTGGTCTCCGCCGGGGAGATCCTGGAGCACGTACCGGACTGGCGCAGCGCGGTGGCCGAGGCCTGCCGCCTGCTGCGTCCCGGCGGCCTGCTGGTGCTGGACACCCTCAACGACACCCTGCTGGCCCGGCTGGTCGCGGTGGAGGTCGGCGAGCGGCTGCCGACGGTGCCGCGTGGCATCCACGATCCACGGTTGTTCGTGGACGACCGTGAGCTGGTCGCCGAGTGCGCCCGGCACGGGGTGACGCTGCGGGTGCGCGGCGTACGGCCCGAGATCCGCGGGTTGGTGGGCTGGCTGGTCCGGCGGGCACGTGGCGGCGCACGACCGGCCCGGCGGGTGCCGCGCATGGTGCCCACGTGGTCGACGGCGGTGCTCTACCAGGGTCGTGGGGTCCGCGGCGGGTAGCGGGCCGACGCGGGGGTACAGGGTTGGGTGAGAAGGGGGTTCCATGACGGTGCACGCGCTGGAGGCGGCCCGCCGGCTGACGCCGCGGCTGGCCGCCCGGGCCGGACAGTACGACCGCGACGGCGCGTTCCCGGTCGAGGACTTCCGCGACCTGCGGGAGGCCGGCCTGTTCGGGCTGATGGTCCCCCGGGAACTGGGCGGGGCGGGTGCCACGTTCGCCGAGTACGCGGCGGTGGCGACCGAGCTGGCCCGGGGCAACGGGGCGACCGCGCTGGTGTTCAACATGCACGCCTCGGTCACCGGCGCCCTCGGCGCGGTCACCGAGGAACTGGCCGAGGCTCTGGGCGTACCGGACGAGGCGCTGGCCGCCCGCGACCGGCTGCTGCGGGCGGCGGCCGAGGGATCCTGGTACGCGGTGGCGATGAGCGAGCGCGGCGCGGGGGCCCGACTCTCCCAGCTGAGCACCGTCTACGAGCCGGTGGAGGGGGGCTGGCGGGTCAAGGGCAGCAAGACGTTCTGTTCCGGCGCGGGGCACGCCGACGGCTACCTGGTCGCCGCACGCAGCGCCGCCGACCCGTCGCTGGTCTCCCAGTTCCTGGTGCCGGCGGGCGACGGCCTGACCGTCGAGCCGACCTGGGACTCGCTGGGCATGCGGGCCACCTCCTCGCACGACCTGCACCTGGACGTCACCGTCCCGGCGGACCGGCTGCTCGGCGGCGTGGAGGGGCTGGCCCTGGTGGTCGCCCAGCTCATGCCGCACTGGCTGGTGGCCAGTTACGCGGCCGTCTACGTCGGGGTGGCGCGGGCGGCCGTCGACGCGGCGGCCGAGCACGCCAACACCCGGAACCTGGCCGGCCTGCCGGCGGTGCGGGCCCGGCTGGGGCGTGCCGACGCGGCGGTGGCGGCGGCGCACCTGACGGTGGCGGAGGCGGCCCGCCGGGTGGACGAGGCCCCCGGCGACGCGGAGACCAACCGTTGGGTGTGGCGGGCCAAGCTGCTGGCCGGCACGACCGCCGCCGAGGTGGCCGCGTCGGTGCTGGAGGCGGCGGGCACGTCGGCGACCCGGCGGGGCCACCCGCTGGAGCGGCTCTACCGGGACGCCCGGTGCGGCTCACTGCATCCGGCGACGTCCGACGTGTGCGCCGACTGGCTGGGGGTGGCCGCTCTGGGCGGCGACCCGGACCGGGACGGGACGGCCCCTCGTTGGTGACGGTGGGACGTAGGCGAGAGGGAGAGGTGGGGCCGTGTCCGTACCGGTGATCGCGGGTCTGGGTACGGCGCATCCGCCGTCCGCCGCGCAGGGCGAGCTGTGGGACCGCTTCTTCTCCCGGCACTTCTCCGGCACCACCAGAGCGCTCGCCGAGCGGATCTTCGCGAACTCGGGGGTGAGCCGGCGGCAGGCGGCGGTGAACCCGCTCCTGGAGGACGTCTCGGACTGGTCGACCGAGCGGCGGATGCGCCGCTACCAGGTGGAGGCGCTGCCGTTGGGCAAGGAGGCGGTGGGGCGGGCGTTGACCGCCGCCGGGCTCTCCGCCGGGGACGTCGGGTTGTTCGTGGTGTGCTCCTGCACCGGGTACGCCACCCCGGGGCTCGACATCATGCTCGCCCGTGACCTGGGCATGGCGCCCGCCACCCAGCGGATGTTCGTCGGCCACATGGGCTGCTACGCGGCGCTGCCGGGGCTGGGCGCGGCGGGCGACTTCGTGACCGCCCGGGGGCGTCCGGCGCTGCTGCTCTGCGCCGAGCTGACCAGCCTGCACATCCAGCCGTCGTCGGCGCGGGTGGACACCCAGCAGATCATCTCCCACGCGCTCTTCTCGGACGCGGCGGTCGCCGCCGTGCTCGTCCCGGGGGGCCGGGGGTACGCGGTGCGCGAGGTCACCTCGGTGACGGACACCTCCACGGCCGACCACATGACGTGGGACGTCACCGACACGGGCTTCCGGATGGGGTTGTCGCCGAAGGTGCCGCAGGTGCTGTCCACGCACGTCCGCGCCCTGGTCGACGAGCTGCTGGCACGGCACGGCCACGCCCTGTCCGGGGTGGACGGCTGGGCGGTGCACCCGGGGGGCCCGCGCATCCTCAACGTGGTGGAGCGGGAGCTGGGGCTGCCGGAGGCGGCGCTGGCCGCCTCGCGGGCCACCCTCGACGAGCACGGCAACTGTTCGTCGCCGACGGTGCTGTTGATCCTGGACCGGCTGCTGCGCGCCGACGTGCCGCCGCGGCAGGTGGTGATGCTGGCCTTCGGTCCGGGCCTGACCCTGTACGCGGCGTTGCTGGAGCGCGAGGACTGACTCCGGGGCCACGTGCGAGTTCCGGGCTACGCTCGAAGATATGGACGTCGATGTCGCCCGCCGGGCCCGGGGGGCCGTGCTGACCGTGGCGGGTCTGCTGGCGGTGGCCGGCGGCGGCTCGTGGTGGCAGGCGAACGCCCCGGTCCCGGCGTCCTCCGTCGACATCGCGACCGCCGGGCTGCGCTTCGTTCCGGCGGTGCCGCGCAGCGCCGTGGAACCTGACGGTGGGCCGGCCGGCGGCGGGGTGCCGGCCGGGCCGCACCGTTCGGAGGTGTGGGAGGTCGATCCGGCGACGGGCGAGACGACCCGCACCGGGTTCGGTGACGAGCAGCCGGACGCGGCGGACGGGTCCGGGGTGCCCGGGGCGCGTTCCGGCGAGGTCTGGCAGGTGGATCCGCGTACGGGTGAGGCCCTGCTGGCCGACCCGTTGGAGCGCACGCTGGGCATGGCCCGGCTGCCGAACACCCTGTGGACGGAGCGGGCCCCGCTGACGCCGCGCAACGAGATCACCCGGCAGGTGCGGGCGCGGGACGGCGACCGGCTGCTGCTGGAGTTCCGCTGCGCCGGGCGGGGCTGGCTGACGGTGCGGGTCGAGGGTGGGCGTACGGCTCGCGAGCAGCACCGGGTCAGCTGTGACGGGCGGGTCACGGGGGCGGAGGTGGTGGGTGCCGGCACCTGGGTGCTGGTGGGTCTGTCGTCCGAGACGGCCGGGGTCGAGGTCGAGGCCCAACTGGTCGCCCTGCCCTGAGCGGTTCGCCGGCGGTCAGCCGGTCGGGGTCGCGGCCGGGGCGAGGCGGGTCAGGTCGGCGCGGTACTCCTCGACGGTGCTCGCCGCCGGGACGACCCGCACGAGCAGGCCACCGCGGTCCACCAGCAGCACGGTCGCGCTGTCCGGCCGGGCGGGCAGGTTCACGAAGGCCCGCAGCCCGCCGGCCGGGTCGGCCAGCGCCCGTACCCCCGGCGGAGGTGGGCCGGTGGGGGTGCGCCCACCGGAGACGGTGACCACCGTCACGCCGGGCGGTGCGGCGGCGGCGGCCTCGACCACCCGGTCCGGGCACGGGCACCCGTCGACCAGGAGGACGACGGCGGGCAGCAGCCCGCGCAGGGGCACCGGGGCCTGCCCGGCGTCGACCAGGTCGAGGGCGGGCAGCGGCCGGCCGGCGAGCCCGGCGGGTGTCGGGTCGGGGGTCGTGGTGGTCAGGCCCGTGGAGCGTCCGGTGCGCGGCCAGGTGGCGACGAGCAGCCCGCCGATCGTGGTCAGCAGTGCCACCACGATGACGAGCGCGGGGTACGCGAGGGCGGGCCGTCGGGTGCGGCCGCGGGCCGCCCCGCGCAGCTCACGGCGGACCTGGGCGGCCTCCGCCGCCAGCGCGGCGGCATCGTCCGGCACGACGACCCGGCCCCATTCCGGGGGCAGGTCGGGCAGCTCGGGGCCGTCCGCGTCCGCCTTGCCCATACCGACCCCCTGGAGTGTCTCGGTGAGCCGACAGCGGTCGCCCTCCAGCGTCCCGCACCGGGCCTGCTCCCGCCACACCTCGGCGGGGTCGCGACGGGCGGGCTACCATGGGACGAGCGCATAGCCCTTGATCTCGACGTTTCTTCCCTCCGTGCCGGGTGTCATAACTTCCTTACGGAGAGTGTTCGAACCATTGGTTTGGCGACCTGTCAAGCCGAAGAAATACCTCTCACAGGGCCCCTGAGCTGCGCCAACGATCAGGACAGCGGTGAGACATCGGTGCCTGAGCGTGTTACCCTAGACACAGCGAAAGGGGTTTCGAACCTATGGTTTTCAGTGTCGGCGAGACCGTTGTTTACCCCCACCACGGGGCCGCACTCATCGAGGCAATCGAGACTCGGGTGATCAAGGGCGAGCCCAAGCAGTACCTCGTCCTGAGGGTCGCGCAGGGTGACCTGACGGTCCGGGTGCCCGCCGAGAACGCCGAGATCGTGGGTGTGCGCGAGGTGGTCGGCGAAGAGGGCCTGGGCAAGGTCTTCGACGTTCTCCGGGCTCCGCACACCGAGGAGCCGACCAACTGGTCGCGGCGTTACAAGGCGAATCTGGAGAAGTTGGCCTCCGGTAACCCGCTGAAGGTCGCCGAGGTCGTCCGTGACCTGTGGCGCCGGGAGCGGGAGCGGGGCCTGTCCGCGGGCGAGAAGCGCATGCTCGCCAAGGCCCGCGACATCCTCGTCGGCGAGGTGGCGCTGGCGGAGAAGAGCACCAAGGACGAGGCGGAGACGCTGCTCGACAAGGTGCTGACCGAGGCCTAGTCCGCACAGCATCGTCGTACCCGATTCCTGGCGAAGAAACCACCGAGGACCGCGACGTGACCGCGCAGCTCAATCCGCGCGGTGACGTCGCGGTCCTCGTGCCTGCGGCCGGTGCCGGCGTACGCCTCGGCCCCGGCCGTCCCAAGGCCCTGCGCCTGCTCGGCGGTGAGCCGCTGCTGGTGCACGCGGTCCGGCGGTTGGCTGCCGCGGCCTCGGTGCACACGATCGTGGTGGCCGCTCCGGCGGCCGACGTCGACGATGTGCGCGAGCTGCTGGCTCCCGTCGCCCCGGTGACCGTGGTGCCCGGCGGGGCGGAGCGCCAGGCGTCCGTGGCCGCCGCCCTGGCCGTCGTGCCGCCCGGTCCCGACATCGTGCTGGTGCACGACGCGGCCCGTGCACTGACTCCGCCGGGGCTCGTGGAGTCCGTCGCCGGGGCGGTCCGCGCCGGTCACGACGCGGTGATCCCCGTGCTGCCGGTCGTCGACACGATCAAGGAGGTCGACGCGGCTGAGCGGGTCCTCGGCACCGTCGACCGCTGCGCGCTGCGCGCCGTGCAGACCCCGCAGGGCTTCCGTCGGGCCGTGCTGGCCGCCGCGCACGCCGCCGCCGGTGATCCGCTGACCGACGACGCGGGGCTGGTCGAGAAGCAGGGCGTGCCGGTCTTCTGCGTGCCCGGCTCCGACCACGCGCTGAAGATCACCCGGCCGTTCGACCTGGCGCTGGCCGAGCACCTGCTGGCGACCGGCGCCTGACGCGTACCCTCGATTCCATGATCGTTCCTCGGGTGGCCATCGGCACCGACGTGCACGCGTTCGAGGCCGGCCGGCCGTGCTGGGTGGCGGGCCTGCACTGGCCCGACGAGGACGGCCTGGCCGGCCACTCCGACGCCGACGTCGCCGCGCACGCCGCCTGCAACGCCCTGCTCTCCGCCGCCGGCCTGGGTGACCTCGGGTCGAACTTCGGGGTGGGTCAGCCGGAGTGGGCCGGCGCGAGCGGGGTGGCCCTGCTGCGGGAGAGCGCGCGTCGGGTGCGGGCGGCCGGGTTCGCGATCGGCAACGTGTCCGTGCAGGTGATCGGCAACCGGCCGAAGATCGGCCCGCGCCGGGAGGAGGCGCAGCGAGTGCTGTCGGAGGCGGTCGGCGCCCCGGTCACCGTCTCCGCGGCCACCACCGACGGACTGGGCTTCCCCGGCCGTGGCGAAGGGCTCACCGGGATCGCGGTGGCGCTGGTCTACGACGCCCCGGCCGCCTAGGCTCGCCGCGATGTCCAGCGACGCCGACTCCGACCGCTCCTCCGCCGAGGGCTACCTGCAACGCGCCCAGCTCCTGGCCGAACTCGGCCGCTACGACGAGGCCGCCGAGGAACTCGGGTACGCGGTCGCTCTCGACCCGGCCGACGCCGGCGCGTTGACCATGCTGTCCCGGGTGCACCTGGCGGCCGGCCGCCCGACGGAGGCGCTCACCGCCGCCGAGTCCGCCTGCGCCGCCGCCCCCGGTCTGTTGTACGCCCTGGTGGCCCGAGGGCTGGCCCTCGGCGACCTGGAGCGGTACGCCGAGGCCGCGCGTACGGCCGACGAGATCCTGGCGCTCGGGCCCGACGACGCGTACGCCCAGCGCAGCGCGGCGGCGATCCTGGCCGGCTCCCGCAACGGGCAGCCGGCGCTGAACGCGGCCTGGCGCGGGGTGGAACTGGCCCCCGAGGAGCCACAGGCGCACCTGGTCCTCGGACTGGTCGCCGCCAACATGCAGCTGTTCGACCTGGCCGAGCGGGCCTACCGGGAGGCGCTGCGGCTGGACCCGCAGCTCGCCGAGGCGCGACACGACATCGGCGTGCTGCGGATGGAGCAGCGGCGCTGGAGCGAGGCGCTGGAACACCTGGCCGAGGCGGCGGCGATGAGCCCGGGGCGGGTGGATTCGGGCCGTACCATCTCCGCCGGCATCCGCCAGCTCGTGTTGTACGGCGCGGGCTGGTCGCTGATCGCCGCCGTGGTGGTGGCCTGCGCCGCCGCCACGGGTGGGGGACCTCCCGGGTGGTGGCGGTGCTGGCGGCCGGCATCGGCGGCCTGGTGGTGTGGCGGTCCGCGGCGAAACTGCCGGGCCTGGCCCGGACCGTCCTGCCGAGCCTGCTGCGCTCCGACCGCACCCTGGCGGTGGCGGTCTACGCCACGGCCGCCGCTCCCGCGTTGATCCTGCTCTACGCGCTGGTCGGCACGCCGTGGCCGCTGGTCCTGGCCATCGCGGCGGCCACCGTCGCCGAGCTGGCCGTCTTCTCCCGCGCCCTCGATTCCCGCTGACCGGGACGACGTCGGCGCGGCAGCCTGGTCAGGGGCGGCGGCGCGGTCAGGGGCGGCGGGACCACGTCCAGGCGTAGCCGTCGTCCTCGCACTCTCCGGCCGCGTCGCACAGGTCGAGCGGGCGGAACGTGTCGACCATGACGGCCAGTTCGTCGAAGAAGTCCGCCCCGATGGAACGCTCCGCCGCGCCCGGCTGCGGGCCGTGCGTAAAGCCGGACGGGTGCAGCGAGATCGAGCCCTGCTCGATGCCGGAGCCGCGCCGGGCCTCGTAGTTGCCGCCCGTGTAGAAGAGCATCTCGTCGGAGTCGACGTTGTGGTGGTGGTAGGGCACCGGGATGGCGTCGGGGTGGTAGTCGACCTTGCGCGGCACGAACGAGCAGATCACGAAGTTGGGGCCCTGGAAGGTCTGGTGCACCGGCGGCGGCTGGTGGATCCGGCCGGTGATGGGCTCGAAGTCGTGGATCGAGAACGCCCACGGGTACATGTGCCCGTCCCAGCCGACGACGTCGAACGGGTGGTCGGCGTACACGTACCTCGTCCACCCGCGTCGGTGCTTCACCAGCACCTCGACGTCGGTGCCATCGACCAGCAGCGGGGCGTCCGGTCCCCGGACGTCGCGCTCGCAGAACGGCGAGTGCTCCAGGAACTGCCCACGCACCGAGAGGTAGCGCTTCGGCGGGCCGATGTGCCCGGCCGCCTCGACGGCCAGCAGGCGGACGGGTTGTTCGCCGGTGGGGACGAGGCGGTGGATGGTCGACGTGGGGATGATCACGTAGTCGCCGGCCACCGCGTCCAGCACGCCGAAGGTCGACTCGACGCGCAGCGTGCCCGCCTCGACGTACAGGCAGTGGTCGCCGGTGGCGTCGCGGAACAGCGGGGAGGGCCGGTCGGCGACCACGTAGGCGATGCGCACGTCGTCGTTGGCGAGCAGGTGACGCCGGCCGAGCACCGGGTCGGCCCCGCCGGTGGCGAGCTGGTGGGTGCGCAGGTGGCGGGGCTTGAGCGGCAGGTTGGGGGTGCGGGTGACCGGGGGCGGGGTGAACTCCTCGGCGGCCACGATCGCGGTCGGCGCGTGCCGGTGGTAGAGCAGGGACGAGTCGGAGGAGAACCCCTCCTGGCCCATCAGCTCCTCGGTGTACAGGGTGCCGTCGGGCTTGCGGAACTGGGTGTGGCGCTTGCGCGGCACCTCGCCGACGCTGCGGTAGTACGGCATGTCGTCTCCCGGTCACCAGCCTGGCGCGTCCGATAATCGGACGCTGTTGTCCGCTCCTTGTAGCGTCCCGTAGATTCTTGTCTCGTGTCAACGCAGCTGCCCGCGCTCGTCGACGGCCTGGTCGACGACGCCGCCGTCTTCCCGCCCGGCAGCGCGCCGCTGCCCGCCGCCGTGGTCGCCCACCGGCGGCACCGCACCGCCTGGTACGCGGGCCTCGTCGGCCCCCTGCTCGTCCCCGCCACCGCGCTGCCCCGGCTGGCCGACCTGCTCGGCCCCGAGGAACGCATCGAGGTGGGCGTCGTCGGCGACATCCCCCTGGATCGGCTCGACCCCGACCCGGGCGACGGGCGCATCCACGTCCGGCAGCTGGAGGCGGCCGTCGGCAAGCGGGGCGAGGACCCGCTGCCCGGCCTCGCTCGGCTCGTCGAGCTGGCCCGGCGGCACGCCCACCCGGACCACGCCGACCGCCCGCCCCACGCCGACCGGCACCGTGACGGCGACCGGCACCGTGACGCCAACCCGACTGTCTATGCCGAGCTGCCGCTGACCTTCGGGCTGATGGGGGCGCTGGACGCGCTCGCCGCCGCCCGCGCCGAGGGAGTCCCGGTGGCGGCCAAGTTCCGCACCGGCGGGCTGGCCGCGGAACTCTTCCCCACCCCGCCGAGCTGGCCGCGGTTATCTGCGCCTGCCGGGACCGGGCGGTGCCCTTCAAGTTGACCGCCGGGCTGCACCACGCGGTGCGCCACCTCGACCCGGAGACCGGCTTCACGCACCACGGCTTCGGCAACGTGCTCGCCGCCGCACTCGCCGCCGCCGAGGGCGCCGACCTGGCGACCGTGGCCGATCTGCTCACGATGCAGGACGAGCGACCACTGGTCGAGTGGACGCAGCCCCGGCGGGACACGGCGCGTCCGCTGTGGATCGGCTTCGGCTCGTGCAGCATCGAGGAACCACTGACCGATCTGATCCGGCTGGGGCTGGTGAACGGGGGAGTCGACGCATGACCTGGGTGACGGGTGCGCAGGGGTCGCCGTACGGGGTGCACCACCTGCCGTACGGGGTGTTCCGGCGCGACGGCGCAGAACCGCGGGTGGGCGTACGCGTGGGGGATCTCGTGCTGGACCTGGCCGGCGCGGAGGCGGCGGGCCTGGTGCTCGCCGCCGGGACGCTGGGCCGGCCCACGCTGAACCAGTTCATGTCCCTGGGCCGCCCGCAGTGGCTGGCCGTCCGGCAGCGCGTCACCGAACTGCTCACCGACCCGACCCACCGGGCCGACGTGGAGCCGTTGCTGGTGCCGCTGGACGAGGTGCGGATGGCGCTGCCGTTCGAGGTGGCCGACTACGTCGACTTCTACTCCTCCGAGCACCACGCGACGAACGTCGGGCAGATCTTCCGGCCCGGCCAGCCGCCGCTGCTGCCGAACTGGAGGCACCTGCCGATCGGCTACCACGGCCGGGCCGGCACGGTGGTGGTCTCCGGCACGCCGGTGGTACGCCCGCAGGGGCAGCGCGCCACCCCGGACGGCCCGGTCCACGGCCCCTCCGTACGCCTCGACATCGAGGCGGAGGTGGGCTTCGTCGTCGGCGTACCGAGCCCGCTGGGCAGCCGGGTGGCCGCCGCCGACCTCGCCGACCACGTCTTCGGCGTGGTGCTGGTCAACGACTGGTCGGCCCGCGACATCCAGGCCTGGGAGTACCAGCCGCTCGGCCCGTTCCTGGGCAAGTCGTTCGCCACCTCCGTCTCGGCCTGGGTCACCCCGCTGGACGCGTTGGCGCACGCGTTCGTGCCGGCCCCCGCGCAGGACCCGCCGGTCGCCGACTACCTGCGCGACACCCCGCACCTGGGCCTGGATCTGCGGCTGGCCGTGACCTGGAACGGTGAGCTGGTCAGCGAGCCGCCGTTCGCGGGCATGTACTGGACGCCGGCACAGCAGCTCGCGCACCTCACCGCCAACGGCGCGTCCCTGCGCACCGGTGACCTCTACGCCTCCGGCACCGTCAGTGGCCCGGAACGCGACCAGGTGGGCTCGTTCCTCGAACTCACCTGGGGCGGCGCCGAGCCGGTGCGGGTCGGCGGCGCGGAACGGACCTTCCTCGCCGACGGCGACACGGTGACGATCACCGCCACGGCACCCGGCCCGGACGGCACCACCGTCGCCCTGGGTGAGGTGACGGGGACGATCCTGCCCGCCCGCTGATCCCCGAACCGGCCGTTTCCCGCCCCGGCTTCCCGGTCGCACCGGCTGTGCGATCGGGAACCGTCACTCCGTTCGTTGATCGCTCCGGATTCCGACGCCACGCCGCGCCGGGTCGGCCGGTGTCCGTCCGGTCGGGCCGGCCGGTGCCCGGCGTCCCGTCGAGCTGAGGGAGATGACGAACGATGAGCGATCTCGTGGGTGCCGTGTGGCGTACCAGCAGCCGCTCCAACGACCAGGGTCTGTGCGTGGAGGTGGCGGACAACCTCGCCGCGTCCGTCGGGGTGGTGGGCGTACGCGACTCCAAGGACCAGGCCGGCCCGGTACTGGCCGTCAGCCCGCCCGGCTGGACCGCGTTCGTCGATGCGATCCGGGCGGGGCGGTTCGACCGCTGAGCGCGGCCGGTGTCCGGTGACGTCAGGCGGGGCCCGGTGGAATTTCCCGTTCCGGGGTCCCGCGCGGTGCTCACCGGGCGTACCGTCGACGCCACGGGAGGTGGCATGTCGACGGTGACGGTCAACGGCCTGCTGGCAGCGCGGGCGGCCGACGTGTGGCGGCTGCTCGCCGACCTGCCGGCCCGCCCCGGCCGGTTCACCGGCACCTCCGCCGTCGAGGTGCTGACCCCCGGCCCGTTCGCGCCCGGCACGGCCTGGCGGGAGACCCGGTCGCGCCCCGACGGAACCGCGTTGGTCGAGGAGTTCGTGGTGCTGGTGGCCGAGCCGTCCCGGCGACTCGTGCTCGCCTCTCCGGGCGTGGGGGCGGATTACCGGATCGACTGGACGCTGCGCGAGGTACGGCGGCGGGAGGGCCGCCGTACCGCTGTCCGGCTGACCCAGGAGGCGGTGCCCACGGCGCCGTTCGGGCGGGCCGTCGCCCTGCTGCTCGGTGGGCTGGCCGCCCGGGCGGTGGAGGGCGCGTTGCGGCGGGATCTCGCCGATCTGGCCGCCGTGCTCGGCGCACCCACGCGCGAGGCGGCCTGACCCGCGGGTCGGGCGGGGCGGCGGTCGATCCGCGAGGTGCGGGGCGATGCCGCCGCCTGTGCCGGTCGAGGGCCGATCCGACGACCGGGAGGCGTGCCACGGGTCCGCACAGCGTCGCTGGGTAGGGTGCCGGGCGGAGGTGCGGCATGGGGTTGGCGGGCAGCCGGCGACGGATCGTGGTGGTGGTGGCGACGCTGGTCGTCGCCGTGGCGGTCGCGGTCACCGCCTACCGGGTGCTGGCCCCGGCCGAGGTGGTAACCCCCGCCGCCGACGACTACCCACCGCCGGTCACCCCCGCCGTCGGCGTGGTCGGCCGCCTCCCGGTCGCCCCGCTGATCGTGGACGGCCGGCTGCGGGTGTACGCGGCGCAGCGCCAGGTCTACGCGGACCGGCCGGCGGACGGCCGGCACCGCACCACCCCGTTCTGGTCGTACCGGCGTTGGCCGGCGGAACTGGTCGGGGTGGTGGCCGACGGGACCACGGTGGTGAGCCGGTGGTCGGACGGGCGGCTGGTGGCGCTGGACGCGCGTACGGGTCGGGTGGCCTGGCGGGCCGACGGGCCGGTGCCGGGCACCGGACCGGAGCCCCGGCGCACCGGAGCCGCCACGGTCTGGACGCCGCACGGCCTGCACCTGACGGGGGTCGACGGCCGGCGCGTGGTGGTGGCGACGGGCGAGGACGAGGTGGCCGCCCTCGACCTGACCGACGGCGAGCGGTTGTGGTCGGCCGCGCAGGATTCCGCCTGCCGGAAGCCGCTGGCCACCACCGACTCGGGGGAACTGGTCACCGTCGACGCCTGCGACGGGCCGGCGGAGGTCGAGTTCCGGGACGCGCGGACCGGCCGGGTGGGGGTCCGTTGGCGTCCGCCGGGGGCCGGGGAGGAGTTGGTGGTGACCCCGGTGGGCTGCGGCGTGGCCCGGTCGGGCTGCACCGCGCTGCGCACCTCCGGCCCCGGCGACGAGCCGGGGCGGGGCTGGCTGCTCGGGCCCGGCGGGCCGGTCGCCGTGCCGGCCCTCGACCGGGCGGACGCCGACCTGGTCGACGGGACGGCGGTCGTGCTGGTGGACGGCGTCCTGACGGGGCGGGCGGCGCGCGACGGCGCACAGCGGTGGCGGGTCGTGCTGGGGCCGGGTCGGGTGCTGGCCGGGCAGCCGGGGCGGGTGCACGTGCTGACCGAGACCAACGACCTGGTGACGCTCGACCCGGGGTCGGGCACGGTGCGGTCGAGGTTCCCGCTCGACGTGGGCCGGGACGGCACGGGCTGGTCGCCGGGGGCGGCGTACGCGGAAGCTGGATACGTGGCCGTGGAGCGGCTGCGCCGGCCGGTCGACCCGCAGGGGGACGACCACCGCTACTACCTCACCTCGGAGCCGGTGATTCTCGCCGCCACGTGACGCGCCACGCCGAGAGCCGATCGACTCGACAAAACGGACATAAGTTACTTATAGTCTCAGGCGTGCGTCTGCTTGCTGCCCTTCTGGGGGCCTTCCTGATCCTGCTGACGGCCTCGCCTGCCGATGCGGCCCCGAGCGCCCGGACGGCGCTGGTGCCGCTGACCGAAGATGTCGGGCCCGTCGTGGCGGCCTGAGCCGTCCGGGCCGGTCCGTTGGGGGATGGCGGACCGGCCCGGACCACCGTCGTGGCCCGGGCCGGCACGATCTCAGGCGTCGTTCTACGGCTCGCGCCGGCCCGAAATCAGGCCAGCGCCGCCTCGGCGGCGGCGAGGAAGACGTCGTTCTCGGCGGGGGTGCCGATGGTGACCCGCACCCCGTCGCCGGGGAACGGCCGCACGATCACCCCCCGCGACTCGCACGCCCGGCCGAAGTCCACCGCCATGTCGCCCAGCGGCAGCCAGACGAAGTTGGCCTGGCTGTCCGGCACGTCCGGCAGCAACTTGCGCAGCGCCTCGGTGACCCGGCTCCGCTCGGCGACGACCAGGGCGCACCGGCGCTCCACCTCGTCGGCCTGGGCCAACGCCGCGAGCGCCCCCGCCTGCGCAGCCATGCTCGTCGAGAAGGGCGTGACGACCTTGCGGACCGCCGCCGCCACCGCCGGCTGCGCCACCAGCCAGCCGATCCGCAGGCCGGCCAGCCCCCACGCCTTCGACAGGGTGCGCAGCACGGCCACGTTCGGCCGGTCGGCGTAGGTCAAGCCGTCCGGCACCTCCGGGTCCGTCACGAACTCCCGGTACGCCTCGTCGATCACCACCAGCACGTCGTCCGGCACGGTGTCGAGGAAGTGGTCCAGCTCGGCCCGGCGTACCGCCGTACCGGTCGGATTGTTGGGGTTGCAGACCAGGATCATCCGCGTGCGGTCCGTCACCGCCGCCGCCATCGCGGCCAGGTCGTGCCCGTGCCCGGCGTCGTTCGGCACCCGCACGCTGGTCGCGCCGCTGGTCGCCGCGACGATCGGGTACGCCTCGAACGAGCGCCACGAGTAGAGCAGCTCGTCACCCGGCAGGCAGGTCGCCCGGACCAGGTGCTCGGCCAGCGCCACCGACCCGCAGCCCGTGGCGATCCGGTCGGCGTCCACGCCGTACCGCTGCGCCAGCGCGGCCCGCAGCGCCACCACGCCCATGTCCGGGTAGCGGTGCGCCCCGGCGACCGCCTCGGCGACCGCCTCCACCACACCGGGCAGCGGCCCGTACGGGACCTCGTTGCTGGCCAGCTTGATCGCCTCGGGCAGGCCCAGCTCCCGAGCCAGGTCGGCCGGGCTGCGGCCGGGCACGTAGTTGGGCAGCGCCTCCAGGTCGGCGCGGGTCAGCCGCAGCGCCGGCTGGGGACGTCCGGTGTCGGTCATGGGGTGTCTCCCGGGGGTTCGGCACGGTCGTTCGGGGCGGGGTGGGGGGCCCGGACCACCACGGTCTGGGCCCGCTTGTCGTGCAGCGCCTGCCGCAACGGCTGGTCGAACAGGGGGGACACCGCGTCGACGAGCTGGAGCAGCAGGCCGAGGCCGCAGCAGTACCAGAGCAGGGTCGGCAGGCCGAGGGTGTTCCAACGGCGCAGGGCCCGGCCGAAGCCGAGCGGGGCGTCGGCGTCCACCGGCACCGCCCTGATCCGCATCACCCGCTTGCCGAAGGTCTGCCCGTTGGCGGCCATCGCCGGCACCTCGTACGCGAGCCACAGCGCGGTGGCGATCAGCAGGATGGTCACCACCAGGGCGCTGGCCTGCTCACCGGCCGGTGGGAGCGGCTCGGTGGTCTGCTCCTGGTTCTCGATCCGGCGCCAGGCCTCCTTCAGCGACGGGGAGAGCTCCTGGAGGAACCGCCAGACGAACCAGCCGTTGACCAGGGCGTTGAGCAGGAAGACGATGCCGAAGTCGATGAGCCGGGCCACGAACCGCTCGTAGTAGCCGGCCAACGGCAGCCCGTGCGGGCGCGGCTCGGGTGGCCGGCCCGGCCAGGTCGGGTAGGGCCAGCCGGGCGGGGGGCCGTGCCGCGGGTCGTACCCGGGTGCGGTGCCCGGCTGCCCCGCAGGGCCCGGCTGCCCCGCAGTGGGCGACGGGGCCGGTCCACCGGCGGGCGACGTGCCGGCCGGGGCGACGACGACCGGAGGTGCGGTCGGCGGCTCGGGCTCGGGTTCGGGTTCCGGGGGCGGCGGGCCGTGGGGCGGGGTGGCGTCCACGGGAATCGGCGCGCCGATCCAACCCTCCCCGTCCCAGTAACGGCGGGTCTGCGGATCGGCCGGGTCGACGTACCAGCCGGGAGCGACACTCACCGTGCCACCTTAACGACGCCTCGACCGGCGAACCTGCCGTGGCGGCCCTGCCGCCGGGAGCCGTCGGGGTGACCCTGCCGCCCGGAGACCTTGTGGCGGCCCTGCCGCGGGGAGCCGTCGGGGTGGCGGAAACCGGGCCCGAACGCCCGGTCGGCGAACTGCGGGGGTACGGACGGCGGCGCGACGTCGCCGGCCGCGGGCGGTGGCCCGCCGGCCGGCGACGTCGGGTGCGGAGGTGGGATCACGCTCGACAGTCTTACAGGTTGCCGCGCTTCTCCTGCTCGCGCTCGATGGCCTCGAACAGCGCCTTGAAGTTGCCCTTGCCGAAGCCGAGCGAGCCGTGCCGCTCGATCAGTTCGAAGAACACCGTCGGGCGGTCCTGCACCGGCTTGGTGAAGATCTGCAGCAGGTAGCCGTCCTCGTCGCGGTCGACCAGGATCTTGCGGGCCTTCAGCTCCTCGATCGGAACCCGCACCTTGCCGATGCGGGCACGCAGCTCCGGGTCGTCGTAGTACGAGTCGGGGGTCTCCAGGAAGTCGACGCCGGCCGCGCGCATGGCGTCCACGCTGGCCAGGATGTCGTTGGTGGCGACGGCGATGTGCTGGGCGCCGGGGCCCTGGTAGAACTCCAGGTACTCGTCGATCTGCGACTTCTTGCGGGCGACGGCCGGCTCGTTGAGCGGGAACTTCACCTTCCGGGTGCCGCTGGCGACCACCTTGCTCATCAGCGCCGAGTAGTCGGTGGCGATGTCGTCGCCGATGAACTCCGCCATGTTGGAGAAGCCCATCACCCGCTTGTAGAAGTCCACCCACTCGTCCATGCGGCCCAGCTCCACGTTGCCGACGACGTGGTCGACGGCCTGGAAGAAGCGCTTCGGCTGGAGGCCGGCCTCGATCATCGGCCGCCGGTCCACGATCGGTCCGCGGGCGACGAAGCCCGGCAGGAACGGCCCGGTGTAGCGGGACCGGTCGACCAGGGTGTGCCGGGTGTCGCCGTACGCGGCGATGGCGGCCATCCGTACGGTGCCGTGCTCGTCGGTCACGTCGTGCGGCTCGACCAGGCCGGTCGCGCCCTGGGCGGTGGCGTGCGCGTACGCGGCGTCGACGTCGGGCACCTCGAGCGCGATGTCGCTGACACCGTCGCTGTGCTTCGTGACGTGCTCGGCGCCGGGGGCGTCCGGGCGCACCGCCCCGGTCAGCACGAACCGGGCCGACCCGCTGGTCAGCACGTACTGGGCGTGGTCCCGGTGACCCTGCTCCGGGCCCCGGTACGCCACGCAGGTCATGCCGAACGCGGTGGAGTAGTAGTGGGCGGCCTGCTTGGCGTTGCCCACCAGGAAGTGCACGTGGTCGAGGCCCCTGACCGGGAACGGGTCGTGGCTGATGTCGTGGTCGACGGCGCCGACGAGCGCGTCGACGTCGACCTCCTCGGTCGACTGGGGTCGGTCGATCGCCTGGGTCATGGGTGCCTCCCTCGCGTACCGGCCGGCCTCGTGGGCCGACGTCGTGGTGCCTGCACGTCGTGGTGCCTTTCGGCGAGGATCGCCGTGACCGGGGGTACTGGGCAACCGTCGCGTCCAAGGGTGGTCAGGTTGCGCATTCGGTAGGGTGTCGAACCGTGAACGCTGGTCAACCTGTGCAGCTGGATGCCCTCGACGCCCGACTGATCGAACTGCTCACCGAGGAGCCGCGGATCGGGGTGCTGGAGTGCTCCCGACGGCTCGGGGTGGCCCGGGGCACCGTCCAGGCCCGGCTCGACAAGCTGGTCGGCCGGGGGGTGGTCGGTGGGTTCGGCCCGGAGGTGTCGCCCGCCGCGATCGGCTTCACGGTGACCAGCTTCGTCACCTTGGAGATCAGCCAGCGGGACGGCCACGACCGGGTCGCCGCCCACCTCGCGGCCATCCCCGAGGTGCTGGAGGCCCACACGATCACCGGTTCCAGCGACCTGCTCTGCCGGATCGTGGCCCGGTCCAACACCGACCTCCAGCGGGTGATCGACCAGATCGTGTCGTACGAGGGCATCCGCCGCGCCGCCACGATCATCGCCCTGGCCGAGCAGATCCCCTACCGCGTCCTGCCCCTGGTCAGGTCGGCGGCCCGCTGACCGGCTGCCCGGCCAGCGCGTCGCCGAGGGCGGTGCGGCGGTAACGGACCGCCCGGCCGGCGCGCAGCCGGGTGACCAGGCCCGCGTCGCGTAGCACCGCGAGGTGGTCGCCGACGCCGCCGAGGCTCATCCCGAGCGTGACCACGAGCTGACTGGTGGTGGCCGGCACGGTCAGCGCCCGCAGGACGGCGGCCCGGGACCGGCCGACCAGCCGGTCGAGGGCGTCTTCGGGGCGGTCCGGGTCGGGCGGCCCGAGCAGTTCGGCCACGCCGGAGGCCCGGTAGACGATCGCGACGGGCCAGGGCGGCTCCACGTAGTTCATCATCGAGCCGAAGACGGTGGGGACGAGCAGCAGGCCCCGGCCGCCCAGCGCGTGGTCCTGGGGGTCGCGGTCGGCCACCTCGATCGCGCCGGACGCGCCACCGGGCACCCAGCGCAGCCGGGGGTCCAGGTCGCCGACGACCGCCCCCCAGCCGTACGCGAGCAGCCGGCCGGCCCGCTGCACCAGGTCCCGTTCCAGGATCGCCCGCAGCCGGGGCCAGTCCGGTTCCACCAGGGTCGTCCAGGCCGCCTCGATCGCGTCGGCCAGCCGGTCGACCACGTCCGGTGAGTCGTAGACCCGGCGGGCGTACCCGGGCGGAGTCCGGTGACCGGCCAGGTTGCGGGCGAGTTCGGCGCGGGCCCGGGCCAGCGGGGTGGCCCGCACCACCGCCAGTTCGGCGGCGAAGTCCTGGTCGAGCCCGGCCGGCGGAGGCTGGACGAAGTCCGCGTTGTAGGCACGCCGGCGTTGCAACGCCAGCAGGGCGCCCAGCGCGGGCAGTTCCCGGCGCAGCCGGTCGAACTCCGGACGGACCCGGGCCACCCAGGGGACCAGGGCCGGCGCCTGGTGGTGGTTGCCGGAGCACAGCCGCAGCGCCGCCATCGTCTCGATCAGCGGGGAGACCGCGAACCTGCTGGCCGCGATGTCGGCCGGGGTGACCTCGATCCGCACGTCGCCTCCCCGGTTCGTCGCGGAGCGACGGGCATCCCTCGTTTCGCCACTTGGCGAAAGGATAGTGCGGCCGGAGCCGGGTGGGCAGGCTGACCGGGTGACCACCACCAGCAGCGCCGTCGAGCAGCGGGCCGCCACCTATCGGGACGTGTTCGGCGTCGCCGAGTTCCGGGTGCTGTTCGCCGGATTCGGGACCTTCCTCATCGGCGAGACGGTCAAGATGCTCGCCCTGTCCGTGCTGGTCTACGAGCGCACCGGCTCCGGGCTGCTGGCCGCACTGGCGTACGTGACCGGGTTCCTGCCGCACGCCCTCGGCGGGGTGTTCCTGCTCGCCCTGGCCGACCGCTGGCCGCCGCGTACCCTGATCGTCTCCTACGACCTGCTCCGGCTCGCCATGGTGGCGGTGCTCGCCAGCGGGGTGCTCGCCCCGCCCGCCATGCTCGGCCTGGTCGCCGTCGTCGGCCTGTTCGCCCCGGTCAGCGGTGCCGCCCGCAGCGCACTCCTGCCGGAGGTGCTGCACGGCGACGCGTACGTGCTGGGCAGATCGCTGTTCACCGTCGCCGCCGGCGGCACCCAGGTCGCCGGGTTCGCGGTCGGCGGCCTGCTGCTCGGTCTCGTCGGCCCGTACGGCGCGCTCTGGCTGACCGCCGCCACCTGTGGATTGTCGGCGCTACTGGTGGGTGCCGGCCTGGGCGACCGGCCGGCGCGGGCCCGGCCCACGCCACCGGCTCCGGATCCGGCGGTGCCGGTGGCCGCGGGTCCGGCAACGTCGGTGACCGCGGGTCCGGCCGGGCCGGCGCCGGCAGGCGCGAGCGGGCCGGCGGGGGCGGCCCCGGCCGGGCCGGTGCGGGCCGGGGCGGTGCGGGAGACGCTGCGGGTCAACCGGCAGTTGCTCGCCGACCGCCGGATCCGGGGGCTGCTGCTCGCCCAGTGGCTGCCCGGCTCGCTGCTGGTGGGCGCCGAGGCGGTGGCCGTGCCGTACGCCGCCGGACTCGGTCCGGGAGCCAGCGCCGGGGTGCTGCTGATGGCCGGGGCCGCCGGGATGCTCGTGGGGGACCTGGTGGTCGGCCGGTTCGTCGCACCCGCCCGCCGGGAGCGGTGGACGCCGTGGCTGGCCGTGCTGCTCGGCGTACCCATGTTGGCGTTCGTGGCCCGGCCGGGCCTCGCCGCCGGGGCGGTGCTGTTCGCGGTGGCCACCGCCGGTTTCGCCTATCAGCTCGGCCTGGCCCGGCGGTTCCTCGACGCCGTGCCGGCCGACCGGCGGGGGCAGGCGTTCGGGCTGGTCAGCACCGGCCTGATGGCGGTGCAGGGGCTCGCGGCGGCCGGGGCGGGTGCGGTCGCGGAGGTGCTCGCGCCGGGAACCGTGATGGCGCTGGCCGGGGTGGCCTCGCTGCTCGCCACCCTCGCGTTGTGGCCGGTGCTCGCCCCGCGTCACGGAGATTGACCGGCGACACGCCGGAGGGCGGACCGACGCCGGCCACCCGGGTGGCTACCGTGGTCCGGTGGCGAAGGAGGGCGGCCCCGGCGTACGTGGCGGGCTGCTGCTCGGGCTGATCGTCGTGGTGGTGCTCGCCGCCACCGGGGTGTGGAACCCCTTCCCCGGCATGTGGGACTGGGTGAACAAGCGCTCCCCGATCTCCGAACCGGACGTGGCCTGGCAGCACCGCATCGGCGGCACCCCCCGCAGCGTCACCTTCGCCGGCGACACCGTCCTCGTGGAGCAGCGCACCCGGGTCGAGGCCCGCCGTCTCGCCGACGGCACCCCGCTGTGGGACCGCAAGGCCGACTGGGCGGCGGTGACCGGCGGTGAGAAGGACGCGGTCGTCGTCGTGGGCAAGCTGCTGGTCAAGGGGTACGAGGTGCTCGACCCCACCACCGGCGTGACCCGGCGGCGCGACGACGACGCGGTGGCCGTGTGGACGTACCGGAACCTGCTGCTCGACGCCCGCTGCTTCGAGGCCACCGACTGCACCCTGCGCGCCTGGGATCCGCGCGGCACGCAACCGCTGTGGACGGCGTTTCTGCCCGGCGTCAGCACCGGCCTGTTCGCCGACAACCCGAACCTGCTGGACACCCGCCGGCTCGGGGCCCGGCGGGTCGACGAGCAGGTCGCCGGACCCGAGCCGGTGCCGCCGCTGCTCGGCTTCCCCGTCGACGGGCGGGTGCACGTGGTCGACACCGCCACCGGCCGGGTGCTGGTCAACGTGGAGCCGGGCCGCGACGAGCGGCTCGCGGTGATCGGCGGCCGGCTGCTGCGGCTGTCCGCCGTCTCGCGGGACGGCAGCTGCTACTTCGCGCTCAGCGGCCGGGACCCGGCCACCGGCCGGGAGGCGTGGCAGCGCTCCGGGCTGAACCTGCGTACCGCCGACAACGCCGGCTGCGTGCAGCGCCAGGACCCGCAGGGGGCGCGGAGCGTCCTGATCGGTGTGGCACCCGACGGCCGGGAGGCGGTCCTCGACGGGTACGACGGGCGGCTGCTGCTGGTCACCGGCGACGGGGAGCGGCTGCTCGCGGTCGACGACCGCCACGCGCTGGTCCGTACGGCCGACGGCAACGCGGTGGCCGCCCGGGAGCTCGGCGGCGGGCGTACCCGGTGGACCCGGCCGGCGGGCGGGAAGGCGGGGGCGGTGCTCACCCCGTACGCGGCCGTGATCGTCGACGAGAAGCCGTCCCGCGTGGTGGCCCTGGACCCGCGCAGCGGGCGCGAGCTGGCGGTGCTGCGGACCGCCGCGAACGTCCTCGCCGTCGGCCCCAGTGGCATGATCATCGGCGAGGGGCGGGAGATCGGGTACGCCCGTTTCGGCGGCGGCCCCGGCGAGCCGACCCGGTCCGGCGACGGCGGCGACCCGGACCCGGGCGACCCCGGCTCCGGCGGACCCAATCCGGCCCCGCAGGGCAGCTGTGGTCCGAAGAACGAACGGTGCGACGAGCCCGGCAAGGACGGGTGACCGGCGGAGTGGCTCCGGCCGAGGGTCCACGCCGCCGCCGGATGTGAAACGGCGCCGGATGAGACGCCGCCGGATGAGAGCGGAGTCCCAGGACCGACCCGGCGGGTGGGACTGATCGACCCTTCTGCCCTAGGCTTTCCGCTCATGAGCAGTGCCGCCGCGTTCTCGTACTCCCCCTTGCTGCCGACCGGTCCCGACCAGACCGAGTATCGCCTGGTCACCGACGAGGGCGTGGACGTCGTCAACGGCCCCGGAGGGCGCCGGTTCCTCACCGTGGAGCCGGCCGCGCTGACCGCCCTGACGGCCGAGGCCATGCACGACATCGCGCACTTCCTGCGCCCGGCGCACCTGGCTCAGCTGCGGTCGATCATCGACGATCCGGCGGCCTCGCCCAACGACCGGTTCGTCGCGCTGGACCTGTTGCGCAACGCCAACATCGCCGCCGGTGGGGTGCTGCCCATGTGCCAGGACACCGGCACCGCGATCGTGATGGGCAAGCGCGGCCGACACGTGCTGACCGACGGCGGCGACGCCGAGGCGATCTCGCGCGGCGTCTACCAGGCGTACACCAAGCTGAACCTGCGCTACTCGCAGCTCGCCCCGCTGACCATGTGGGAGGAGCGCAACACCGGCAGCAACCTGCCCGCCCAGGTGGAGCTGTACGCCGACGACCCCGACGGGCAGCCCGACGCGTACAAGTTCCTGTTCATGGCCAAGGGCGGTGGCTCGGCCAACAAGTCGTACCTCTACCAGGAGACGAAGGCGCTGCTGAACCCGACGCGGATGATGCAGTTCCTGGAGGAGAAGCTGCGGCTCATCGGCACCGCGGCCTGCCCGCCGTACCACCTGGCCGTGGTCATCGGCGGCACCTCCGCCGAGTACGCGTTGAAGACCGCCAAGTACGCCTCCGCGAAGTACCTCGACGCCCTGCCCACCGCCGGTTCGATGACCGCGCACGGGTTCCGCGACCTGGAGCTGGAGGCCGAGGTGCTGGAGCTGACCCGCAACTTCGGCATCGGGGCGCAGTTCGGCGGCCGGTACTTCTGCCACGACGTGCGGGTGGTGCGGCTGCCCCGGCACGGCGCCTCCTGCCCGGTGGCGATCGCCGTGTCCTGCTCGGCCGACCGGCAGGCGGTCGCGAAGATCACCCCGTCGGGTGTGTGGCTGGAGCGGCTCGAGACCGACCCGGCGCGCTACCTGCCCGACGTCACCGACGAGACGCTCGACGCGACCGAGGTGGTGCGGGTCGACCTGAACCGGCCGATGAGCGAGATCCGCGCCGAGCTGTCGAAGTATCCGGTGAAGACCCGGCTCTCGCTGACCGGCCCGCTCGTGGTCGCCCGGGACATCGCCCACGCCAAGATCGCCGAGCGGCTCGACGCGGGCGAGGCGATGCCGCAGTACCTGCGCGACCACGCCGTCTACTACGCCGGCCCGGCCAAGACCCCCGAGGGCTACGCCTCCGGCTCCTTCGGCCCCACCACGGCCGGCCGGATGGACGCGTACGTGGAGAAGTTCCAGGCAGCCGGCGGCTCCATGGTGATGCTGGCCAAGGGCAACCGGTCCGCCCAGGTCACCCGCTCCTGCCAACAGCACGGCGGGTTCTACCTCGGCTCGATCGGTGGCCCGGCCGCCCGCCTGGCCCAGGACTGCATCAAGCACGTCGAGGTGCTCGAATACGCGGAGCTGGGCATGGAGGCGGTCTGGAAGATCGAGGTGGAGGACTTCCCGGCCTTCATCGTGGTCGACGACAAGGGCAACGACTTCTTCGCCGAGGTCACCAAGCCGGTTCTCACGGTCGGTCGCCGCGGCTGACCGACATCGGTGCGCCCGCCGGCCACAGGGGACCGCCGGGCGCACCGCCCCCGTCGGTCGTCGATGCGCCGACGACCCGCGACGATTGTGGTGACCGCTGCTGTCGATCCACTCTCACATCGCTATCACGCCGGTGAGCGACTTCTGTGACCGTCGGACTACTCTGGCGGAGGTGCGCGGATCCGGGGCGGGGGAGCGGATGCGGTTTCAGATCCTGGGGCCACTCCGGGTCGGTGGGGGCGAAGCCACCGTCTCCGCCGGGCGGGACCGGACCGTCCTCGCGGTGCTGCTGCTGCGCGCCAACCGCGTCGTCGCCGTCGAGGAACTGGTCGACGCCGTGTGGGAGGAGCGTCCGCCGGCCACCGCCCGGGCCCAGTTGCAGACCTGCGTGTCGCGGCTGCGCCAGCGGCTCGCCCGGCTCGGCCTGCCGCCGGAGACGATCGTCACCGACCCCGTCGGCTACGCGGCCCGGATCGGGCCGCAGGACCTGGACGCCGAGGTCTTCGCCCGCGCCGTGGACGCCGCCCGGACCGCCGTCGACAACGGTCGCACCGCCGAGGCCCGCCGGCACTACCGGACCGGCCTGGCGCTGTGGCGCGGCCCGGCGCTGGCCGGCGTCACCGTCCGCAGCGTACGAGGGCGGGCCCAGGCCCTCGACGAGCAGCGGCTCGCGGTGCTGGAGGAGTGCGTCGACGTCGAGCTGCGTCTCGGCCTGGCCGCTCACCTGGTCGACGAGCTGACCGAGGCGGTGCAGCGGCACCCGCTGCGGGACCGGCTGCGGGGGCAGCTCATGCTCGCCCTGTCCGCCGTCGGCCGGCAGGCCGACGCGCTCACCGCCTACCGCGACGGTCGCCGGCTCTACGCCGAGGAGTTGGGCATCGAGCCGGGGGCCGCATTGCAGGAGTTGCACCAGCGGGTGCTCGCCGGAGACCTGGCCGTCGTCGACCCCGGGCGGGCGGCGACGGCACCCGCCCGGGGACTGCCCCGGGCGATCAGCGACTTCACCGGACGGCAGGAGACGATCGCGCGCCTGGTCAAGGAGATCGAGGAGAACCGCGCCCGGATCCAACTCGTCGACGGGATGGCGGGCAGCGGCAAGACCACCCTCGCGGTGCACCTCGCGACCCGGCTCGCCGACCGGTACCCGGACGCCCAGCTCTTCATCGACCTGCACGGGCACAGCGACCGCGCGCCGTTGACCCCGGCGACGGCCTCGGCGGCCCTGTTGCGGCAGTTGGGCGTGCCGCAGGAGCGGATCCCCCCGGACCCGGACGACCGCCTCGCGCTGTGGCGTACCGAACTCGCCGGCCGACGTGCGCTGCTCCTGCTGGACAACGCCGCGGACGCCGACCAGGTGGCACCCCTGCTGCCCACCGGCCGCGGCTGCCTCACCCTCATCACCAGCCGTCGCCGGCTGGTGGGCCTGGACGAGGGCCGCCCCTCCTCGTTGCCGGTCCTCGAACCCGAGGAGGCGGTCGAGCTGCTGGGCCGGGTGGCCGGGGAGGTGCGGGTGGCGGCCGAACCGGAGGCGGCGGCCGAGGTGGCCCACCGCTGCGGCTACCTGCCCCTGGCGATCCGGTTGGCCGGCGCCCGCCTGGCCCACCGTCCCCGCTGGCGGATCACCGACCTGGTCGAGCGCCTGCGGGAGGCGAGCGACCCGCTGGCGGAGCTGGCCGCCGGGCAGCGCTCCGTCGGCGACGCCTTCGCCCTGTCGTACGCCCAGGTGTCGGTGGCGGCGCAGCGCCTGCTCCGGCTGCTCGGGCTGCACCCGGGTGGCCGGTTCGACAACACCGTCGCCGCCGCGCTCGCGGACCTGCCCATGCCCGAGGCGCAGGACGTGCTGGACGAACTGGTGGACGCCCACCTGGTCGACGAGCCGGCGCCGGGTCGGTACTGCCTGCACGACCTGGTCCGCGAGTACGCCCGGACCCTGTTGGCCGAGCCAGCCCACGCGGTGCAGCGCCGCGCCGCGGTGCAGCGGTTGCTCGACCACCACCTGCACGTGGCCGCCGCGATCGCCCGTACGGTCGAGTCGCCGGGTAACCGCCGTAACTTCGTGCTGCCCGATCCGCCCCGTCCCGACCTGGTCGCGGTGTGTACGCCGCAGGGGCTCGGCTGGCTCGACGAGAACCGGGCGACGCTGACCGCGCTGGCGCGGCTGGCGGAGGACGACTTCCCACGCCACTGCTGGCAGCTCGCGCGGGCCTGCTGGCGGCCCTACTTCAACGGTGGGCAGCTCGACGAGCTGATCGAGATGCACACGGTCGGGTTGCGGGCGGCGGAGGCGCTGGGCGACGAGCCGGCGGTGGCGTTGATGCTCAACTATCTGGCGTCCGGCTACTTCCGGCTGGCCCGGTTCCCGCACGCGGTGCGGTTGATGGAGCGCGCGGCGGAGCTGAGCCGGCGGCAGGGGCCGGACGGTCCGCTGGCGAACATCCTGTGGAACCTGGGCAGCGCGTGCGTGGCCGAGGGCAATCACCAGCGCGCCATCGACTACTTCAACGAGGCGGCGCGGCTGTTGCAGAGCATCGACCGCAGCGCCGAGGTGACCGCGCTGCTCAACAACGTGGCCTACGCCTACCTGCACTGGGGACGCCACGAGCAGGCGCTGCGGATCTGCCGGAAACACCTGATGCTGTCACGCGAGATGGCCGACCACCGGGAGTTGGCGAACGCGCTGGGGCACACCGGAGCCGCCCGCCGCCGGATGGGCGACCTGGTGCCAGCCCGGCGGCTGTTGCGGGCGGCGCTGCGCCGGCACCACGCGCTGGGCAACCGGTTCAACGAGGGGGAGGTGCTCAACGAGCTGGGGGTGATCGAGCGGGAGTCGGGGCGGCCCGAGGAGGCTGCGGCCCTGCACCGGGAGGCGCTGATCGCGATCACCGAGGCCGGTGACCGGGTGGGGCAGTGTGCCTCCCGCAACCTGCTGGCCCGATCGCTCCTGGAACTGGGGGACATGCCGAGCGCGCTTGACCTGTTCCGTCGCGTGCTCCGCGACACCACGAAGATCAACCATCGGTACGAGCAGGCCCGTGCGCTCGACGGGATCGCCCGTTGCCTGCGGCCCACCGAGCCGGTCGCCGCCCGCTCGCACTGGACCCGGGCGCTGGCGCTGTTCGAGCAACTCGACGTGCCGGACCGGCTCGAGGTGCGACGGCTGCTCGTCGAACTGGGCTGAGCCCGCCCGCTGGCCCGATCATCTGCACGGCGGGGCGCGGCGCGGCAGGATGGTACGCGTGACGACTCCAGAGGCGACGGGCTACCGGATCGAACGCGACTCGATGGGCGAGGTGGAGGTGCCCGCCGACGCGCTGTGGCGGGCGCAGACCCAGCGGGCGGTGCAGAACTTCCCGATCTCCGGCCGGGGGATCGAGCCGGCGCAGATCCGGGCACTGGCCCAGATCAAGGGCGCGGCGGCCGAGGTCAACGGCGAGTTGGGCGTGATCGACGCGAACGTGGCGGCGGCGATCGCCGCGGCGGCGGCGCACGTGGCCGACGGCGGGTACGACGACCAGTTCCCCGTCGACGTGTTCCAGACCGGCTCCGGCACCTCGTCGAACATGAACACCAACGAGGTCATCGCCACCCTGGCCAGCCGGGAGCTGGGTCGGGACGTGCATCCGAACGACGACGTCAACGCCTCCCAGTCCAGCAACGACGTCTTCCCGTCCTCGATCCACCTGGCGGCCACCGAGGCCGTCGCGCGGGACCTGCTGCCCGCCCTGGCCCACCTGGCGCAGGCCCTGGAGGCCAAGGCCGAGGAGTTCGAGACGGTGGTGAAGGCCGGGCGTACCCACCTGATGGACGCCACCCCCGTCACGCTCGGCCAGGAGTTCGGTGGGTACGCCGCGCAGGTCCGCTACGGCATCGAGCGGCTGGAAGGGGCCCTGCCCCGGCTGGCCGAGCTGCCCCTGGGCGGCACCGCCGTGGGCACCGGCATCAACACTCCGCTCGGGTTCGCGGAGAGGGTCATCGACAGGTTGCGAAACTCGACGGGGCTGCCGCTGACCGAGGCGCGCAACCACTTCGAGGCGCAGGGGGCCCGGGACGCCCTGGTGGAGACGTCCGGCCAGTTGCGGACGGTCGCCGTCGGGCTCTACAAGGTCGCCAACGACATTCGCTGGATGGGTTCCGGCCCTCGGGCGGGCCTGCGCGAACTACGCATCCCCGACCTCCAGCCCGGCTCGTCGATCATGCCCGGCAAGGTGAACCCGGTGGTCTGCGAGGCCGTGCGGCAGGTCTGCGCCCAGGTGATCGGCAACGACGCCACCATCGCCTTCGCCGGTTCGCAGGGCGACTTCGAACTCAACGTCATGCTGCCCGTCATGGCCCGCAACATCCTGGAATCGATCAAGCTGCTGGCCGCGTCGAGCCGGCTGCTGGCGGACCGTTGCGTGGTCGGCGTGGTCGCGGACGCCGAGGTCTGCCTGGCGTACGCGGCGGGTTCGCCGTCGATCGTCACCCCGCTCAACCACTACCTCGGGTACGACGAGGCCGCCTCCATCGCCAAGGAGTCGTTGGCCAGGCAGGTGTCCATCAAGGAGGTGGTGATCGCCCGTGGGCACGTCGACTCGGGCACGCTCACCGAGACCCAGCTCGACGAGACCCTGGACCTGCTCCGGATGACCCATCCCTGACCCTCGCCCGGTGGGACCACCGCTGCCTGCCCGCCCTCCTGTCGACCGCTACCTGTTGACCGCCCTCCTGCTAGCTGCTGGCTGGTGCCTCCCGAGCTGAGTGCGTTTGTGCTCTCACCGACGCGGCGGCTCGCTCCGGCGCGGTGCGGCGCAGGGTGGTGCGGCACCGTGGGTGCGTCGTCGTGCGGGTGTGGTGTGACCCGGTGCGGCGCGGCGCAGGGAGGTGCGGTGCGGGGCGGTGGGTCAGGGGCGGGCGGAGCGGCGGGCCCGGTAGGCGGTGACGGCGACCCGGTTGCCGCAGCCGGTGTCGCAGAACCTACGGGAACGGTTCTTCGACAGGTCCACGAACACGTTGTCGCAGTCCGGGTGGTCGCAGCGCCGCAGCCTGCGCAGTTCACCGGCGCGGACGAGGTCGGCCGTCGCCATCGCCGCCTCGACCGCCATCCGGGTGGCCAGCGGCGCGTCCCGAGGGACGGCGTGCAGGTGGTACGGCTCGTCGTCGTGGGTGATGAGCTGCGGCAACGCGCGGTGCTTGCGGAGCAGACCGTTGACGATCGAGACCACCTCGTCGGTGTCGGCGTCCCAGATCTGGCGCAGCCGGGGCCGCAGCGCCCGCACCGATCGCAGCTCGGCCTGGGTGCGTTCATGACGGCCGGTGAACGCGTGAGTGGCGAGGAAGGCGGCGAGTGCCGCAGCGTCGGGCAATCCCTCGTGGTTGGGGCCAGCGGTGTTGACCAGGGCGGTGGCGGTGATCAACGCGCAGTTGGTGTCATGGGTGAAAAGCAACTTGACTCCTGTCGTCGGACCCGCCTAGCGTCATCATCCTAATTCCGATGACTCATGACAGCCAGGAGCGGTTCCGATGCGCCAACCTCCCACCGCCGTTGTCGGCCTGACCCTGGCTCTGCTCTCTGCGGTCACCTTCGCCACCTCGGGTACGTTCGCCCGCCCGCTGATCGACGGCGGCTGGTCGGCCCCGGCTCTCGTCGTCGTCCGCGTCGGCCTGGCCGCTCTCATCCTGGCGGCCCCGGCGGCGCTCGCGCTGCGTGGCCGGTGGGCGGTGCTGCGCCGCAACCTCGCCACGATCGGTGTCTTCGGCCTGCTCGGTGTCGCACTCGCCCAGGTCTGCTTCTTCAACGCCGTGCGGTACCTGCCCGTCGGGATCGCCCTGTTGCTGGAGTTCCTCGGCATCGTTCTCGTCGTGGGCTGGATGTGGTTGGTGCACGGCCAGCGCCCCCGACGCCTCGCCGTGGCCGGCTCGGTGGCCGCGCTCGTCGGACTGGGTCTGGTGCTCGACGTGGCGGGTGCCGGCGGCCTCGACCCGGTGGGCGTGCTGTGGGGGCTCGGCGCGGCCGTGGGATTGGCCGGGTACTTCGTGCTGGCCGGACGGGTCGACGAGGGCCTGCCCTCGGTCGTGCTGGCCAGCGGCGGGATGGCCGTCGGGGCGAGCGTGCTTCTGCTGCTCGGCGTCGTCGGGGCGCTGCCACTGAGCGTCACCCTCGGTTCGGTCGACTTCGGCGGCCTGCATACCAGCTGGCTGGTGCCGGTGGTGGGGCTGGTGCTGGTGGCGGCCGTGGTCGCGTACCTCGCCGGAATCGCCGCCACCCGGGTGCTCGGCTCCCGGCTCGCCTCGTTCGTGGGGCTGACCGAGGTGATGTTCGCGGTGCTGATCGCCTGGCTCGTGCTGGGCGAGCTGCCCACCGCCGTCCAGCTCCTCGGAGGCGCGCTGATCGTCGCCGGGGTGGCCCTGGTCCGGGTCGACGAACTCCGGGTGCCCGCACTGGGGCCGACGGCCGTCGAGCTGGTGCCGACGGCCGCCGAGCCGAGGCCGACGGCCGTCCCGACGGCCACGCTTCCGTGAGACCCTGGGGGGTGTGCTGACCACCGTCGTGTTCGACGCCGACGAGACTCTGGTCGACCTTCGCCCGGCGGTGACCGGGGGCCTGGTGGCCGTACTGGAACAGATGCGGCGGCTGACCCCGGCGGCGGCCGAGGTCACGCTCGCGGATCTGGAGTCGGACTGGGGTGCCGTCCTCGGCGAGTGGGCGGCCGCCCCGGTGGTGGAGATCAGGCGGGCGGCGCTGGCCCGGTCCGCAGCCCGGGCGGGGCTCCGATCCCACCTGGACGAGCTGGCAGCGGTGTTCTTCGCCCGCCGGTACGCGCTGACCCGGCCGTTTCCCGACGTCCTGCCTGCGCTGGCTGCGCTGCGTGGCCGGTGGACACTCGGTTTCGCCACCAACGGCAACAGCCGTGCCGAACGCTGCGGGCTCGCCCGGCAGTTCGCGTTCGAACGGTACGCGCACGAGAACGGACTGCCGAAGAAGCCCGCCCCGGAGTTCTTCGCCGCCGTGGTCGGTGCGTCAGGGGCGCGGGCCGAGCAGGTCGTGCACGTGGGCGACAACCCGGCCCACGACGTCGTCGCGGCGCAGCGTGCCGGCCTGCGCGCGGTCTGGCTCAACCGGCTCGGTGTCGCCCGACCGCCCGGCGTCACCCCCGACGCCGAACTGTCCACGGTGGCGGACCTGCCCGCCCTGCTCGCCCGTTGGTCCGGGCAAAACGAATCTTCCCCCGTAACTCCGGCGGTGATCTGGTGAACTGCCATTCATTGATGTCTGATGGCTGCCACGTCCCTCAACGAGAGGATCCGATGTGGTGAGCAAGCGCTTCACCGCCGGTGCCGTCGCGACCGCGACGGTGCTGGCACTGACGGTGACGGGAATGAGCGTGCCGGCCAGCGCCGAGCCGACCAGCACCCGCACCTTTACGGTCGTCGCCGAGGACGGTGTATCCGCCGATGCGGCGATCGCCGCGATCAGGGCCGCCGGTGGCACCGTGGTCAGCCGCACCGACGAGGTCGGCATGTTCCAGGTGACCAGTGACCGCGCCGACTTCGTCGCGAAGGCGACCGCGGCGACGGCCCTGATCGGGGCCAGCGAGCAGAAGGCCATCGGCCGCAAGCCGAAGTTGGACCGCGTCGAGCAGGAGAACCAGCTCGCCTCCGCCGCCGCCACGAAGAGGGCCGGCAAGCAGCGCGGGAAGAAGATGGACCCGCTGGACGACAAGCTCTGGGGTCTGGAGATGATCCGGGCCGACAAGGCACGCAAGATCGAGCCGGGTGACCGCCGGGTCACCGTCGGGGTGCTCGACACCGGCGTCGACGCCAGCAACCCGGACATCGCGCCGAACTTCAGCTGGTCCCTGTCGCGTAACTTCGCCCCCGACATCGTCGAGATCGACGGCGAGTGCGAGGTGGCGAGCTGCCTCGACCCGGTCGGCACCGACGACGGCGGCCACGGCACGCACGTGGCCGGCACCATCGGCGCAGCCGCCAACGGTTTCGGCCTCTCCGGCGTCGCTCCGAACGTCACCCTGGTCGGGCTCAAGGGCGGACAGGACTCCGGGTACTTCTTCCTCGACCCGGTGGTCAACTCGCTGCTGTACGCCGGCAAGGTCGGCCTCGACGTGGTGAACATGTCGTTCTACGTCGACCCGTGGCTCTACAACTGCACCTCGAACCCGGCGGACTCGCCGGAGGCGCAGGCCGCGCAGCGGGCCACCATCAGGGCCATGAAGCGGGCCCTGACCTTCGCCCACAACCGGGGCGTGACCCTGGTCGGAGCACTGGGCAACAACCACGAGGACCTGGGCGACCCGCGGCCCGACGCGTCCAGCCCGAACTACGGTGACGTTCCTCCGTACCCGCGCGAGATCGACAACGACAGCTGCTGGGACCTGCCCGCCGAAGGGCCGCACGTGATCAGCGTGTCGTCGGTCGGCCCGTCCGGCAAGAAGTCGGACTTCTCGAACTACGGCACCGAGCAGATCTCGGTGGCGGCACCGGGTGGCTGGTACCGCGACGGCTTCGGCACCGACTCGTTCCGTACCGACGCCAACATGATCCTCTCCACGTACCCGAAGAAGGTGCTCCAGGAGGAGGGCACGGTCGACGAGGACGGCAACATCGTGCCGGGTGCGGAGACCTTCGTGTTCAAGGAGTGCAGGACCAACGGTGAGTGCGGGTACTACACCTACCTGCAGGGCACGTCGATGGCGGCACCCCACGCCGCCGGCGTGGCCGCGCTGATCGTCAGCCGCCACGGCAAGCGGCAGGGCCGCAGCGGCTACGGCATGGCCCCCGACCTGGTCGAGCAGCACCTGTACCGGACGGCCGCCGAGCGCGCGTGCCCGGAGCCGCGGCTGCAGAGCTACACCGACGAGGGCCGGTCGGCCGAGTACGACGCCTACTGCGCCGGCTCGGTCAACTTCAACGGCTTCTACGGCTACGGCATCATCGACGCGTTCGCGGCGGTGAAGAGCCCGGTCAAGCCCCGCATCCGCCCGTAACGGACGGCCACGGCGGCCCGGTCGAGTCGATCTCGACCGGGCCGCTGCGCGCACTGCCCAGGCGGGGGTTCGGAGAGCCCGGACGGGTATACGGCGGGCCTGGGCGGGTGTGCGGGGAGGGCCCGGGTGAGTGTGGGCCGGGTTGCGGCACAGTGCGGTTTCCGGGCCGGGGGATACCGCGGCTTGCCGCAAGCCGGGTCGGGTCGTCGCCGAGCGGAGCGGAGTCCCGTAGCGCCCCGTCATCGACGCCACCCCCGGGAGACGAGTGCGGCACGGACTTCGCGGGCGACAGCGGGGAAGTCGCGGTACAGGCGTTGGCTGGTGACGTGCAGCACCAGCCAGCCGGCACCCACGAGCTGGTTGAGGCGCTGCCGGCCCCGGTGCAGGTGCTCCCGGCCGGCGTGCCACAGCCCGTCGTACTCCACCGCCACCCGGTATTCCGGCCAGGCCAGGTCCGGGTGCAGGACCGGACCGCCAGGCACGCGCACCGGGTGCTGGGTGACCGGGCGGGGAATCCCGGCCAGCACCAGCCGGACCCTCAGCTGGGACTCTGGTGGCGACTGCGCGCCAGCATCGGCCAGGCCGAACACCCATCGGGCCCGCCGGGCGCCGGGCCGGTGGGCGTACGCCGCTGCCACCTCGGCGAGAGCGACGGCGGTCGTCAGCCCTCGGCCGAGCAAGCTGTCGACGATGGCGACGGAACGGAGCGGCTCCAGCCAGACGGCCGACTCCCAGGCGGCTGCTGTGGGATCCGTGCGGGGGAGAAGGGGAGACCCCGCGCGTGCTGCTGCGGAAACGCTGGTCAGGTCTGCGGTGGCCGGCCACGGATCCGCGCGGGTCATGGTGGCACCATCACCGTCGCGTGGCTGGTGGGTGCCAGCCCGACGGTGGAGTGCGCCAGACGTGCCGTGACCAGCACGGAGGCACTGTTCGCCGCCCTGCCCCGCACCAGACTTCATGGTCACGCTGGCCGGGACGAAACCCTGCGGTGAGCCGGCCGTGTGCACCCGCAGGCCGCGCTGGCTGCGCAGCCCGGCACCGGCCGGCACGACCACGTGGACGTCGTCGGTGAACTTGGCGGCGTGCGCGACGCCGTGCAGGAACGCCGCCGACGGGCCGGCGATCGCCGATCCGGCGGGCAGTTGCAGTGCGACGGCACGACAGGCCAGGGCATGGTCTCGTGCGAGTCGCGCGTCGGCGTACACGTCGTGGCGCAGTCGTACCCACGCGGAGCTGCGGAGTTGGTGTGCGGTGAGCAGGTCGCGACGGACGGCGGCCGAGCCGCGGAAGACCTGCCAGGCCAGGGCCTCGGGCCGGTACGCGTGAGGGGGCATGTGGGAAGCGTGCGCGTTGCCGGTACGCCCGCGACACCCCTGTGGACAACCGAGGGCAGGGCTACGCGGAGGTGCTGTGGACAGCCGGCCATCGAGGCGCGAAGCGTGGTATAGGCGACCCGGTTCCGCCCGGTGCACGCTCTAGCACGGTGCCGATACCGCGGTGCGTGTCGCGTGATGCGTGGTGGGCGGTGGGTGGTGGCGGTGCGTGGTGGGCGGTGGATGGTGGGCGTGGGTTGCGGCATGTCGCGGCTTCCCGGCCATCTGATACCCCGACATTCCGCGACCCGCGCGCGCGACCTATCCGACCTGCCCGCGATCCTGACCGTTGGCAGGGTCGTGCGGGCTTGGCTCAGCCGAGGGCGGCGGCGATGGCCGTGGCGGCGGCCAGCACCTGCGCCCCGACCGCCTCGGCGTCCAACGGGGCCAGCGCCACCACGCCGACGCTCGCCTCCAGACCGGGTACGCCCAGCACCGGCGCGGCCACCCCGTACGCCCCGGCCTGCAACTCCCCGACGGTGGTCACCGGGTCGGCGGCGCCTGCCCGGCCGGCGAGGATGGCCCGCCCCGCGGCTCCCCGTTCCAGCGGGTGCCGGGCCCCCGTCCGGTACGCGACGTGGAACGACGTCCAGCTCGGTTCGACCACGGCCAGGGCCACGCCCTCGTCGCCCTCCACCACGGTCAGGTGGGCGGTGGCACCGGCCTGTTCGGCGAGTCGCCGCAGCGCGGGCAACGCCCCCTCGGCGAGTAGCGGCTGGGCCCGCCGGGCCAGGTGCAGCACCCCCGCGCCGAGGCGCAGTCGGCCATCGGCGTCGCGGCGCAGCATGCCGTGTCCGGCCAGCGCGCCGACGAGCCGGTAGACCGCCGCCCTGCCGATGCCGAGCCGGTTCGCCGCCTCGGTGACCGTCAGGCCACCGGCGGCGTCCGCGACGAGGTGCAGCAACCGGAGTCCCCGGTCCAGCGTCTGCGCCGTCTCACCACCCCGGGCGGTCGGTTCCCCTCCCGACCGGATGCCGGCCCGCGCGCCGGTCGGTGCCGTCGGGTCGCTGCCGGGTCGCGCCGCCGTGTCCACAGCACGCAGCGTACGACCCGGCTCCGGCCGATCCGGAAAAGCGCGGACGGCTACCCTTGTACGGTGACGCTACGCCTGTATGACACCGCCACCCGATCGGTGCGGGACTTCGTCCCGCGGGAAGCCGGCAAGGTGGGGGTCTACCTGTGTGGTCTCACCCTCCAGGCACCGCCGCACATCGGTCACCTTCGCTCGGGTGTGAACTACGACGTGCTGCGTCGTTGGTTGCTCGCCGCCGAGAACGAGGTCACCTTCATCCGCAACGTGACCGACATCGACGACAAGATCCTGGTGAAGGCGCAGGAGCAGGGGCGGCCGTTCTGGTCGATCGCGTACGCCAACGAGCTGCGGCTCGCCGAGGCGTACCGGGCGTTGAACGTGCTGCCGCCCACGTACGAGCCGCGGGCCACCGGTCACATCCCGGAGATGCACGAGCTGATCGCGAAGCTGATCGCCGGCGGGCACGCCTACCCGGCCACCGACGGCTCCGGCGACGTGTACTTCGACGTGCGTTCCTGGCCGGCGTACGGGGCCCTGTCGAACCAGTCGCCCGACGACATGCAGTCCGCCGGGGACGCCCCCGACCGGGGTAAACGCGACCCGCGCGACTTCGCGCTGTGGAAGGGCGTCAAGCCTGACGAGCCGGCCGACGCGTACTGGCCGTCGCCGTGGGGCCGGGGTCGTCCCGGCTGGCACATCGAGTGCTCGGCGATGTGCCGGCGGTATCTGGGCGCGGAGTTCGACATCCACGGCGGCGGGCTCGACCTGACCTTCCCGCACCACGAGAACGAGGTCGCCCAGTCGCAGGCCGCCGGCCTGCCGTTCGCCCGCTACTGGGTGCACCACGGGCTGCTCAGCATCGGCGGGGCGAAGATGGGCAAGTCGCTGGGGAACGCCCTCGACCTCGACTACGTGGCCTCCCTCGGCGTGCGGCCGGTGGAGCTGCGCTACTACTACGCCGCCGCGCACTACCGTTCGCGCATCGACTACTCCGAGGACGCGCTGCGCGAGGCGGCGGTGGCGTACCGGCGGATCGAGGGGTTCGTGCAGCGGGCCGCCGAGCGGGTGGGCGCCGGCCAGCTCGGTGAACTGCCGGCGGCGTTCGCCGCCGCGATGGACGACGACCTGAACACCTCCGCCGCGCTGGCCGTGCTGCACGAGGTGCTGCGCGACGGCAACACCGCGCTGACCGGCAACGACGATGTGACCGTCCGCACGGCGCTCGGCTCCGTCCGCGCCATGCTGGATATCCTCGGGGTCGACCCCCACGACCCGGCCTGGACGGGTGGCAGCCGCGCGAGCGACCTGCGCGGCGTGGTGGACTCCCTGATCGCGCTGGCCCTGGAGCAGCGCGCGCAGGCCCGCAGCCGCAAGGACTGGGCCGCCGCCGACACGGTGCGTGACCAGCTCAAGCAGGCCGGCGTGGTGGTCGAGGACACCCCCCAGGGCCCCCGTTGGACTATTGGAGAGCAGGACTGATGGCCGGCAACTCGCAGCGCCGTGGCCGGCGACTGACGCCGAAGGCGGGTGCCCCGAAGGGCTCCGGTGGCAAGAACAAGGACTCCCTCACCGGCCGGGGCAGGACGTTGCCCGCCGACGAGCGGCCGTGGCACAAGGCGTACTCGGGCACCGAGAAGTTGCCCCAGCGCACGGCCTGGAAGCAGGACAAGGAGCGCCGCGCCGCCGCCGAGGAGGGGCGGAGCCCCAAGATCGGTAAGCCGGGCACCAAGGACACCACCTGGGGCAAGGGCACCAAGGGGGCGGTTCCGGCCCGGAGCGCGGGTGGCGGTCGCGGCAGGCCGGCCGCCGGCCGGGGAGGCCCCCGGGTGGCGCCGGGCCGCAAGTCCAACCCGGCCAGGGACACGCCGGAGCTGCTGGTGGGGCGCAACCCGGTCCTGGAGTCGCTGCGGGCCGCGGTGCCCGCGACCGCGCTCTACACCGCCCAGGGCATCGACATGGACGACCGGGTCAACGAGATCGTCCGGACGGCCGCCGACCGGGGCATCGCCATCCTGGAGATCAGCCGGGCCGAGCTGGACCGGATGACCGGCGGCGTGCTGCACCAGGGTGTCGGCCTCCAGGTGCCGCCGTTCGCCTACGAGCCGTTCGAGGACCTGCTCGCCGCCGCACTGGAGCAGAGCGCCCCGCTGCTGGTGGCGCTGGACGGGGTCACCGATCCGCGCAACCTGGGTGCGGTGATCCGGTCGGCCGCCGCGTTCGGTGCGCAGGGGGTCTTCGTACCGGAGCGGCGGGCCGCCGGGATCACGGCGACCGCCTGGCGGACCAGTGCCGGCGCGGCCGCCCGGGTGCCCGTCGCCCAGGTGACCAACCTGACCCGGTCGTTGAAGGCATGCCGGGACGCGGGTTTCGTGGTGGTCGGCCTGGACGCCGACGGCGACACCGAGCTGTACGACCTGGAGGCCGCCGTCGGCCCGCTGGTCGTGGTGGTCGGCTCCGAGGGGCGGGGGCTGTCGCGTCTGGTCGGCGAGACCTGCGACCTGACCGTCAGCATTCCGATGGTCTCCGAGGTGGAGTCGCTCAACGCGAGCGTGGCCGCCGCGGTGACCCTCGCGGAGGTGGCCCGGCGTCGGGCCGTCGAGGGCTGAGTCAGGGCGACCCTGTGCCCAGGCGGCTCGGGTTCCCGTGCCACGGCGAGTCTGAGACATCCGGAAGGGGCGGTCCGCCGTGGCGGGCCGCCCCTTCCGTCGTACGTCAGATCCGCTTGCCGCTGGCGGCGTTGAACACGTGGCTCTGGCCCGGCTGCGGCCGGACGAAGACGGTGTCACCCATTCTCGGCATGGTGCGCCGGTCGGTGCGCACCACGAACCGCTCCGACGAGCCCTCCAGCGCGGCGTGGCCGTAGATGTTGGCGTCGGAACCCAGGTCCTCGACCAGCTCGACCACGACGGGCATGCCGCCCTCGGACGGGCCGACGATGTCGCAGTCCTCCGGACGGAAGCCCACGGTAACCTTGTCGTTACCGCCCTCGGCGCGGGCCGCCTCGGTCTGCTCGCGGGTCAGCGGGATGGACATCTCGGCGAACGCCGCGCCCCGCTCGGTCAGCGGAACGGTCTTGATGTTCATCGCGGGGGAGCCGATGAAGCCGGCGACGAAGACGTTGGACGGGGTGTCGTAGAGCGTCCGGGGGGTGTCCACCTGCTGGAGGACGCCGTCGAGCATGACCGCGACCCGGTGGCCCATGGTCATGGCCTCGACCTGGTCGTGGGTCACGTAGACGGTGGTGATGCCGAGCTTGGCCTGCAGCGAGGCGATCTGGGTACGGGTCTGCACCCGCAGCTTCGCGTCGAGGTTCGACAGCGGCTCGTCCATGAGGAAGACCTGCGGCTCCCGGACGATGGCCCGCCCCATCGCGACCCGCTGGCGCTGACCGCCGGAGAGCGCCTTGGGCTTGCGGCTGAGGTACTCCTCCAACTGGAGGAGGGTCGCCGCCTCCTTGACCCGCCGGTCGATCTCCGACTTGGGGGTCTTGCGCAGCTTCAGCGCGAACGCCATGTTCTCGTACACCGACATGTGCGGGTAGAGGGCGTAGTTCTGGAAGACCATCGCGATGTCGCGGGCCTTCGGCGGCAGGTGGGTGACGTCCCGGTCGTCGATGTAGATCGCGCCGTCGTCGACGTCCTCCAGGCCGGCGAGCATGCGCAGGCTGGTGGACTTGCCGCAACCGGAGGGGCCGACGAGGACGAGGAACTCGCCGTCGCCGATCTGGAGGTCGAGCTGGTTGACCGCCGGGCGCTCGGTGCCGGGGTAGACCCGGGACGCCTTGGCGTAGGTGACCGTAGCCATGAGGGGGTGCGCTTCCTTTCACCGGCAGGAACGTGCCGGACGATCCGAGTGAAGGAGCGACCGGCGCGGATGCCCGTGCCGGCGCCACGGGCGACGGCCGGGCGGGCCGGATGTCGTCCGTGTCACTGCACCGTAAACGGCTGGAGCCGCCGTGCCAAGAAGGAGAACACTGGATGGGACGGACGGCATACGCATTCCGGTCACTCGGGCACGGGCGGACATCAATCGCCTCACGTCAGTGCGAGATGTGGACGTTTCCCGTGCTCGGGACCCCTGCCGAGCGGGAAATCCGGACGTCAGTCGCTATGCTGACCACGTCACACCCGCCCCTGTAGCTCAGCTGGCCAGAGCACTCGCCTTGTAAGCGAGATGTCGCCGGTTCGATCCCGGCCGGGGGCTCCATATGAATCGGACGTCCCGAGGGTGAATGGGTCACGCGGTGGAGCAGTCCAACCGGGCGATGCTGCGCGCCCGGGACGCCATGGACCGTGCGTACGCCGAACGGCTGGACATCCCGGCCCTGGCCCGCATCGCGCACGTCCGAGGCGCACTTCATCCGCACCTTCCGCGCCACCTTCGGCGAGACCCCGCACCGCTACCTGCAACGCCGGAGGGTGGAGCGGGCGATGCACCTGCTGGTGCAGATCGCCGACGGTCGCCCGTGCCGGCACCGGTGCCGACGTGCTTCACGAAGGCGTGGACCAGGCCAGCAGATTTGGATAAGCAGCCCCGGCCGGGCCGGCCGTAGCGTCCTGGGCATGACGATCAACGCGATCACCCACTCCGCCCTCTACGTCCTCGACCAGGACGAGGCCCTCGACTTCTACGTCGGCAAGCTGGGCTTCGAGGTGAACACCGACCAGGATCTCGGCTTCATGCGCTGGTTGAGGTCAGCGTCCCCGGCGACCGCAGCCGCGAGATCCTGCTGGAGAAGCCGGGCCCGCCGGCCCTGGACCCGGAGACCGCCGAGCAGGTCCGCGAACTTCTCACCAAGGGCGCGCTCAGCGGATGGCTCTGCCTGACCACCGGCGACGCCCAGAAGGCGTACGACGACCTGGTCGCCAAGGGCGTCGACGTCGTCGACGAGCCGACCGAGCGACCGTACGGGATCGACTTCGGCATCCGTGACCCGTTCGGCAACCGGATCCGGATCGGCCAGATCCACCCCCGGAGTTGACCCTCTGACGGTCTGTGCCGGGGCGGGCATCCGGGCTAACGTCGCGCTCATGTCCGACCTGCCGAAGGCCGAGTTCGCCTTCCCCGGCCCGTTGCGGGACCAACTGGTCGCCGCGATCCTGTCCGGTGCCAAGACGTCCACCACCGGGCTGCTGATCGAGTACGAGCGCGACGGCGACCCGCTGCCCGTGGCGGGCGCGCGGTCGGTGGTGGTCGACTCGGACGACCGACCGGTCGCGGTGATCGAGGTGACCGGGGTGCGGGTCGTCCGGCTCGCCGACGTCGACCTGGCGCACGCCCGGGACGAGGGTGAGGGGTACGCCTCGGTGGCCCGGTGGCGGGCCGGGCACGAGGGCTTCTGGCACGGGTCCGAGTTCCGGGCGTACCTGGGTGACCCGGAGTTCACCGTGGACGACGACACGTACGCCGTGTTGGAGCGGTTCCGGGTGGTCGAGCGCCTCTGACACCGTCAGCTCCGGCGGCGGCGTAGACACGACCGGCCCCGGCCGAGGCGGCGACCTGTCCGTGACTCAGCCGGTGGCCCTCACCAGCAGCTCGACCACCTCGGCGGTCACCCTCGGCCGGTAGGAGTCGACGGGGCAGTCCGACCAGTGTGACTCCGTCCTCCCGACGGTAAGCCGGTAGTCGAACGCGTCCCGGCACGCCGTCGGGCCCGGCGACCGGGTCGCCTCGGCCGCCAGCTCGGGATCGGCGACCAGCCGGCGCAGCCGGTCCAGCTCGGCGGCGTCCAGGGTGCCCGTGCGGGTCGTCCCGGCGCGGTCCACGGCGATCCACCGGCCGTCCGGGTGCACCGTCACGGTGTCGCCCCGACCCGCGATGCCGCCGGATCGGGAGAGCACCACCAGCGGGGTGCCCGACGTGGGCGTGGGCGTGGGTACTTCCGGCGTGGGCGTGGATGCAGCCGTCGTGGACGCGGGGACGGTCGCCCCCACGGAAGCATCCTCCTCCGGTATCGTCCCCGTCGGTTCCGTCGCTGAGCATCCCGTCAGGAGCAGCGCCGCAAGCGCGATCTTGACACCGGTCTTCGAGGCTGATCTCATGCCCGCTCGGACGCCCGGCACGACCATCCCGTTCCCACCTCGCCCTCGGCACCCGCGCGGGGCCGGCCGTCGCCGCGCCGCCCCCGTCTCGTTCCATCCTCGCAGTCGGCGTGACCGTTCCGGGCACGCCATCCCCCGTTCAGGAGGGCATGTGAAAAGACCCCTGGCCGCCGTCGGTGCCGCCCTGCTCGCCAGTGGCCTGGTGACCGGCGTCGCCTCCGCGGCACCCGCCACACCCCTCGCCGCCCCCGCGCCGGACTCCCCGGCCGCCCGCGCGGCGACCGTGCTGCGGACCAACCCCGGGGCCGTGCAGGGGACCGACGCCGAGAGCTACCAGGTGCACAGCACCAGGGTGGACGCGAACGGCGCGGGCCACACCCGCTACACGCGAACGTACCGGGGGCTGCGGGTGCTCGGCGGCGACTTCGTCATCCACACCGGAGCCGACGGCGGCTTCGCCGGCTCCTCCGTCGGCCTGACCGCCCCGCTCACCCTCGGCACCACGGCGAAGGTCAGGGCGACCGTCGCGAAGCGGGCCGCCCGGGCCGAGTTCGCCGGGACGATCACGAAGGTGGGCACTCCGGAACTGATCGTCGACGCCAGCTCCGGCACGGGCCGGCTGGCCTGGGAGACCGTGATCACCGGCTGGCAGCCCGACGGTCAGACCCCGTCGCGGTTCCACGTCATCTCCGACGCCACCACGGGCACGCTCATCGGTGCGTACGACGAGATCGAGGCGATCGCCGGCACCGGCACCGGCGTCTACGGCGGCACCGTCGCCCTCGACACGACGCTGGCGGCGACCACCTACCAGCTGATCGACCCGTCGCACGGCAACGGCTCCACCTGCGACATGAACAACGGCACGGCCGGCTGCACCATCGTCACCGACACCGACAACAGGTGGGGCGGCACCGACGCGCGTCAGCGGGCCGCGGTCGACGCCCACTACGGTGCCGCCGTCACGTTCGCCTACTTCAGGGACGTCCACGGCCGCCACGGTGTCTTCGGTGACGGGCGGGGCGTGCCCAGCCGGGTGCACTACGGCCAGAACTACTCGAACGCCTTCTGGGACGGCTCCCGGATGACCTACGGCGACGGCGTGGACAACGCCAACCCGCTGGTGTCGCTGGACATCGCCGGGCACGAGATGGCCCACGGCGTCACCGACAACGTGGTGCCGGGCGGGCTCGTCTACTCCGGCGAGAGCGGTGGCCTGAACGAGGCCACCAGCGACATCTTCGGCACCGCCGTGGAGTTCCACGCGGCCAACGCCGCCGACCCGGGCGACTACCTGATCGGCGAGAAGATCAACATCAACGGCGACGGTACGCCGCTGCGCTACATGCACAACCCGGCGCTGGACGGCGCCAGCGACAACTGCTGGTCGCCGAGCACCAGGTTCGCCGACGTGCACTACTCGTCCGGCGTGGCCAACCACTTCTTCTTCAACCTGGCCGAGGGCACCGGCAGCACCCCCTACGGCACCTCGACGCCGTGCGGTTCCGCCCCGGGCGTCACCAAGATCGGGCGGGTGAAGGCCGAGAGGATCTGGTGGCGGGCGCTGGACGTCTACTTCACCTCCACCACGTCGTACGTCGACTCCGCCAACCCGGCGAACACCGCGCGGGCGTACACCCTGCGGGCCGCCACCGACCTCTACGGTGCCTGCTCCACCGAGTACCGGGCCGTGCAGGCGGCGTGGACCTCGGTGAACGTCGCCGGCACCGACGTCGCCTGCGGCACCAGCAGCCACTTCTCGGTGACCCTGTCGCCCACGGCCGGCGCCGTGAACCCGGGCGGTGCCGCCACGACCACGGTGTCCACGGCCACCACCAACGGCTCCCCGCAGACCGTGACGCTGTCGGCGACCGGCCTGCCCGCCGGGGCGACCGCCTCCTTCACCCCGGCCACGGTCACCTCGGGTGCCTCGTCCACGTTGACCCTGAGCACCAGCCCGGCCACCCCGCCCGGCGTCTACCACGTAACCGTCAACGGCACGGCGGGCGGAACCACCCGCTCGGCGACGTACACGCTGACCGTGAACGGCTCCGGCGGGACCTGCACCAGCCCCGGGCAGAAGCTCGGCAACCCGGGCTTCGAGTCCGGCGCGACCGGCTGGGCGCAGACCTTCGGGGTCGTCGGGCAGCACACCGCCCAACCCGCCCGCAGCGGAAGCTGGAGCGCCTGGCTGAACGGCTACGGCACCTCCCGGGTCGACACCCTCACCCAGCCGGTGAGCCTGCCCACCGGCTGCACCACCTACACGTTCCGCTTCTGGTTGCACGTCGACACCGCCGAGACCAGCACCGGCACCGCGTACGACACGCTCAAGGTGCAGGTGGTCAGCTCCTCCGGGACGGTGTTGGCGACCCTGGCCACGTACTCGAACCTGGACGCCGCCCCCGGCTACGCCCAGCGCACCTTCTCGCTGGCCACGTACGCCGGGCAGACCGTGACCGTGAAGTTCGCCGGCACCGAGGACTCCTCCCTGCAGACGTCCTTCGTGGTCGACGACACGGCGGTGGCCGTCTCCTGACGTGACGCCGCCGGGCCCGGCGGCCACCCCACCCGGGTGGTCGCCGGGCCCGCGCCGTTATGGTCGCCGGGCCGGCACCCGCCGGTGGACGGGGCGGTGGCTCACCGGAGCAGGCTGCCCGACGGGACGGAAGGAGTGGTGGCGGTGTCGGACGCGGAGCTGACCGTCGAGGTGACCGGCACGGTCGCGACGGTGACGATCCACCACCCGGCGCGCCGCAACGCCATGACCCCCGGCATGTGGCGGCAGCTGCCGGTGCTCCTCGACGGCCTGGAGGGCGACCCGGCGGTGCGGTCGGTCGTGCTCACCGGAGCGGGCGGCACCTTCTGCGCCGGCGCGGACCTCGGCGACCTGGACGAGCTGCTCGACGCCGGGGACGCCAGCATCGCCGTGGCGGCGGAGGACCGGCTGGCGGCCTTCGCCAAGCCGACGGTGGCCGCGATCCGCGGGGCCTGCGTGGGCGGCGGCTGTCAGCTCGCCGTGGCCTGCGACCTGCGCCTCGCCGCCGACGACGCCCGTTTCGGTGTCCCGCCGGCCCGGCTCGGGCTGGTCTACCCGGCGCCGACCACCCGGCGGCTGGCTCGGCTGGTCGGGCCGTCCACCGCGAAGTTCCTGCTGTTCACGAGCGAACTGGTCGACGCCGAGCGGGCGCTGCGGGTCGGCCTCGTCGACGAGGTGCTGCCGGGCGACGGCCTGGCGGACCGGGTCGCGGCGATCACCGCCGCGATCGGCGAACGCTCCCAACTCACGGTCGCCGCCGCGAAGGAGATCGTCGACGGCCGCGCCGACGACGACCGGGTCGCCTGGTGGCACGGGCAGGTCCGGGCCAGCGGCGAGGCCCGGGAGGGCGTCACCGCGTTCGCCGAGCGTCGCCCGCCCCGGTTCGGTTGGGCCCCGCCGGTCCGCTGACCACGCGGCGGCTCGGCGTGGTGCGAGGTCGTGGATTCACGGCTCGTCGGCGGTGGCGACCTCTGCATACCAGTCGGCCACGTGGGCTCTGGCCAGGTCGTTCCAGGTCGTCGTACCGCCCCGCAACGGCCAGGCCCGGGTGGCCCCGTGACCGGCCTCGACACGCCGTAGGTCGCGGGCGAACCGGCGGTTGACGGCGACGAGCGCCTGCACCGCTCCGGGGGTGCCCGCGGCCACCTGCCGCCGCATGACGTCGGCGGTCGCCGCGTAGTGGTGCACCGCGGCTTCGGTGTCGCGCGCCACCTGCCGCCGGCACACCGTCGAGAGCGCCAGCAGCGGCGGTTCCTGGTGCTCGGCGAGGGCTGCGACGAGCCGGGCGTGGCCGTCCAGCACCACATGGCAGTCCAGACCGCTGATCCACCACAGCAGGACCGGAGCGAGGATCCCCTCCCGGGCCTGTTTCCGGTACGACCTGACCCGCCCGTCGTCAGGGCCCGGCAGCCGGCGCAGCGGCAGGACCCGCCCGGCCCCGGTCGAGGCGAACCAGTCGATCGAACCCTGATCCTGGGGAAGCAGGAGCTGCGTCCACCGTCGCGCCGCATCGCGCGGCCAGCACGTCGGTGGCAGGTGGTCGGCCCCGGCGCTGATCACCCAGCGGCCGGTGTGCAGTGGCCCACCGGGAGCCCCGATCAGCGCGGTGGCGACGTGGTGAGCCCATCTCGCCTGCCATGCACTGCCCGGTCCGCTGCCGAGGGCTGCCACGTGCGAGCTGCGCAGGGGAGGAACCGGCGGGCGGAACTGACCGGTCAGCGCGTACTCGACGCCGAACCGACCCTCGTCGACCTCGGCCATCAGCACGACCCTGTCGGCCTGACGCAGCACGAGCAGCCCACGGCCGGCCACCTCCATCCGCAACGCGGGGCGGGCGGGCCGTTCGACGTCGAGGACGAGCGCCTCCCACTGGTCCACCGGGCTCGATGCTGGAAGGTTCGTCCTTCGTGCCACGGCTTCCTCCTGTGCCACCGTCCCGTCCCGGACAGGGAACCACGGCAGGCCAAACCCGGGCGGGCGGCAGCGCGGTCGCTCAGCGGCGCGCCGTCGAGCGTCGGGCGAGCAGGCCGGTCGGACGGATCGAACGCACGGGCTCCGCCGCCCCGCCCTCGGCCCGCAGGATGTGGTTCGCCGCGATGATGCCGGTCGCCGCCGAGCGTTCCATCAGCGCGCTGGGGAACTGCGTGCGGATGCCGTCGCCGGCCAGGTAGAGCCCGTCGGCGTCGGTGCGTACCCCGGGTCGCCGGGCGTGGCTGCCGGGAGTGAACGCCGGGGCCTGGGCCTCGACCCGGGCGCGCAGCTCGCGTACCCGCAGTTTCGCCGCCTCCGGCCAGAGCGTGCACAGCTCGGCGCGCATCCGCTCGGCCAGCTCCTCGGCGGACACGCCGGGGTCGCAGGCGTACGCGTGCAGCTCCACCACGGAACCGCCGGTGCGCCCGGCCCAGCGGCGGGAGGAGTTCTCCAACCGGTGGTAGAGCGTCACCGAGTCCAGGGTGGGTTGCCGGGACACCCCGCTGAACACGGCCCGGTCGGCGTCGACGTCCCCGTCGCACCAGAGGCGGACCACCGCGTACGGCGGGCCGGGCCGACCGAACGCGGGCATCCGCGCCGCCAGTTCGGGGGCGGCCTCGGCGAGTCCGGGCGAGGCCGCGACCAGCGCGGCGAGCGCGGGCGGATCCACGGCGAGCACCACGTGCCGGGCCGCGTACGACCCGTCGGCGGTGACCACCCGCCAGCCGTCGCCGTTGCGGCGCAGGGCCGTGGCGGTGGCGGCGGTGACGACCCGGCCGCCGTGCTTCTCCAGGTAGCGGGTCAACGGCTCCCAGATGGTGGTGGCGTAGTCGTCGTCGGGACAGTCGAAGGCCAGCCCCTCCGGGTTACCCAGCAGATAGAAGTGGAACTGGGCGATCATCTCGGCGGCCGACATCTCCGCCTCGTGGTTGAAGAACGAGTGTGAGAAGACCTCGAACAGCATCGCCCGGGCCCGGTCGGGCAGCCGCAGCGAGGTGAGCAGTTCGTCGGCGGTGACGTCGTCGAACTCGGCGTAGGTGCGCTCCGGGTGGTAGGTGAGCAGCGGCAGGGCGGCGTCGCGGTCCATTCCGCGCAGGTCGCCCAGGCGCAGGCTGGGGCTGCGGGCCAGCAGCGCCAGCAGGTTCGCGGGTGGGGCCGGGGGCAGCCTGCCGAACTCCTCCGTCGGCCAGTCGGCGGACAGGATCGGATAGCCGGGGACCGGCCTGAGGAAACCCAGGCCGGGGTCGACGCGGCGCAGCACCGACCGCCAGTTGTAGTACTGCCGGAAGAACGCGTGGAAGCCGTGCTCGTTGTGCTGTCGGGTGCCGTCCGCCAGAACCTCCGGCCAGGCGCCGAGCCGGCCGCCGAGGGTGGACGCGGCCTCCAGCACGGTCACGTCGACGCCGCGCTCGGCGAGCACCACGGCCGCCGACATCCCGGCGATCCCGCCGCCGACGACCACGGCCCCGACCGGGCGCGGCACGCGGGGGGCACCCCCACCGCCGGGGTCCACCTCGTGCTCGCGTACGCCGATGAGCCGACCCACCACCTGCGACAGCGCCATGTGCACCTTCTTCGACCGGGAGCCTCCAGTCTGCCCTGTCAGTCGTCGACCGGCAGCAGGCAGCGCCGTTCACGATCGGAGGCGGGCCAGACGTAGTCCAGGTCGGTCGGCTCGTCGTCGCCGAACAGGGGCCGGTAGTGCTCCGGGTCCTTGCGCAGCAGCGACGAGCGGTGGCTGCGGTGCAGGTCGTCGCGGCCGAGCCAGGGTGGCAGTTCGCCGGCGGCGGCCAGCTCCGGCTGGGTGCGGATCCGGTCGACGTCGCATGCGGCGGCCAGGTCGGTGGTCATGGTGGCCGCGCAGGTGTCGGCCCGGCCCGGCTCGCACCACACGGCGCACATGTCCAGCCCGTACCGGGTCAGTGCCTCCTCGTACCCGGCCCACATCTTCACCGCCGGATGATTGCGCCAGCCGTACGTCGGGCGGGTCAACCCGCGCAGCACCTGGATGGTCTCCACCCGCTGCTTGCCGAGCCGCTTCTGGTCCAGCACGCGGGCGCTGGCCAGGAAGTCCGGGTACGGCAGGAACGTCTGCATGCGCCTGCTCTACCCGTCCCCCGACGGGCCATGCCCGACGGGTCGGGTGCTGATCGCGGGGCTGCGCGGCCGGCGACCGGTTGACTACCATGCGGCGCATGGCGGAGCCGTTGCTCGACCGGGCCTTGCGTGCCGGCCGCCGGCTGCGCCCCAACGGCGACCCCCGGGCCCACGTCGTGATCTGCGGGCAGGACGCGCTCGCGTACTGGGTGCTGCGGTCGCTGCTCGCCGGCGGGGCCGTACGTCCCCGGATCACCCTGATCGTGCCGGAGCGTCGTTCCTCGTCCGGCCCCGACGGGCGGGACGTCGACGGCATCGAGGTGGTGCTGGCCGACCGCCTCGACGAGCGCACCTTCCGTCGGGCGGGGCTGGCCGGCGCCGACGCGTTGGCCCTGCTGCACCAGGACGACGTGGGCAACATGCAGGCCGCGCTGTGTGCCCAGGAGGTGGAGCCCGGGCTGCGTCTGGTGGTGCGGATGTTCAACACGGGTCTGGCCAACGGGGTGCGGCAGATCTTCCCCGACTCGGCGGTGCTGTCGGACGCCTCGATGGCCGCCCCGGCGTTCGTGGCCGCCGCGCTCGGTGAGGTGGCCCCCACCCACTTCCGGCACGCCGGGCGCACCCTGTACCTGGCCCGCCGGGAGGACGTCAGACCCGGTGAGGTCGTCTGCGGGGTCGCCGACACCCGCGATCCGCAGCAGGAACTGGTGCTGCCCGCCGACGAGGGCTCCGCCGACGTGGTGCTCGCCGAGGCCACCGGCCGGCCACCCGGCACCGAGCTGGCCGCGCGTCGCCTGCGCCGGGCCCGACGCAGGCGGCGTCCGGTGGCGATGGTGCTGCGGGCGGTCCGCAGCTTCGCCACCCGGAAGATCGGCGTGGCGGTGCTGGTGCTGCTCGCCGTGATCGGGGCGCTCGGCGGCCTGTACGGCACGGCCGCGCACGTCGGCTGGGCCGACGCGATCTACCTGACCCTGGTCACCACGCTCACCGGGCAGGACCCGGACGTGGCCAAGTCGACCGGCGAGCAGATCATGCAGGTGGTGCTGAACCTCGCCGGCCTGGCCCTGATCCCGCTGATCACGGCGGTGGTGGTCGACGGGGTGGTGAACGCCCGACTGGCCCTGCACACCGGGCGCATCCTGCCGGAACGCTCGGGGCACGTGGTGGTCGTCGGGCTGGGCAACATCGGGATGCGGGTGATGGCGCAGCTCAACGACTTCGGCGTCGAGGTGGTGGCGATCGACAAGGATCCCGACGCGCGGGGCGCAGGGCTGGCGCGGCGGCTGGGCGTACCGCTGGTGGTGGGTGACGCGGCGCTGGAGGAGACCCTGCGGGCCGCCTCCGTCGCCACCTGCCAGGCGCTGGTGGTGGTGTCGACCGACGACGGGGCGAACCTACGCACGGCGTTGAACGCCCGGATCCTCGACCAGGAGCTGCGGGTGGTGCTGCGGCTGTTCGACGGCGACTTCGCCGAGCGGATCCAGCGGGCCTTCGGCATCGGCACCTCGCGCAGCGTGTCCTACCTCGCCGCGCCCGCGTTCGCCGCCGCCCTGCTGGACCGGGCGGTGATCGCCACCATCCCCGTGGGCCGGCACGCGCTGCTGGTGACCGAGGTGCACGTGGCCGCCGGGTCGGCGCTGGACGGCCGCCCGTTGGCCGCCGTCCGTCGGCCGGGCAGCGTGCGGCTGCTGGCGCACGCCCGCGCGGGGCAGCGCGGCGACTGGTCGCCCGACGACCGCCTGGTGATCGTCGCCGGTGATCGCCTCACCGTGGTGGCGCGCCGCGCCGGGCTGAACGCCCTGCTCCGCGAGGCGGGCCCGCCCCCGGCGCCGGCCCCGGCGGCGGGGGCCCCGGTGCCCCGCGTGGCAGAGGAGTAGATCCTCGACTCCTGTTCGGGGAGTGAGCCCGTACGCGGGGTGCACGCGTCGAGCGAGTGCCTTACCAGTCGGGGCGCACCCCATCGGAGAATTCGGCCGATACCATCCAAAGACGCCCAGTCACCCAAACAAACGTGATGCAGGTCATTTGATTGATTAGCATCTATCTGGCTAGGTGACCTTGCGTAGTGAGCGCATCGTGCGATCCCGCAGTCATTGATGCATCCAGATCTAACTATGTAACTCGTCTCCTGCCTGGTTCGACTCCGGATTCGGGGGGGCACACGAGACAAGGGATCGACCCCTACCGTTCCTGCCACTGCTTGCTCAGTGAGACGGGGGTCGGACGTGGGCGGTCGTTGGCGGCGTGGTTCAGCTGGCGGAGTGGCGGCTCTGGTGGTCGTCGGCTTGATCGGTGTTCCCGGACCTGGGCGGGCCGAAGCCGCACCGGTGTGCCCGGCGGTGGCCGGCTCCGAGGCCCAGGCGGTGGGGCTGGCGGTCTCGTGTCAGCAACCGGTGGTGGTGGACGGATCCCGGACAGAGTTCGCGGAGGTGACCGCGCTGCCCGCTGGGCGGCTGCGATTCACGTCGGCGGTGGTGCCGCAACGCACGCGTAAGAGCGGCGGGTGGGCTGAGATCGACCTGGACCTGAACCGGGGCGGGGACGGCAGATGGCGGCCGGCGGTGTCGGTGGCCGACGTGGCGTTCTCCGGCGGCGGTGACGGCCCGTTGGTGACGCTGACCCGGGAAGGCAGGGCCGTCAGCCTGTCCTGGCCGGGGTCGCTTCCGGCGCCGATGATGTCGGGTGATTCGCTGACGTACCCGAACGTGCTGACCGACGTGGACCTCGTGGTGCGGGCGACCCGGACGGGGTTCACGCACGTACTGGTGGTGAAGACGCCAGCGGCGGCCAAGCATCCCGCGGTACGGACGCCGCGGTTCCGGGTCGACGGCGACGCGACCATCCTTCCCACCGCGGACGGGGGGTTGCGGGCGGTCGTCGGCAGCGCGGTGCTCGCGTCGGCCGAGCCGGCGGTGATGTGGGATTCGCGGAGCGTCCCGACGACGGGTGCTGCCGCCAGGGCGCAGAGCTCGAACGGTGCCGAGCGGTCGACCGCTGCGGCGGCCGGTGACGCCGCCCGGGTCGCCCGGGTCGAAGCCGAGGTGTCCCGGGGCGAGTTGGTGCTGCGTCCGGACCCGAAGCTGCTCGACGACCCGGAGGCGGTGTTCCCGCTGTTCGTGGACCCGGCGTGGTCGGTGTTCAAGACCAAGTGGGCGTACGCGACGAACAACGGTTCGTCGAACTCCGACACCAGCGTTGCCCGGGTGGGGTTGAACCCGGACACGGGTGCGTTGTACCGGTCGTTCTTCGAGTTCTCGACGACGGCGAACGGGATAACGCTGAAGGGCAAGCACATCGAGTCGGCGTACGTGCAGATGAAGCTGGACCACTCGTGGTCGTGCGGGCCGACGGTGGCGTCGATGTACTGGACGTCGGCGATCAACGCGACGCCGAAGGCGAGTTGGTCGACGTCGTTGAAGTCCTTCCTGGACGCGGCCACGGGCAACGCCAACGAGGCCGGTGGGTGTTCGTCGATCCAGCCCGACATGATCATGAACTTCAGCGGGACGAAGGTCACCAGCCAGGTGCAGGCGGCGGCCACCGGAAACTGGAACACGATCACGGTGGGCTTCACGGCGCGGGCATCGGACGGGTCAGGCGAATCGACGCAGGACCGGTGGAAGAAGTTCCACCCGAACCAGGCGAAGTTGATCGTCGACTACGACACCAAGCCGGGGGCACCGAACAGCCTGCAGGCCGCGGGGGTGGCGTGCAGTTCGGGGGTACTGACGATCGGCACCCTGTCGCCGACGTTCTCCGCGGTGTTCCCTGACGCTGACAAGAGCGACTCGTTGACCGGCAGGTTCGAGTGGATCGAGGTGCCGGCCGCAGGAATCGGCGCGGTGACGGACACCTACCCGACGCGGAAGTCCCCGCCGCCCGCGAAGACGGGGGTGACGCCGAACAGCCGCGCGACGAGTTCGGCGGTGACGGTCGCGAAGGGCCCGAAGTACGCGTTCCGCGCCAGAGGCACCGACAAGGCACCGTACTCCATCACCGGCCCGTGGTCGGTGTGGTGCCAGTTCGCCGTGGATACGGCGGTGCCACCCGCACCGACGGTCACCCCGGGCACAGCCGGCGGACCGGGTAGGACCATGACGTTCACCGTCAGCACCGCCACGACCGATGTGACCAAGTTCCGGTACGGCTGGTCCAACCCGCCCACCACCGAGATCGCCGCCACCGGCACCAACCCGAAGACAGCCACTTTCACCGTCACCGTGCCGAGTTTCGGCGAGAACATCCTCTGGGTGCGGGGCATCGACGCGACCGGCAACCTCGGCAACGTCGGTTCCGCCACGTTCACCGCACCCCGCTCCTCCCCGGCCGTAGCCAAATGGGGCCTGGAGACGTACCCCGGCGTCAACCAGACCACCGCACTCGCCGATCAACAACCCACCCTCGGCGGCGCCACCAACCTGACCGCGACGAGCGTGTCCTGGGTTGACGACGCCCGCCTGATCGGCGGAACGACCGCCAGCTTCAACGGGACGTCGAGCATGATGTCGGCCTCGACGCGGGTGGTGGACACGGCAGGCTCCTTCAGCGTCGCCGCCTGGGTCAAACTGCAGCCCTTCGAAGGATGCGTCAACATGACCGCCGCATCCATGCAGGACCCTGACGCGGCCTTCAGCCCGTTCTGGCTCGGGTACAGCTGCTGGACGGGCAAGTGGTCGTGGCGCGTCACGGACCGTGAGGTCGGCCTGGCGGAGTACGCCGATGCGATTTCGTCCGAGCCCGCGGTGACGGGTCGATGGACGCACCTCGCTGGTGTGTGGGACGAGCCAGAACAGAAGCTCAAGCTGTACGTGGATGGGATGTTGTCCTCGACGACCACCCCGAGCAGCGCGTGGCTGGCGACCCGTGGAGCCGGGTTCAGCGCCGACGGCCCGGTCGAGATCAGCCGGGACCGCGGGTACGGGTACTACGGAGGCCACTTCAAGGGCGAGATCGCCGACGTGCAGGTGTTCGACCGGGTGCTGGTTCCGCAGGACTTCACCGGTCAGTTGGCACAGGACGTGAAGTCCAGCGGATTCCATGAGCCGGGAATCCTGACGCCGGTGCAGGTGGGTGACTGGAACTTCGAGTCCGCCACACCCTGTTACCTGGCAGACCTGAAGGACACCTGCGAGGCGCCGGACACGGTGACCGCGTGGGGGCGATGGTTGGCCTTGACGCGGGGCTCCGCAGTCGGCACGGGGCATTCCGCCAACGGCTCGGGCCTGTGGCTGGACGACCAGTACTTCCCGGACGAGGGCTTCACCGAGAGTACGGCGGAGTACGGCCGCAGCGCGGTGAAGACGGGCACCACTGCGCCCGACGGCGATGGTCTGGAGTTCACCCAGTGGCAGGACAAACCCGTGGTGAGGACGGACCAGTCGTTCACGATGTCTGCCTGGGTGATGCTGGACCGGCTCGATGGTGAACGCACGGCGGTGTCCCAACGGGGTGTTCACGAGAGCGCCGCTTGGATCAAGTACACGGCGGGGTCGGGCAAGTGGCAGTTCGTTGTCAGTGACGAGGACGTCACCCCCACGACCACGGCGAGCATCAGTTCCACGTCACCCGCGGAGGAGGGCGTGTGGACCCACCTCACGGGCGTGTACGACGCCGGGCGCAAGCAGCTCCGGCTCTACGTCAACGGGGTGCTGGAAGGGACGACGCAGAACGTCACCTTCACCCCGATGGCGTCGTCAGGTCCGCTGCTGGTGGGCCGGACCCTGCGGCAGGGCCAGCTGATGGACCAGTGGACCGGTGGCATCGACGACGTAGCCCTGTTCCAGGGGCCGATGACCGACACGTCGGTGTTCATGCTCCACAACTCGCAGATTCCGCCAGGTCCGGGCAGCAACACGCTCCTCAAGGGGCAGACATTGACAACGGACCAGTATCTGCGGTCCAACAGCGGCAACTACCTGCTGATGATGCAGGCGGACGGCAACCTGGTGCTCAGTCAGGCGGGCTATCCGCTGTGGGACACCTTCACCTGGCCCAACCCTGGTGCTGAGCTGCGGTTCCAGACCGACGGCAACGTGGTGATCTATCGCAGTGACGGCTTCCCGATCTGGGACACCTCGACCTGGTTGTCTGCCGCCACTGAACTCGTCCTGCGCGACGACGGTGATCTCGTTTTGCTCGATCCCAACGGTCAGGTCCTCTGGCGCCGCCAGTAAACCGCCTCCAGAGCTCACCTCCTGCTCGGCCCGGCGTTGCCCGGGCCGGGCAGGAGACCCCGCGCGTGTCGACCACGCGCATCCCATCGACTCCTCTTGTCCCGTGCGGCTGTCCTTTTCGGGGAGGCACAGATCATGATTGCGCGACCTGTCCACCACTCACGTCGGCTACGACCGCCCGCCCCCCGAATTCGGGGTGCACGCCGGTGGATCACCGCCATGACGATCGCCTCACTGGTGGCATCCCTGCTGGTCGGTACGCCAGCGCCAGCCGCCCCCCGGCCCGCGGAGCCGGCGCGACCGCCGGTGGAGAAGTTGGATTCACACGGTGGTCCGGTGTCCGGGCGGGCGTGGACGCAGAAGCGGGTGAAGGACGCACCGGCACCCAGGCCGGTGTGGCCGGAGGCCGGGGCCGCGCGGGTCCGGGTCGGCGCGACAGGAGCCGCCGGGCGAGGTGCCAGGGCAGGAGACCTGCCGGTCTGGGTCGCCCGCGCCGGTGGGGCAGCCGGTGCCCGGTTGGCCAGCGTGGACGTGCAGGTGCTCGACCGGAGGACGCTTCCGGCCGCCTGGCGTGACGGCCTCGTGATGAAGGTGACGGCACCGACCAGGGCGGCGCCCGGCACGGCCAGGGTGTCGGTTGACTACAGCTCCTTCCGGCACGCCGTGGGTGGGTCGTGGGCGTCGCGCCTGCGGTTGTGGCAGGTCCCGGCGTGTGCGCTGGCGACGCCAGAGAAGCCCGGTTGCCGGTCGGTGCCGTTGCCCACGAGGAACGATCTCGGTGCGGGGGTGGCGACCGCGGATGTGGGCGCCGCCCCACCTCCGTCGACTTCCACGGGACGCGCGGAACTGGCGGGTGAAGCGCCGGCACCGTCGACGGGCACCTTCCTGGCGCTCGCCGCGGGTGGCTCCGGTGCGGATGGCGATTTCACCGCCACCTCCCTGTCGCCGTCCTCGACTTGGTCGGCGGGCAGTTCCTCCGGTGACTTCTCGTGGAACTACCCGGTGCGGACGCCACCGGCCACCGGTCCCGAGCCCTCGGTCGACTTCGCGTACTCCTCGGCCTCGGTGGACGGCCGGTCGGAGGTGACGAACAACCAGCCGTCGTGGCTCGGCGAGGGCTTCGACTACTCGCCGGGATTCGTCGAGCGCCGGTACGTGCCGTGCGCCGAGGACAAGAAGAACGGGGCCAACAACACCGCCGACACCGGCGACCAGTGCTGGCGGTCGCACAACGCGACCATGAGTCTGAACGGGCGGAGCACCGAGCTGGTGTTCGAGACCGGTAAGGGCTGGCATCCGGGGTCGGAGGACGGCTCGAAGATCGAGAGACTGACCGGCGCGTCGGGGAACGGCGACAACGACGGTGAGCACTGGAAGGTGACCACCTCCGACGGCACGCAGTACTTCTTCGGCCTGCACTCGCTGCCCGGACACACCGCGAAGACGAACTCCACCCTGGCGGTGCCGGTCTTCGGTAACCACAGCGGTGAGCCCTGCCACCAGAGTGCGTACAGCAACTCTAGCTGCGCCCAGGCGTGGCGGTGGAACCTCGACTACGTCGTGGACGTGCGCGGCAACACGATGTCGCTGTGGTACGGCAAGGAAACCAACAAGTACGCCCGCAACGACACTGACTCCGACGACGTGTCCTACGACCGCGCGGGGTATCTGAACCGAATCGACTACGGCACGTACGACCGGGCGTTCGCCACGCACGGGGTGACCGAACGAAACGTCACCCCGTACGCCCAGGTCGTCTTCGAGACTGACATGCGGTGCTTCGCGAACTGCGGCACGGAAGCGGCCCCGGTTGAGGATTCGTGGAAGGACACTCCGTGGGATCAGGAGTGCAAGGCGTCGGCGACCTCGTGTCCGCAGCAGTACTCGCCCACGTTCTGGACGACGAAGCGGCTGAAGAAGATCACCACGAAGGTCTGGGACACCACCAAGGCCACGCCGGCCTGGCAGGACGTGGAGTCGTGGACGCTGAGCCACACCTTCGCGGCCACCGCTGACTCCACCCACACCGGGCTGTGGCTGGACCGGATCGACCACGCCGGCCACGTCGGCGGGACCGTCAGCCTGCCGCCGGTGACGTTCGAGGCGGTGTCGATGCCGAACCGGGTGTTGACCGAGCACGGCACGACCGACAACTGGCTGCGGATCTCCAGCATCGTCACCGAGAGCGGGTCTCGGATCAAGGTCGACTACGCCTTGCCCGAGTGCACCGCCGCCATGGTGCAGACGCTGGATCCGCACACGAACACCAGACGGTGCTACCCGGTACGGGTTCCCGACCCGACCGACCTGACCGGGCAGCGCCTGATCACCGAGTGGTGGCACAAGCACCGGGTCGAGCATGTGGCCGAGGACGACGTAGAGCTCACCGACGGGCACCAGGCGCCGTCGAGGCACACCTGGTACCAGTACGTCGGCAACCCGGCCTGGCACTACGCCGACGACGACGGCCTGTCCAAGCCGGACCGCAAGACGTGGTCGCAGTGGCGGGGCTACGCCCAGGTCAACACCCGTGTCGGGGACGACCCCGCGACCCAGACCCTGACCGTCACCAAATATCTGCGCGGCATGCACGGGGACAAGGCCAGCCCCACCGGCGGCACCCGCAACGTGACCGTGCCCGCGTCGCTGGGCTCGGAGACGGTCTACGACGAGGACCAGTTCGCCGGTCAGGTGCGCGAGCAGATCGTCTACAACGGCGTCGACACCAAGCCGGTGTCGAAGACGGTGAACGTGCCGTGGCGGTCCAACCCGACCGCCAGCCGGACGGTCAACGGCGACACCGTCGAGGCCCGGTTCGTCGACACCCAGACCACCTACAAGGCGACGGCCCTCGGCGTCGACGGCAGCCGCGGCTGGCGCACCTCGCGGGGCACCAAGAGCCTCGACCACACCTACGGCACGGTGAACTGGTCGCAGGACGACGGCGACGTCGACGTCACCGGTGACGAGAAGTGCATCACCTACAGCTACAACCGCAACACCGGCAAGAACCTGACCCGTACGGTGAAGAGAACCACCACCACGGCGTTGGCCTGCGGCACGAACCCGTCCACCGTCGATGACGTCATCTCCGACGCCCGGAGCTACTACGACGGGGCCAGCAGCGTCGACACCGCGCCGACATTCGGGTCGGTGACGAAGACCGAGCAGCTCAAGGACTGGGCGTCCGGCACCGGCACGGTGTGGCAAACCACGTCCCAGGGCAGCTACGACTTCACCGGCCGGCCGGTCAGCTCGACCGACATCAAGGGCAACGTCTCCACCACCGCCTTCACCCCCGCGGTCGGCGGCCCGGTCACCAAGGTGACCACCACCGGTCCGGCGCCGTTCAACTGGACCTCGTCGGCGGACACCAACCCTTACTGGGGATCAACCGTCAAGGCGACCGACCCCAACAACAGGGTGATCGCGGACGTGGAGTACGACGCGCTCGGGCGGGTCAGCAAGGTGTGGGAACTCGGCTGGCCCAAGGCGGCGAACCCCACCACGCCGTCGGCCCAGTACACGTACACCTTCGCTGCCGCCCGTAACGCCTACCCCTTCGTCAGGGCGCAGACCCTGAACGCGGACGGCAACTACCTGACCTCGTACGAGATCCTCGACGGGCTGCTGCGCCCCCGGCAGACCCAGACCCCGGCGGCGGACGGGACGGGCGCCCGGGTGGTCACCGACACCCTCCACGACAGCCTCGGTCGCGCCTCGATCTCCTACGGGGCGCACGCCGAGCCCGGCACGCCCTCCGGCACGCTGTGGTGGGAACCGGAATGGTCGCTGCCGGCCGTGTCCAAGACCATCTTCGACCGGGCGTCACGGCCCACGAACACGATCCTCCTGGCCGGTGACGGTGTCACCAACCTGGTCGAGAAGTGGCGCACCGTCACCGCGCACGAGGGGGATCTGACCAAGGTCACTCCGCCGCAGGGCGGCACCCCGACCACGACGGTGACCGATGCCGAGGGGCGCGTCGTCAAGCTGCGCCAGCACACCACCGCGGCCGGTGTCGGCGGTGCGTACCAGGAGACCCAGTACGTCTTCGACCGTAAGGGCCAGCAGGTCAAGACGATCGACCCCGCCGGCAACCAGTGGGTCAACGAGTACGACGCCAAGGGCCGGTTGTGGCGTTCCACCGACCCGGACAAGGGCGTGACGGTCAGCACCTTCAACGACGCCGACGAGTTGGTCACCACCACCGACGCGCGGGGCGAGGTGCTCTGGCACGGCTACGACGTGCTCGGCCGGAAGAAGGAGCTGCGCGACGACTCGGCCACCGGTGCGCTCCGCACGGAATGGAAGTACGACACCCTCTACACCGGTCAGGGCGGGTTCAGGGGTCAACTGACCCAGGCGATCCGCTACGAGCCGGCCGGCAGCACCAACGCGTACCGGTGGCAGGTGCGCAACTTCGACGACCGCTACCAGCCCAAGGGCGTCAACTACGTCATCCCCACCAGCGAGAGCGGCCTGAACGGCACCTACGTCTACACCTACGGCTACTCGGCCGCGACCGGTGCCCCCACGTCGATCTCCTATCCCGCGGCAGGTGGTCTGGTGACCGAGGAGGTCACCACCGACTACGACGCCACCACCGGCATGCCCGTGGCTCTGAACACCAGTCTCACCGGCTCGGCCGGCACGATGGCCACCGCCAGTTACACGGCCTACGGCGAGCGAAGTGGTTCGATGTACAAGTTGCCCGGCGGGGTCTACGCAAAGGACGTCGTCGAGCGCTACGAGGCGACCCGTCGCGTCAAACGCACCACGGTGCACCGTGAGAACGTGGCCGGCACCGTATCTGACCGCAACTACTACTACGACGACAGCGGCAATTTCACCTCCATCGAGGAGAAGCCTGAGGTTGGCCAGGCGGACACGCAGTGCTTCCGGTCGGATCCTCTCGGTCAACTCCGCAGCGCCTGGACGCCCAAGGCCGGGGTGACCTGCCAGACCGATCCGACGGTGGCGAACCTGGGCGGCCCGGCACCGTACTGGCTCGAATGGACGTTCAACAGCACCGCCTCGCGGACGATCGAGACCAGCCACGCTGCCGGCGGCGACACCACCCGCACGTACGCGGTGCCCGTCGGCGGCCAGGACGTCGTACGACCGCACGCCGTCACCGCCATGACGACCGAGGCGCCCGGCCAGAGCGCCGTCGTCACCAACTACACCTACGACGCCACCGGCAACACCACCTGTCGCCCTGCCGGCACCGCCGCCAACAACTGCGGCACCGGGGCCAACAGCCAGACCCTGGGCTGGGACGCCGAGGGCAAGCTCGCCACTGTCTCGGCCGGCGGACAGACCGTCGAGACCAACATCTACGACGCCGACGGCACCCGGATCATCCGCCGCGACAGCAGCGGCACCACCCTCTACCTGCCCGGGCAGGAGATCCGTCGCGAGGGCACCGTCAACACCGGCACCCGCTACTACAGCTTCGCCGGCAACGTCTGCGCCAGCCGCAAGGGCGGCTCGGCGTCGACCGACCTGACCTGGCTCTACCACGATCACCAGGGCACCCAGCAGACAGCGATCAACGCCGGCACCCAGGCCGTCTCCATCCGGCGGCAGACGCCGTACGGGGCACCACGCGGCGCGAACCCCACCTGGGCCAACAACAAGGGATTCGTCGGTGGCGACATCGACCCCACCGGCCTGACCAACGTCGGCGCCCGACAGTACGACCCGATCCTGGGCCGTTTCATCTCCGTCGACCCGGTCCTCATGGCCGACGACCCCGACCAGTACAACGCCTACCAGTACGGCGGGAACAATCCTGTCGACAACGCCGACCCCACCGGCCTTTACCACACCGAGAACAGCGAGGACACGGGTGACCGCGCCTACGTCACCACCACCTCCACCGGGGAGCGATCGACCAAGATCGTCAAGAAGTACGTTCCCCCGGCCTGCGGATCCAGCTGCCAGGCGCAACGTGAGGCGTTCAGGCAGGCAAGCAACGAACGCGCCGAAGCAGCACGCAAACAGCGCGAATGCCAGGCCAGCTTCTGGTGCCGCAGCGGTAAGCGAGCCAAGAGCACCGCTGCCGCTGGCTGGAACTGGGCCAAGGAGAACGCCGATGTTGTGGGCGTGGTCGCTGGTGTCGCTGTCGGCCTCACCTGCACGGTCATCACCGGTGGCAGTGGGGCACTCCTGTGCGGTGCCCTCGGTGGCGCGGTTTCTGGTCTCGTCGCGGGCGGGCTGAAGTGCGCCGGGGGTGACGAGAGTCGTTGTTCAGCGGGCAGTCTGGCTCTCGACACGGGCGCTGGCGCACTTCTTGGGATCGTCGGTGGTGCTGCGGGCACCGCTCTCGGTGGTGCCTTCGGCGGTTTAGTGGGGGGAGGTCTCAGAGGCGTCGCGCCAGGTGCTGGCTCTGCCCTAACTACGCTGGGACGTGGTACGGTCGCCGCCGCGCGACAAGGCTCGCCAGCACTGATCAGCCGAGCGATCGGCGGATCAACCAACAACAACCTCGGCACGTTCTTCAGGGGCAGCGTTCAGCAGTGGTCGGCCGATGCGGCCAAGGCCGGTGGAGGGGTCAAGGGGCATGCGGCGATCGCACTCGGAACCGGCCGGATGGTGCTACAGGGTGCTGTCTCACCGAGTGGTCTGTCAGCTGGAGTCGTCGGGGCCGTCGCTCCAACCACAAGAGATGACGTCGTACAGCTCGTGAACGACGGATACTCCTTCAACCCGATGACGGCGGTGCCGCAGATTGCTGGTGGTTTGCTCGGAGGTGGATTCTGACTGAGCCACCGGAGTCGACCAAGATCTCGCGTGACTTCCGGGCACGCGAGGTCTTGGCGTGGCAACGGTACGGTCCGTTCCTCTACCGGGTCCGACAGTTGTTCTTCATGGTGATCGTCCTTGCTGTGGCCTACGGGCTGACACTCCTCTACCTGACCTTGGCAGGCTTGTACCCCGGCACCGGCTCCATCCGTCCATTTGGCCCGACGGAGCGTTCAGTCCAAGTGACCGTCGAGAGTTGTCATCGAGACGGTCCGGTAAGTCGCCAGGGGCTGGGCTACTGGTGGACCTGTCGGATCTCGGTTCAGCAGGATGGCGGCCGAGTAGAGGCGTTCGTGGGCCGATCCATCGCTAGCCCGCAGGACATAGGGAAGACCATCGCACTCCGCGAGGCTTGCAACGGGCCGGGACGAAGTGGATGTAGCTACGGCGCGCCAGTCTCTGGGCTTTGGTCTCTCGTTTATGGAGCTTTCCGGATCGCTGGTAGGGCTCTGGGGGTACTTCTATTGTTGACGGCTGCCGTCTACCTCTTCAGGGCAATCGTGGGGGTGCCAACCTACTTTTCTTTGCTCGATAGGTGGCGGCGTGGAGAGGGAAATTGACATGATGTCACCAGATGGCTATCTGGAAGTTGTTCGGCAGCGATTGATTGCCGATAAGTGTGCGATAGCCGATGAGTCGCTCGGCCCATTGCCGGTACTGGTCGGGTACCGGGCACAAGTAAGGGCGCTGACCAGGATTCACATTTTCGTGGCCGCCGCAAAGATGGAGCGAGTCGATGTGCAGGGTTTGAGTGCCTTCGTCGATGATGTGGTCAACCTGGGGCTGGAACGCAAGGGTCAGTGGCGCGGCATGCAGTCGGGCGTCGTCGTCTTGCCCATCATGGTGACCGAGTCGGTGGACTCCACCACCACCAAGCTGACACAGAAGGCCTACCGGCTGAACCTCAGCGGCTTTGCAGCGATGGCCCAGCCAGCGATCGTGGATGTCAGGGCCGGCCAGGTATGGACCTTCCGTGGCACCCGGTTGTGGGGTTACGCCTACAACTCATTGATCAAGCAGAAGTACACAGCTTACCTACCAGAGCCGACGGCCGAATCGACCTGACCCGTACCAGACGGCGCCGAGGGCCAGCACCCCGAAGCCGGCCAGCACGCTCGACAGTGGCAGGTTGACCGCGAGCAGCAGGCAGCCGACCAGCCCGAGCGCGGCCAGCACCTGCACCGGCAGCTTCCGCTCCGGTTCCCGCCCCAGCGTCAGCGCCGCCGCGTTGGTTATCGCGTAGTAGACCAGCACGGTGACGCTGGAGAAGCCGATGGCGTCCCGCACGTCGCCGAGCAGCACCACGACGATCACCACGGCGGCCACCGCCAGCTCGGCCCGGTGCGGCACCCGGTGGACGGGGTGGACGGCGTCCAGCGCGCCGGGCAGGTCGCGGCGGCGGGCCATCGCCAGAGTGGTGCGGCCGACCCCGGCGAGCAGGGACAGCAGCACCCCGGTCACCGCGACGGCCGCGCCGGCCCGGACCACCCAGGCCAGGCCGGGCAGCCCGGCGGCGCTCACCACGTCGGCCAGGGGCGCGGCGGACGCGGCCAGCCGGTCGGGGCCGAGCACGCCGAGCGTGACCACGGCCAGCACCAGGTAGATCGCCAGCACGATGCCGAGCGCGAGCGGCACCGCGCGCGGAATGGTCCGCTGCGGGTCGCGGACCTCCTCGCCGAGGGTGGCCACCCGCGCATACCCGGCGAACGCGAAGAACAGCAGCCCGGCAGCGGTGAGCACGCCCCGCCAGTCGCCGCCCGGTTCGCCGAGGCGGCCCGGGTCGACGTCGCCGACGCCGGTCACCGCGACCAGGGCCAGCACGGCGAGCACCAGTCCGACCAGGATCCTCGTCGCGGCGGCGGTCTTCGCCACACCGCGCAGGTTCACGGCGGTCACCGCCACGACCGCGCCGACGGCCACGAGCCGGGCCTGCCCGGGCCACAGGTACGCCCCGATGGTCAGCGCCATCGCCGCACAGCTGGCCGTCTTGCCGACCACGAACCCCCAGCCGGCCACGAACCCGGCGAACGGGCCGAGGCGTTCCCGCCCGTACACGTAGGTGCCGCCGGATTCGGGGTACCGGCCGGCGAGGCGGGCGGAGCTGGTGGCGTTGCAGTAGGCGACGAACCCGGCCAGTGTCAGGGCGGGCAGCAGGCCGGCTCCGCCGGCCGCCGCTGCGGCGGGGGCGAAGACCACGAAGATGCCCGCGCCGAGCATCGCTCCCAACCCGATGACCACCGCCTCGGGTACGCCCAACCGGCGTGCCAGCTGATCCACGCGCCGACCCTAGGGGTACGAGGTGAACGGCCGGTCCCAGGCCCGCAACCGCGCGGGCAACGGGAGATCGTCCCACGGGAGCCGGTGCAGCAGCCGGTCCAGCAGGAGACCGAGCAGCAGTCCGGCCACCGAGTCGGTCAACCAGTGCCAGCCCAGGTAGGTCGTCGTGCAGAGCACCACGAGCGGCGGGACGATCCGGACCACGGTCACCAGTCGGGGCGGAATCGTGCGCCCGTAGCAGCGCAGCAACGGGGCGAGCAGCAGGGCGATCACCCCGTACCAGACGATCGCGTTGGCGACGTGCCCGGACGGGTAGGACTGGGCGAAGCGCAGCGGCAGGTCGTCCTGGAAGAGCGGGAGGGTCTGCTCCGGCGGTAGGAACGGCTCACGGGTGGCGGCGCTGGGCGCCGGCCGGGCCGTCCACACCTTGAGCGGGCCGATCGTCAGGTAGGTGAAGGCGAACGCGACGACCGGCGGCAGCAGCGGGCGGACCGACCGGAGCCGGACCGCCAGCAGGACGCCCAGCCCGGCGGCGATCAGCGTCAGCGGGGTGCCCTGACCCAGGTAGTTGAGGATGCGGGCGACCCAGTAGGCCACCGCGGGGCGGTGTGCGTCGGACCAGTCGGCAACCGCGCGGTCGAGACCGAAGAGGTGACCGTTGGCGAGGGCGACGGTGAGCGCCACCAGCCCGGCGAGCAGCAGGGCGTCGAACCACCAGCCGACCGGCCGGACCGGCCGGAGCAGCGGCTTCGACCGTACCGTCGTGGTCTCCCGCACGCGACCACGCTACCGGCCACCCGCGACGCCGGCCCGGACGTGCCGGGGGTCTGTGTGCCCAACCACGAAGGGAGGCGCGGCGGTGGGGGTAGCCGTCACACTTGTCCCCGTGCGGATCACCTCGGCCCTCGTCGACCCGGCGCTGCTCGACCTTCCCTGGTCGACACCGTTGGAGCAGTGGCCTGCCGAGCACCTGGTGGCGTTGCCGCAGGGCATCTCCCGGCACATCGTGCGGTTCGTCCGGCTCGGCGACTTCGTGTACGCGTTCAAGGAGACCCGCGAGCGGATCGCCGAACGGGAGTACGACCTGCTGCGCGCCCTGGAACGGATCGACTTCCCGTCGGTCGAGGCGGTGGCGATCGTCGCCGACCGGCAGACCGACGACGGGCAACCCCTCGAGTCGGTGCTGATCACCCGGCACCTGCAGTTCTCGCTGCCGTACCGGGCACTGTTCTCCCACACCCTGCGGTCGGAGACGATGGGCCGGTTGCTCGACGCGCTGGCCGCGCTGATCGTACGGATGCACCTCACGGGTTTCTTCTGGGGCGACTGCTCGCTGTCGAACACGCTGTTCCGGCGGGACGCGGGCGCGTTCGCCGCATACCTGGTGGATGCGGAGACGGGGGCGTTGCACAGCTCGCTGTCGAACGGCCAGCGCGGCGAGGACCTGGAGATCGCCCGGGTCAACATCTTCGGCGAGGCGCTGGATCTGCAGGCCGCGGGGCTGCTGCACGAGTCGATCGACCCTGAGGTGGTGTGCGAGGAGGTCGTGCAGCGCTACGAGCGGCTCTGGCACGAGATCACCTACGAGCAGCAGGTCGAACGCGCGGCCCGGCACGACATCGAGGGCCGCATCCGACGCCTCAACGAGCTGGGTTTCGACGTGGCCGAGGTGGCCATGTCGACCATCGACAACGGGCGCTACCTGGTTCGCCCGAAGGTGGTCGACGCCGGCTACCACACCCGCCGGCTGCTGCGCCTCACCGGCCTGGACGCGGAGGAGAACCAGGCCCGGCGGTTGCTGAACGACCTCGACGCGTACCGGGCGGAAAGTGACCTCACCGACGAGCAGCAGGCCGCGCACCGCTGGCTGACCGAGGTCTTCGAGCCGGTGGTGCGCGCCGTGCCGGCGCACCTGCGCCGCAAGTTGGAGCCGCAGGAGCTGTTCGCGCAGATCATCGAGCACAAGTGGTTGCTGTCCGAGCGGGCCGGCCGGGACGTGGGGATGCGCCACGCGGTGCAGTCGTTCCTGGCGGACGTGCTCGTGCACCGTCCCGACGAACAGGCCGTCCTGGGCGTGGACATCGCGACGGCGAGCTGACACGGGGCCTGGTGCTGGCGGGCGGTCCGGGTGCCGTCACTCCACCCAGGAGCCGGCGCGCATCACCCGGACCACGTTGAGGTCGTCGTCGAGCACCACCAGGTCGGCGCGCATTCCCACCTGGAGGGCACCGACCCGGTCGGCGAGGCCGATCGCGCGGGCGGGCGTGGTGGCGACCATGCGGACGGCGTCGGGCATCGGGATGCCGGCGGCGACCGCCTGGCGCAGGGCGGCGTCCATGGTGAGGGTGCTGCCGGCGATCGCGCCGTCCCGGGTCAGCCGGGCCACCCCGTCGGCCACGGTCACGGTCTGGCCGCCCAGCTCGTACTCGCCGTCGGGCATGCCGGCGGCGGCCATCGCGTCGGTGACCAGGGCGCAGCGCTCCGGGCCGGCGGTCGACGTGGCGAAGGCCAGCGTGCCGTCGTGCAGGTGCACCCCGTCGGCGACCAGTTCGCAGATCACGTTCGGCGCGCCGAGCAGCGCCACCACCGGGCCGGGCTCACGGTGGTGCACCGGTCGCATCCCGTTGAACAGGTGGGTGCCGACGCTCGCGCCCGCCGCCACCGCGGCCCGGGTCTGCTCGTACGTGGCGTCGGTGTGGCCGACGGCGACGACCACCCCGGCCGCTGTGAGCAGCCGGACCGCGTCCAGCGCGCCGTCCCGCTCGGGCGCGATGGTGACCATCCGCACCGCGCCTGCGCCGAGTTCCACCAGCTCGGTCAGCTCGTCGGTCGACGGGTCGCGGAGGAACTCGGGGTTCTGCGCGCCGCAGCGGGCCGTCGACAGGTACGGCCCCTCGAAGTGGACGCCCGCCAGCACCCCCTCCCGCACCAGCGGCCGGTACGCCGCCGTGGCGTCGCGCATCAGCTCGAACGGCGAGCTGACCAGGCTGGCGAGCAGGGTGGTGGTGCCGTGGCGCAGGTGGAACGCGGCGGCGTCGCGGGCCTGCCCGGGGTCACCGGTGGTGAAGGTGTGACCCCCTCCACCGTGGGTGTGCATGTCGACGAAGCCGGGCACGATCCAGTGGCCGTCGCGCACCGACGGGTACTCCGCGACGGCGGTGATGCGGTCGTCGGCCAGCTCGACGCAGCCCTGCCAGATCACCCCGTTCGGGGTCACCACCTTGCCGTTCACCCGTACGGTCATCGCGTCTCCAACTGGTCGAGGGCGAGCAGGGCGGCACCGAGACAGCCGGCCTCGTCGCCCAGGGTGGCCGGAACCAACCGCGGTTCCCGGTGGAAGGTCAGCCGTTCGCGAAGCGCCACGCGCAGGGGGTCGAGCAGCAGGTCGCCGGCCTGCGCGAGGCCGCCACCGAGCACGACCGTCTCCACGTCGAAGAGCGCCTGCCCGGTGGCGAGGCCGTCGGCGAGAGCCTCGACCGCCTCCCGCCACACCCGCCCGGCCAGCGACTCGCCGGCTGCCGCCCGGTCGGCCACCTCGGCGGCCGTCACCATCGTCGCGCCGGGGACCGGGACGCCGACGGACGCGCCGTCCGCCCCGTCGGCCGGCTGCGGCCCGTGGGCCTGCGTCGCGCCGTCGGCCTGCTGCGGCTCGTCGGTCGACTCTGCCCTGCCGGCGAGCTCGGCGTAGCGGCGGGCGACCGCTGAGGCGGAGGCGACCGCCTCCAGGCAGCCGGGGCGTCCGCATCCACAGCGCGGGCCGTCGGGACGTACCAGGATGTGGCCGATCTCCCCGGCGGCACCGTGCGCGCCGACGGCGGCCGACCCGTCGACCACGTGCGCGGCGGCGATGCCGGTGCCGATGGCGACGAACAGCACGTGCCGGGCGTCGCGGCCGGCGCCGAGCCGGGCCTCGGCGAGGCCGCCCGCCCGCACGTCGTGGCCGAGCGCCGCCGGCAGGCCGAGCCGCGCCGAGACCAGGTCCCGCAGCGGTATGTCGCGGAAGCCGACGTTGGCCGACCAGACGGCCCTCCCGCGCGCCTCGTCCACCACCCCCGGCACCACCACGCCCGCGCCGATCGGGGCCAGGCCGGCGGCGTGCGCCTTTCCGGCCAGCGCCCCGGCCACGGACAGGATCGTGTCGACCACCGCCGCGGGCCCGCGTTCGGCGTCGGTGGGGTGCCGTTCGGCGTGTGCCACCGTGCCGTCCGGGCGGACCAGGGCGCACTTCATCCCCGTACCGCCCACGTCCAGTGCGACGACGACGTTGCCGTCGGTCACGTGAGCACCACGGACCGGCTCAGGTGTCGGGGCGCGTCCGGGTCGAGACCCCGGCTGGTGGCGAGCGCCACGGCGAAGCGTTGGGCGAGGATCAGGTCGGCCATCGGGTCGACCGGTGTGCGGCCGGCGGCCCAGGTGCTGAGCACGGTGCGGGCACCGTGGGTGCGGCTGTGCACGAAGGCCGCGCCGGTGGCGGCGACGTCCTCGGGCAGGCCGTCGGGGATCCCGCCGAACGCCCACACCAGCCGGCCCGGTGCGGCGATCGAGATGGGGCCGTGCCGGTAGTCCATCGCCGGGTACGCCTCGGCCCAGAAGGTGGCCGCCTCGCGGCACTTCAGTGCGGCCTCCTGGGCCAGCCCGACCGTCCAGCCCCGCCCCAGGAAAGTCACCTGCTCGATCAGCGCCGGGTCGATCGGCAGCGGGGCGCGGACGGCCACCTCGGCGTCGGCGGCCAGCGCGGCGATGTTGTCGCCCAGGTGGGCGCGGAGCAGGGCCAGCGCGGTGGTGGCGAAGCGGGTCTGCACGACCGACCGTTCGTCGGCGAAGGGCATGGTCACGGCGGCGTCGGCCAGGTCGACCGCCGGGGATCCGGGGTCGCCGACGAGTACGGTGCTCGGCACCCGCCCGCGCAGCGCGGCGAGCAGGTCGGTCACCTCGGTGGTGGTGCCGGAGCGGGTGACGGCGAGCAGCCGGTCGTAGTGCCGGCCGGCGGGAAACTCACTGGCCTGGAACGCGTCGGTCTCGCCCTGCCCGGCGGCCTCGCGGCGGGCCGCGTACGCCATGGCCATGAACCACGACGTGCCGCAGCCCACGACGGCGACCCGCTCGCCGGGGCGGGGCAGGTGGCTGGCGACCGTGGGGGCGAGCTGCGCCGCCTCCCGCCAGCATTCCGGCTGGCTCGCGATCTCCGCGTGGACGTACGCCATGGGAACTCCTCGCCGGGGAGGTCGTTGCGCGATAGGGCTCGTTAAGCCCATGTTTCGCGCGTCATTCTGCGCGATCTTCTGTGCTCGTCGCAACCGCCCGGCGGATCGAGCAGCCGAGAGTTTTGCGCCATCCCAGTTTCGCGCACTAGTGTGCACGCAATCAATCACCGTGCGTGCAAGTCACTGGAGGCTCCGGGGTGGACCGCTACGCGAGATGGAACGCCCTGCTGGAGATGTTGACCGACAGCGGACGGGTCAGCGTCGAGGAGGCCGCCGGCCGGCTGGACGTCTCCCAGGCCACCATCCGGCGGGACTTCGACCAGCTCGCCCAGCAGCAGATGATCACCCGTACCCGGGGTGGCGCGGTGGCCAACGGGGTGTCGTACGACCTGCCGCTGCGCTACAAGACCGCCAAGCACTCGGCCGAGAAGCAGCGCATCGGTGCCGCCGCCGCCGCGCTGGTCACCCCCGGCACGGTGGTCGGTCTCAACGGCGGCACCACCAGCACCGAGGTGGCCCGCGCCCTGGCCGTGCGGCCCGACCTGAACACCAACGCCGAGGGTGCGCAGCTCACCGTGGTCACCAACGCGCTGAACATCGCCAACGAGTTGCTGGTCCGCTCGCGGATGAAGGTCGTGGTGGCCGGCGGGGTGGTGCGGCCCAAGTCGTTCGAGCTGGTCGGCCCGCTGGGCGGGGCCCTGCTGCGCGAGGTCACCCTGGACGTGGCCCTGCTCGGCGTGGACGCCATCGACCCGCAGCTCGGCGCCGCCGCCCACCACGAGGGTGAGGCGGCGATGAACAATCTGATGGTGGCCCGTGCCAAGCGGGTGGTCATCATCGCGGACTCGTCCAAGCTGGGCGGTCACGCCTTCGCCCGGATCTGCCCCGTGGACCGGGTCGAGACGCTGGTCACCGACTCCGGGGCCGCCCCCGACGTGGTGGAGGCGTTCCGCGCCGCCGGCGTGCACGTGATCTGCGCCTGACCTCACTCTCCGTCGCCGACGTCACACCGTCGGCGGTTCTCGGCGTGGCGGTGCATACCCGGTATTGCCTTCGCCTGCATACCACGTATGGTGTGGCCTGACTCGTTCACCTACGGGGGAGGTGCAGCTTGCCAGCTGTCCTGGAAATCGAAGGTCTGCGTAAGACGTACAAGAGTCGCCGGCGCGGCACCCGCCACGCCCTGGACGGCTTCGACATGCGGGTCGAGGCGGGGCAGGTGCACGGCTTCCTCGGCCCCAACGGCTCCGGCAAGACGACCACGCTGCGTACGCTGCTCGGGCTGATCAGCCCCGACGGCGGGCGGATGTCGATCCTCGGCCACGAGGTGCCCGCCGCCCTGCCGCAGGTCGCCGGCCAGGTCGGCGCGATCGTCGAGAGCCCGCAGTTCTTTCCGCACTTCACCGCCCGGGACACCCTGTCCCTGTTGGCCGGTGCGGGCGAGGTGCCGCAGCAGCGCGTCGACGAGGTGCTGGAACTGGTCGGGCTGCGCGACCGGGCCGGCGAGCGGGTCAGAACGTACTCGCTCGGCATGAAACAGCGGCTGGCGGTCGCCTCGGCCCTGCTGAAGAACCCGAAGCTGCTGATCCTCGACGAGCCGGCCAACGGTCTCGACCCCGGCGGCATCCGGGAGATGCGCACCCTCATGCGCACCCTCGCCGAATCCGGGATGACGGTGGTGCTGTCCAGCCACATTCTCGGCGAGATCCAGCTCATCTGCGACTCGGTCACCATCATCTCGCTGGGCCAGCGGGTCGCCTTCGGGCCCGTCGAGGAGGTGCTGGCGCAGCACTCCTCCGGCGCGGTGCGGGTCCGCCTGGAGGCGGTCACCGACCTGCCCGCCGCCGCCGACGCGCTGACCCGCGCCGGCATCCGGGTCACCGGGCAACCCGACCACCTGATGCTCGCCGGCGTCGACAAACCTGCCGTGGTCACCCGACTGCTGGCCGAGCAGGGGCTCTACGTCAGCGAGCTGTCACCGGTCGCCGTCGACCTGGAGAGCGTCTTCCTCGAACTGACCGCCACCGCGCCGGTTCCCGGCCAGCACCGGCAGGTCGACCAGTCCACGAAGGTCGGTGGGGCGGAGTCCGCGTTCACCGCAGGAGGGTGGGGCGCGTGAGCCTCTTCCGTACCGAGCTGCGCCGGCTCGCCAAGCGCCGCTTCGCCCGCTTCGCCACGCTCGCCGGCCTGCTGGTGCTGGCCGCCGTGCTGGCCGGGATGTTCTTCACCAACCAGAAGATCGACGCCGCGCAGCTCGCCAAGGCCGAACGCGCCGCCGAGGCCGAATACCAGAGCCAGTTGCGCTACGTCGAGCAGCACCGGACGGAGTGCGAGCAGGCCAAGGCCGCGGGCACCGCCGACGAGCAGCGCTTCCCGGCCGACTGCGCCGACATCACCCCGGCCCCCCGGGAGTCCTTCCAGGCCGAGTGGCACCTGCCCCCGACCTTCGTGTTCCGGGACGGCTTCGGCGAGATGGTCATCCCGTTCGCGGCGATCATGGCGCTCATCGGGTTCGTCGTCGGGGCCTCCTTCGTCGGTGCCGAGTGGAGCACCGGCGGGATGATGAACCTGCTGCTGTGGCGGCCGAAGCGGCTCACCGTCCTGCTGACCAAGCTCGGCGCGCTGCTCACCGGCCTGCTCGCGGTGGCCCTGCCCACCGCCGTGCTCTGGGCCGCCGGCTTCTGGCTGGTCGCCACCTTCCGGGGCAGCACGGAAGGGGTCACCTCCGGTGCGTGGCAGTCGTTCGCGCTCACCGGCCTGCGGGGGGTGACGCTGGCGCTGGTCGCGGCCATCATCGGGTTCGCGCTCGCCTCCCTCGGTCGGCACACCGCGATGGCGCTCGGCGGGGCGATCGGCGTGATGATCGTCGGCCAGGTCGGCCTGGGCATCCTGCTCGGCATGTCCGGGGTGCGCTTCCCCGAGGCCTGGCTGCTGCCGACCTACGTGTACGCCTGGATGGCCAAGAAGGTGGAGTTGCAGGACTGGGACGCCTGCAACGTCAGCTACACCGGCGAGTGTCAGCCCGACGTCCTGGAGATCACCTGGCAGCAGTCCTCGGTGCTGTTCGCCGTCGCCGTCACGGTGATCCTCGGAGCGGCCATGTGGTTCATGCGCCGGCGCGACATCACCTGAGCAACGGGGGACGGTCGCGGCCCGGGCAGGTGCCCGGGCCGCGGCCGTGCGCGTCGGATGCGACCGTCGCAGGCCCTGGTTAGGCTGGTGAGCCCCGGTTGGCGTCGCCCGGCCGGCCGCCCCGCCGCCGAGCCGGCCCGCCGTCAAGGAGCGCCATGCAGCCCGACGCCGCCCCGGCAACTCCCGAGCAGTCGTCGTCGGCCGGAGAGGCCGCCCCCGAGCCGTCGCCGGCCGGAGAGGGCGCCCCCGAGCCGTCGCCGGCCGGGAAGGCCGCCCCCGGCCAGCGGGCCGGAGGTGACCGTCCCGCCACCGTGCCCGCCCCCCGGCCGTCGCCCGACCCCGCGACGCCCTCGGTGCCCGCGCCCCGGGCCGCCCCGGCCACTCCCGCCGACCTGGTCGCCAGCGAGCGGAGCGGCGACGCCGCACCCGAGGACGCCCCCACCGGCGGCCTGACCGAGCGGGACCAGGCGATCCTCGCCTTCGAACGTCAGTGGTGGCGGCACGCCGGCGCGAAGGAACAGGCCATCCGTGACCGTTTCGACCTGTCCGCCACGCGCTACTACCAGCTGTTGAACGCGTTGCTGGACAATCCGGCCGCGCTCGCCGCCGACCCGGTGCTGGTCGGCCGGCTGCGGCGGCTGCGTTCGTCGCGGGCCCGCAGCCGGCGCCGCTGACGTCGGGTCTCCGGGTCGGCCGACCAGGCAGTTCACCGTCAACTGGCTGGACGTGGGCCGGTGGGGCGGGCAGACTCCGGCACGTGACGGGAACGGTGCGGCTGGAGCCGGTGGACGAGCGGAACCTGGAGTCGCTGCTGTCCGTGGCGGCTGCCGAGGCCGAGCCTGCCGACGTCATGCCACCGGTCGAGGCGCCGGCCGGTTGGTCGCACGCCCGCCGGGAGGCGTTCCGCGACTTCCACCGGGCCAGCTTCGCCGGTCTGGACGGGCCGACGCGTACCCGCATGTACGCCATCCTCGCCGGCGGTGAGGTGGTCGGCATGATCCGGATGACCCGCCGCGACGAGCCGGGCACCGTGGAGACGGGCCTGTGGCTGGGGCGTTCCGCCCGGGGCCAGGGCATCGGCCCGGCGGCCCTGCGGGAGTTGCTGAACCTGGCCGCGGCGGCCGGAATGCGACGAGTGGTGGCCGAGACCACGCGGGACAATCCCGGGGCGTTGTCGGCGTTGGCGAAGTGCGGGGCCGAGTTCCACGACCAGGACGGCGGCGTGCGGGCGGAGATCTGTCTGGATTCGACTCCGCCGGCGCCCTGATCGGCCTTCCGGGCCGACCCGGTCCGCCGCCGCCCACGGTGCGCGGCTCAGCCCGCCCGCTGCTGTGCGTACGCCGCCAGCCAGGCGACCTGGGCCGGATCCAGCGACGGCCGGACCCGGGACCGGGCGGCGGCCAGGTGCGCGCCGGTGACCGTGGACGCGGACAGCGACTCGCGCATGGCGGCCAACGCGGACTCGCGGACCAGCGCCGCGCAGTCCGCCGCCGAGAAGCCGTCCAGCTCCTCGCCCAGCGTGGACAGGTCGACGTCCGGGGCGAACGGCACGCCCCGGGAGGCGGCCCGGAGGATCTCCACCCGGGCCGGACCGTCCGGCGGCGGCACGTACACCAGCCGTTCCAGCCGGCCGGGGCGCAGCAGGGCCGGGTCGACCAGGTCGGGTCGGTTCGTCGCGCCGACGACCACCACGTTGCGCAGCGCCTCGATCCCGTCCAGCTCGGTCAGCAGCGCGGCCACCACCCGGTCGGCGGTGCCCCCGTCGGTGGCCTGGCCGCGTACCGGTGCCAGGGCGTCGACCTCGTCGAGGAAGATCAGCGTCGGCGCGGCCTCCCGGGCCCGGCGGAACAGCTCCCGCACGGCACGTTCGCTCTCACCGACCCACTTCGACATCAGCTCCGCGCCCTTGACCGAGAGCACGTTCGCCCGCCCCGACCCGGCCAACGCGGTGACCAGATACGTCTTGCCGCAGCCCGGTGGGCCGTAGAGCAGCACGCCGCGCGGCGGCTGCACCCCGAGCCGGGCGAACGTGTCCGGGTAGGTCAGCGGCCACAGCACCGACTCGGTCAGGGTCTGCTTCACCTCGACCAGGTCGCCCACGTCGTCCAGGGTCACCGACGCCAGTTCCAGCGTCGACCCGGCCATCGTGGTGGGCCGCACCACCTCCAACGCGGCCGTGAAGTCGGCCATCGCCACCGTCGGCGTCTCGGCCGACTTCTGCCGCAGCGCCGCCCGCACGCCGGCCTCCCGCACCAGCGCGGCCAGGTCGGCGGCGACGAACCCGGGCGTACGGCCCGCCACCTCGTCCAGCCGGACGTCCTCGGCCAGCGGCACCTGCCGGGTCAGCACGCCCAGTTGCTCGCGGCGCAGCGCCGGATCGGGCAGCGGGACGGTGATCCGCAGCGACAGCAGGTCCGGCGCGCGTAGCGCCGGGTCGACGGCCTCCGGGCGGCCGGTCGTGCAGACCACCGCCGCTCCGGCCCGTACGGTCTCCGCCAGCACCTGGCGGAACACGGTCGCCACCGGGCCGGCCTCCTCCGCCGGGGCCAGCGCCTCGACATCGGTCACCAGCAGCACCGCCGGCCCGTCGCCGGTCACGTCGGCGGCGGCGGCGCGCAGCCGTTCGGCGGCGGCGGTGTTGGTCAGCGCGGCCACCTCGGGTGCCCACACCGGCCGGATCCGGGCCCCTACCCGGGCCGCGACGGCCCGGACCAGCGCGGACTTGCCGGAGCCGGCAGGCCCGGCGAGCAGCACCCCGAGCGAGACGGTGGTGCCCAGCCGCCCCAGCACCTCCCTGTGGTGGAAGCCCAGATCGAGCAGTTCGGTCAGCTCCTGCGCCTGGCTGCGCAGGCCGGGCAGGTCCTCCAGGGAGGGGGCGTCGGCATCGGCGGGAGCGGTCCCGACGGCGTCGCGACCGTCCGCCGCCGCGACCCCCGGGTCGGCCCGGCCCCGGGATGCGGTCGCCGCGCCGCCGGCACCGCCGCCCGGGGCGTGGTTCGTCGGCCGTCCTGCGCCGGTCGGCCGTCCTGCCTCGGTCGGCCGCGCGCCGTCGGGGCCGTGCGTGGCGGGGCCGTGCTCCCAGCCGACCAGCGTGTCCATGGTGACCAGGGCACCGGGGCCCGGTTCGGCGGCCACCACCCGCAGCAGGGTGCTGGTCCAGGCGTAGCCGACGCGGCTGGACAGGCTGCGGCGGGCCGCCTCCACCAGGGAACGGGTGGAGGCGTCCGGCTGCACGTCCTGCGGCAGCAGCGAGACGTCGTCACCGGCGGTCACCGCCTTGCCGAGCAGGGCGAGTCGCAGCATCTCGGGGGAGACCGCCGCGACGACCCCGGCCGGGCCGGCGAGGACCACCCGCCGGGCGGCGACGACGGGGAGCGGGCTCACCGTCACCTGCCCGCCGTCGCGCACCCCGAGGTTGCCCAGCAGCAGGTCGTCGGCGTGCAGCAGGGCGGGGGCGGCGGTCGGCCCGGCCGCCGCGACGATGCCGGCGGTGACCCGCCGGCCGGTCAGGCGGACCGGGTCGCCGGGGCGGAGGGCCAGCGCGGTGAGCACCTCCGGGTGCAGCCGGACGACGCCCCGTCGGGCGTCCAGCGCGGCCGGCCGCAGGCGCGCGGTCAGGATCAGGTCGGGTTGCGCCACCGCCCGACCCTAGCCGCCCCGGTCACCTGCCTGACCAGGGTCAGGCGTCCCTGCCCCCGGTGGCCCGGTCCAGGGCCCGGTCGAGCACGACCAGCAGGGCGTCCCGCACCGACAGCCGGTCCCGGGCGTCGAACCGAACCAGGGGCACGTGTTCGCCGATGGCCAGTGCCCACCGGATCGACGGGAGATCGTGCGCCAGCCTGCCGTCGAAGGCGTTGACTCCCACCACGAAGGGCAGTCCCGCCTGCTCGAAGAAGTCGATCGCCGGGTAGCAGTCGTCGAGTCGGGCGGAGTCCACCACGACCAGTGCGCCGAGGGCACCCCGCGCCAGGTCGTCCCACATGAACCCGAACCGGGCCTGCCCCGGCGTGCCGAACAGGTACAGCTTGAGGCTGCGGTCGATGGTGACCCGCCCGAAGTCCATGGCGACGGTGGTGGTGGTCTTGTCGGCCCGGGAACCGGGGTCGTCCACGCCGATCCCGGCGCTGGTCATCTCCGCCTCGGTGGTCAGCGGGGAGATCTCGGAGATCGAGCCGACCGTGGTGGTCTTGCCGACCCCGAAGCCACCCGCGACCAGGATCTTGACCGGGATCGGCGGTGCCGTGGGCGGTGCGGCGGCCGGCCCGGTGGCCGGTGGTGGCGCCGCCCGGCCGACGGCGGGTGGGGGCGGGGTCGACCCGCCGTAGCGGGCGGTGGCGCTGTTGGCGGTCAGCCCGCCCAGCGGGACCACCGGCCAGTCAGGAGATCGCACGGAGTCCATCAATCACTCGCAGGATGATGTCGGGGTCGAGCGCGTCGTCGACGTCGCTGACGTGCACGTCCAGGTGCCCGGCGGCGCGCAGGTCGCCCACCAGGACCCGGGTGACGCCGAACTGCAGGCGGGTCTTCGCGGAGATCTCCGCGACCGAGATCGGCTCGCCGCACAGCGCGACGATCGCCTGGGACTCGGGGGTGAGCAGGGACGATCCGGTCGTGGCCCGGGCCGTGACCTGGGTTTCCAACCCGATCGCCGGGTCCGCCCCGGCGACCCGTCCGGCGGTCAGCACGAACGGTCGGGGCCCGGTGGGGCCGTCGGACTCCGGGTCCGGTCCGCCGGCCGTCGGCGCGCCCGCCCGACCCGCGTCGCCGGCCGGGCCGGACGAGCGCAGGTAGGGCCGGATCCGGACCACCGGGTCCGGATCCGCGCCGCCGACGTCGGAGGTCACTGCTGGACGGAGTTCTTGAGTTCGGCGATGAGACGGGGGGTGAGGGCGCCGCCGGCCCGGCCGGCGAAGAGGGTCATCTCGTACGCGACGGTGCCCAGGTTCGCCGAGCGGTCGGCGACCACCCCCAGCACGGAGCCGCTGCTGATCGCGCTGATCAGCAGGTAGCCCTCGGCCATGTCCACGATGACGCGGTTCAGGCCGCCCAGCGCGTACCAGCTCGCCGCGCCGCCGGCGAGGCTGGTCATGCCGGACACCACCGCCGCGAGCCGCTCCGCGTTGGACCGGTCCTTGATCGCCGACATGGCCATCAGCAGGCCGTCCGACGATACGGCGATGGCCTCCAGCACCCCGGCGGTGCTGGAGGTGAAGGAGTCCAGCAGCCAGTTGAAGGTGCGTGCCTCCGCGCTGAGGTCACCGGCCGCGCCCGGCGGGTTCTGCTGGTCGAGGTTGTCGTGCAGGAAGGGGCTGGTCACCGTGTCGATCCCTCTTCGTTCTGGCGATCTGGACTGACTTCACGCAGAGCGCGGGCGACGCCCGCCTCGAATTCGCTGACGAGCTGGCGGACCTCGCTGGGGTCCCCCGGGTGGCCGTTGGGCCGTGGCGCGCTGGGTGCCGTCACGGACAGGTTCGCGCCGGGCACCCGACGGCTCAACGGGGCCCGTCCGGCACCCTCGGAGGGCTGCCCGCCGGTGCGTTCGGCCTGGCGTACCCCGGACTCGACGGCCTCGACGAGCGCGCGGGCGTCCGCCGCGTCGGTGCCGACGGCGTCGACCGGCCGGACCTGCGGGCCGGGTGGCGGCAGGCTGGCCCCGGGCACCCGCCGGCGGACGCCGGCGGTGCCGAACCCCGTGGCGTCGGCCGGTGGCCCGCCCAAGGTTCCGGCGGGGGTGCCGGTCGTGGCGGGGGCAGCGGTGGGCCGGCGGGGCAGGCCCGCGCCGGTCAGGGCGTGCGGGGCGGCCGGTGCGCCGCCGGGCCCGGCCGCCGGGGCGAGGGCCACGACGGCCGACGGCGCGGCGTCCGGGCCGAGGTCGGCCGGGGGTCGTCCCGCGACGGGCGCCGCTCGGCGGCCGGTGCGGGAGGTGGCGGGCGGTTCCGGGTCCCCGCCGTCGGGTTGCTCGGCCGGGGCGGTTCCGGTGGCGAAGGCGTCCCACGTCTCGCCGGCCGCCATGCTCCGGGTCGCGCGGCTGAGCAGGGAGTCTTCGAAGGCGGCCGGGGCGGGGGGCTGATCCGCGGGAACCGCGGTCAGCGCCAGCCCGCCCCGGGCGGTGTCGGGCGCACCGGCGGGGGAGCGCCGGTCGCGGGCCGGCACCGCCGCCCGGGCCACGGTCGCGCCGACCCGGTCGGCACGCCGCACCACCAACGACGCCTCAGGAATGTCCATCCGGGCGGTCACCCCGCCGCCGGTGGTCGGGACGAGTTCCACCGCCCAACCGTGCCGGCGGGCCAGCCGGCCCACCACGAAGAGCCCGAGCACCTCGGTGGGGGCGAGGTCGAGGCGTTCCCGCCGGGTCAGCCGGGCGTTCTCCTCGGCCAGTCGTTCCTCGGACATGCCGATGCCGTGGTCGACCACGGTCAGCCGCGCGCCCGTGTCGGTCAGTTCGCCGCCGACCACCACCCGGGTGTGCGGTGGGGAGAACGCGGTGGCGTTCTCCATCAGCTCGGCCAGGGCCAGCACGAGGTCACCGACGGTGCCGGGAGCGGCCGAGAGACCGGCGGGGACCTGAACGTCGACCCGGGTGAAGTCCTCGATCTCGCCGAGGGCCAGCCGGACGACGTCGCCCAGCGGGACGGGCGTCACGTGCGGGTCGGCACCCGTGGAGCCGGAGAGCACCACCAGGTTGCCGGCGTTGCGGCGCAGGCGGCTGGAGATGTGGTCGAGGCGGTACAGGTGTTCCAGCCGGCCCGGGTCGGTCTCCTGCCGTTCCAGCCGGTCGATCAGGGCGATCTGCCGGCCCACCAGGTTCTGCGTGCGCCGCCCGACGTGCCCGAACATCTGGGCGACGTTGCGCCGGCCGGCGACCTGCCGCTCGACCAGCCGGGCGGCCGTGGTCTGCACCCGGTCGAAGGCCCGGGCCAGGTCGCCGATCTCGTCCCGGGCCCGCACGTCGACGGTGTCGAGGCGGACGGGCGGAACGGACTCGGCGTCGTCGTCGGCGACCCGTACCAGCTCGGCCTCGGCGACCCGGGCCACCCGGTCGGCGGACAGGGTGAGGCGGGTCAGCGGCCGGGCGACCGTGCGGGCCACCGCCGCGCTCAGCAGCACCACCGCCGCGAGGATCAGCGCGGCGGCGCTGCCGACGAGCCAGGCGGCGGTCAGGGCGCGTCGCTGCTCGTCGTTCACCTCGGCGATGACGTCGGCGACGATCTTCTTCTCCACGAACTGGCCGAGGGTGATCATCGTGCGGGCCGCGGGGAAGAGGGCGTCCAGCGGCACGTCCCGCACCGCGCCGGTCGGGTCGACCATGCTGGCCCGGAGGAAGTCGGGGCTGGTGCGGGCCTGCACGGCCGCGTCGTTGAGCATCGCGAGCTGCAACTGCTCGGGGGTGACCAGGCTACGGAACCGCTGGTTGTCCACGTTCAGGGCGGCCATGCAGGCGGCGTACCCGAGGATCGCCTGCGGGTCGTCGGTCGCCTTGACCAGCACGATGAGTGCGGCGCAGCGGCCCAGCGCCTCGTCGACGCGCAGCAGCCCGTCCAGGGCCAGCACCTGCTGCCCGGCGGCGGTGTTGGTGTCCACCTGGAAGGGCAGGCGCAGTGCGGTGATCAGGCCCAGGTTGACCGGACTGTAGGCGGCCAACACGTCGTAGGGGGTGGCGACCCCGGCGAGCACCGCGGTGCGGACGTCGGTGAGGGTGCGGACGGCGTCGAGTGCGGCGTCGACCTCGGCCGGCAGTTGCTCGCCCCGCTCGGCGCGCAGGTCGGCGACCCGGTCGTCCACGGTGGCCGACTTGAGCACCAGTTCGGTGCGGTCGACCCGGCCGAGCAGCAGACCGACCGAGAGGATGCGTTCCTGTTGCAGGTCCTGCACGAGGCTGCCGATCCGGCTGGCGACGCGGACCCGTTCGGCGATCTCGCCGGCGCGCTGCGCGGCGGAGACCCGGTCGAGGACCACGGGCACGGCGAGCATCACCATGCTCAGCAGCGGGATGACCACCAGCAGCGCGAGCTTGCCGCGGATCCGGAGCCTACCGAGCAGCATCGAAGGCCCTCCACTGGGTGGGTTCGGGCTCGCGTCCGGCGATCGCCGGGGTGAGCGGCTCCGCCGACCACGGTGCGACGGTCGACGGGATCTCGGCCTCCCGCTGGGCCTGCTGCTGCCGGCGGGCCTCGGCGGCGCGTCGGGCGGCCCGGCGGGCGGCGGCGACCAGCACGCCGCCGAGCGCGGCCAGCAGCACCAGGGCCAGGGCGGCTCCGGCCAGGGCCAGCCGGCGATCGGTGTCGAGGCCGTCGACGCGGTCGGCGAGCGCCGCGTCGAGTTCGTCGAGGATGACGGGGCCGAGGTCGGTGGCGGTGGACTGGGCGGTGGCCCGGGCCGCGCCGAGGGGGCCCGGATCGATCGTGCTGCCGCGGCCGGTGGGCTGCGAGTAGGCGGCCATCGCCTCGACGGACCGCTGGTAGGTGTCCAGCGGGGTGAGCACGTTGGTGCCCAGGTCGGTGCTCTCCGAGGTGTCGAGCGCGGCACGCAGGTCGGTGACGACCCCGGTGGCCGTGGCCAGGGTGGCGGTCCGCTGGCCGGCGAGTTCGGCGAGGGTGCGGTCCCGGTCGGCGGCGGGCCTGCGGGTGGCGAGCAGGGCCAGGTCGGACAGCCGGCCGGCGGCGACCACGGCGGTCGGCAGGTCCTGTCCGACGGCGTCCTGGAGGAAGAACGAGTCGGTGCGGGGGTCCCGGATCAGGCCGGAGCTCTCCCGTACCTTCCGGTAGAGCTCCAACAGCAGGTCGGTGACCTCCCCGTACGCCGTGAAGGCCGCCACCGGGTCGCCCGGTGCCCGGCCCCGCAGCGCCTCGATCCGGGCCCGCAGCCCCGCCCAGCGCTCCTGGGTGCGCAGTTCCTCGCCGAGCCGCGCGTCGACGGCGGCGGCCTCCTCGACGGCGCGGGTCAGTGCCGCACCGTTGCCGGGTTGCCCGGAGACGGCGGCGGTCTGCGCGGTGGCCAGGGCGTCGGTGACGGGGCCCAGGGCGCGCAGGTACTCCACGCCGAGCCGTTCGCGGGCGGCCAGGTCCCGGTCGTCGCCGATGAGCTGCCAGGTCTGGCCGAAGAGCAGGGCCAGCGGTGCCAGCACGGCCACGACCAGCAGGATCGGCAGCGCGCGGCCCGGCAGGGAGGGTCGGCGACGGACCCGCGGCGCGGGGACTGTCATGGGTCTGTCTCCTCCGGCGGGCGGGAGAGGGCGGCGGGTGCGGGGTGGTCCCGTGCACCGGACCGGAAAACTAGTCGACTTGTGCTGGTCTGTTCCCGCCCACCGTCAGTCAGTTGCGTGTCACTTGGCGCGAAGTCACCAGTCGCTCATCCGGTGGACACGCTGGGTGGGTCCGGAGGGGGCGAGATGGATGGATGAAGGTTGATTTCCGAGGAAGATCGGAATTCACGTGATCCGAATTCAACTCGCTGGGACGGTGACGGACGTGGATCGGGTGGCCTGGTCGGAGCGCCGATCGGGTCGCTCGGCTGGCCGGACGGCGGATCCCAGCTAACGTTCAGGAAGCGGGCCGTAGCGTGTGCGGCATGAGATCGCCGTTGTCGGCCGCCCGGGTGCGGCGCGTCCTGTCCACCCGGCGGCGCGTGGTCGCCGCCTCGGTGGTCGTCGTGCTGCTCGCCGCCGCCGTGGCCTGGCTGGCACGCCCGCAGGATCCCCGGGTGCGCACCGAGGCCGCCATGCTCACGGTCCGCTCCGGGCCGTCGGGCGACGAACCGGTCGACCTGGACACGACGCTCTACCTCCCCGAGGGCGCTTCCGCCCGCGAGAGGGTTCCGGCCGTGCTGCTGGCGCACGGCTTCGGCGGGACCAAGGAGTCGGTGCGGACCGACGCGGAGGAGTTCGCCGGGCGTGGCTACGCCGTGCTGACCTGGACGGCCCGCGGGTTCGGCCGCAGCGGCGGTCAGATCCACCTGGACGACCCCGACCACGAGGTACGCGACGCGCAGCGCCTGCTCGACTGGCTGGCCGCCCGGCCGGAGGTCGCGACCGACGCCGAGGGGGATCCGAAGGTCGGCGTGGTCGGCGGCTCGTACGGCGGAGGGCTGGCCCTGCTGCTGGCCGCCCAGGACCAGCGGGTCGACGCGATCGTTCCGATGATCACCTGGAACGACCTGTCCCGCGCCTTCCTGCCGGAGAGCACCGGGGGCGACCCGACCCAGGGCGTGTTCAAGAAGGGCTGGGCCGGCCTGTTCTTCGGTGGCGGCGGCAACGTCGGCTCGGGACCGGCCGGGATCTCCGGCAGCACCGAGGAGCAGCCGCAGGGGGCGCCCGCCGACGCCGGTCCGCCCAGCCCCGGTCCGGGCGCCGGCCCGGGAACGGGGCCGACCGGCGCTCCGGCCCGTACGGCGGACCCGGCCTGTGGGCGGTTCGCGGCCGACGTGTGCGCCGCGTACCTGCGGATCGCCACCACCGGCCGGGCCGACCAGGCGGCGGTCGACCGGTTGCGGCGCAGCAGCCCGGCCGGCGTGCTGGACCGGATCACCGCACCCACCCTGCTGGTGCAGGGGGAGGCGGACACCCTGTTCCCGCTGAGTGAGGCCGACGCCAACGCCCGGGGCATCGCCGCGAACGGCACCCCGGTGCGGGTCGCCTGGTTCACCGGCGGCCACGACGGGGGGGAGGGCCCGCAGACCGACTCCGACCGGGTGAGGTTCCTGACCGTGCAGTGGCTCGACCACTACGTCAAGGGTGCGGGCGAGCCACCCGGCGACGACTTCACCTGGTCCCGGATCGCCGGGTTCGACGCTCTCGACCGGGGTTTGGTGGCCACCGGCTACCGCACCTCCGACTACCCCGGCACGTCCGGTGACGGTCGCCGCGAGGTGGCCGTGTCGGGCCCGGCGCAGCCGGTGGCGAACCCGCCGGACGGCAATCCGGCCGCGATCTCCTCGGTGCCGTTCGCGGGGGCGTTGTCCTCGCTGCTCGGCGGGGTGGCCGGCGACATCCCCGGCCAGCACGCCCGGTTCGAGTCGGCTCCGCTGGACGATGCGGTCGACGTGGTCGGCGCGCCCACCGTGTCGATCCGGGCGGCCTCGCCGACCGGCGAGGCGGTGCTCTTCGTCAAGCTCTACGACGTCAGCCCCGACGGTGCGGCGACCCTGCCGAACGGGCTGGTCGCGCCGGTGCGGCTCACCGGCCTGCCCGCCGACGTCTCGGCCGCCCGGCCGGTCACGGTGACGCTGCCGGCGATCGTGCGCCGCATCGAGGCCGGGCACCGGCTGCGGCTCGTGGTCGCCACCTCCGACCAGGCGTACGCCACGCCGGTCGAGCCGACCGTCTACACCGTCGCCGCGGGGGACGGCCCGGTGGTCCTGCCCACGGTCGACGGGACGGTGATCCCGACCACCGCCGTGATCTGGCGCTGGGTGCTGGCGGGCCTGCTCGCCGCGATCGCGGTGGGGCTCGTCGTGCTCGTCGCGCTGCTGCGCCGCCGGCACCGTCGCCAGGACAGCTCCGTGCATCCGGCGTACGCGGACGTCCCGCTGGCCGTACGCGAGCTGCGCAAGGAGTACGCGGACGGCTTCGTCGCGGTGTCCCGGGTCGACTTCGAGGTGCACCCGGGCCAGGTGGTGGGTCTGCTGGGCCCCAACGGAGCCGGCAAGACCACCACCCTGCGGGTGCTGATGGGGCTGACCCAGCCCACGGCCGGTGAGATCTACGTGTTCGGTCACCGGCTGGTGCCCGGCTCGCCGGTGCTCTCGCGGATCGGTGCCCTGGTCGAGGGGCCCGGTTTCCTGCCGCACCTGTCGGGTCTTGAGAACCTGAAGGCGTACTGGCGGGCGACCGGCCGTCCGTGGCAGGACGCGCACTTCGACGAGGCGCTGGAGATCGCCGGGCTCGGGGCGTCGGTGCACCGCCGGATCAGGAACTACAGCCACGGCATGAAGCAGCGCCTCGCCATCGCGCAGGCCATGCTGGGCCTGCCGGAACTGCTGGTGCTCGACGAGCCGACCGACGGGCTGGACCCGCCACAGATCGCCGAGATGCGCCGGGTGCTCCAGCGCTACGCCACCGACGGGCGTGCGGTGCTGGTCTCCAGTCACCTGCTGGCGGAGGTCGAGCAGACCTGCACCCACGCCGTCGTGGTCAACAAGGGCCGGATCGTGGCCTCGGGGCCGGTCGAGGAGATCGTCGGCGAGTCGCCGAGCGTGCTGTTCGACGTCTCCGACCCGGCGGCTGCGCGGAGCGTCCTGGGCCGCCTGGACGGCGTCCGGGTGCTGCCGGACACCGAGGGGCAACTGGTGGTGGACACCAACGGCACCGCCCGCAGCGAGGTGGTGGCCGAGTTGGTCCGGGCCGGCATCGGAGTGGACCGGGTGGTGCCGAGGCGCCGGCTGGAGGACGCCTTCCTCGCCCTGGTGGGCGAGAACTCGCGCGGAAGTGGAGACCGGTGATGACGGGATCGACCGGGCAGCCGACGGCGGGCGGGGACCCGACCGGCGGGGCCACGCAGCAGGCGCCGGGCCGGTTCTCGCCGTCGGGGGCGGCGGCCGGCTACCGGCCGTCGGCCACCCTGCCCTTCGCCGCCGAGTTCCGCCGGCAGGCGTCGCGGCGCAGGACCCAGCTGGCGTTGGGTTTCATGGTGCTGCTGCCGCTGATCATCCTGATCGCCTTCCAGTTCGACACCGGCGACGACGACAACGGCCGGGGCGAGTTCGGCAGCCTCGTCGAGTTCGCCACCTCCGGCGGGCTGAACTTCACCCTGTTCACCATCTTCGTCTCCGCCTCGTTCCTGCTGGTCGTGGTGGTGGCGTTGTTCTGCGGTGACACGGTGGCCAGCGAGGCGAGCTGGGGCAGCCTGCGCTACCTGCTGGCGGTGCCGGTGCCCCGGGCCCGGCTGCTCGCGGTGAAGCTGCTGGTGGCGCTGGCGTACTCGGGCCTGGCGGTGGTGACGCTCGCCGGCACCGCCCTGCTGATCGGGACCCTGCGCTACGGCTGGGAGCCGCTGCGCAGCACCGTCGCCGCGCAGCTGGAGCCGGGCGAGGGGCTGCTGCGGCTGCTGGCGGTGCTCGGCTACCTGGCGATCGTGCTGCTGGTGGTGGCGGGGCTGGCGTTCCTGCTGTCGGTGACCACGGACGCCGCGCTCGGCGCGGTGGGCGGCGCGGTGCTGCTGTGGATCCTGTCCAGCATCCTGGATCAGATCACCGCGCTGGGCGCGATCCGGGCGTTCCTGCCCACCCACTTCAGCACCGCCTGGCTGGGGTTGCTGTCGACGCCGGTGCAGACCGACGACGTGGTGCGGGGGACCGTGTCGGCGGTCTGCTACGCGACGCTGTTCTGGGGGCTGGCGTTCTGGCGCTTCACCCGCAAGGACGTCACGAGCTGACCGGCCGGATCCGGCTTCCGCTCCCGGCACCCCTCGGCGCGTTCCGGCCGTGGGTTCGGGCGCGCGACGGGCGCCGCCCCACCCGCGCCGGGCGCCGCTCGACCGGGCCAGCGGGTGCCGTTATCGTGGGAGCGTTCCCACACTGAAGGAATGTATCGACTAGCATGTATCTGCTGGCGCATCCTGGTGCCCTCGTCCCCTTCGACAAGGAGGTACCGGAATGCTTGCTGACCGGATCGGTGGACCGGCGCTGTCCCTCTTCCGCGCGGTCATCGGCCTGTTGTTCCTCTGCCACGGCCTGGCGTCGCTGTTCGGCGTCCTGGGCGGCAACCGCGGCACCGGCGAGCCCGTACCGCTCGGCCAGTGGCCGGGTTGGTGGGCCGCCCTGATCCAGGCGGTCTGTGGCGCTCTGGTGCTCGCCGGCCTGCTGACCCGACCGGCCGCCCTGGTCGCGTCCGGCTCGATGGCGTACGCGTACTTCGTGGTCCACCAGCCGGACGCCCTGCTGCCGCTGCGCAACGGCGGCGAGCTGGCGGCGCTGTTCTGCTGGTCGTTCCTGCTGGTCGCGGCGCTCGGGCCCGGCCCCTGGGCGATCGACACCCTGCTGCGCGGCCAGCGTACCGCCGCGGCGAGCACACCCGATGGCGTCTCCGTCCCGGCCTGATTCGCCGCTCCCGATCAAGCACACGGGGTGCGGCGTCTCGCGGTGTCAACGAGCCGGGATGCCGCGAGGTGCCGCACCCTGCGTGAGTCGCGCCCACCCACACCGGGCCGGCCGGAACCGCACCCGCCCGGTGCCGCGGCCCGGTGCGGACTGGCTCACACCCTGAGACGAGGCGCTGACGGGCGCGCGGCGACGGCCTAGACTCGGCGGCACAACTGAACACCTCATCCAGAGGGGCTGAGGGATACGGCCCGATGACGCCCCGGCAACCACCCCGCGCGCTCACCGCTGAGCGACCCGGCGGGGCAGGTGCCAATTCCGTCCCCGCCGCAGGGTGCGATGCGGGGAAAGATGAGAGGAATCATCGCCATGACGTCGGCGCTCGCCCCCTCCGGCATCGACACCACCGTCAGCCCCGCCCGGGCCCTGGTCTGCCGTGCCTGTTCCGCGCGCTACCCGCTCGCCGCGCAGCACGCCTGCTACGAGTGTTTCGGCCCGCTGGAGGTCGACTACGACACCGCCGCGCTGGCCACCGTGACCCGCGAGCAGATCGAGGCGGGCCCGCAGAACCTCTGGCGGTACGCCGCCCTGCTGCCCGCCGGTCAGGACCCGTCCGGCCGGGTCACCCTCGACCCCGGTCTCACCCCCCTCGTCGCCGCCCCCCACCTGGCCACCGAGCTGGGCATCACCGGCCCGCTCTGGGTGAAGGACGACAGCGCCAACCCGACCCACTCGTTCAAGGACCGGGTGGTCTCGGTGGCGCTGACCGCGGCGCAGGCGCTGGGCTTCACCCGCTTCGCCTGCGCATCCACCGGCAACCTCGCCAACTCGGTCGCCGCGCACGCGGCCCGCGCGGGGGTGCCGTCGGTGGTCTTCATCCCCGGGGACCTGGAGCAGGGCAAGGTCGTCACCACCGCCGTCTACGGCGGTGAGCTGGTCGCCATCGACGGCTCGTACGACGACGTGAACCGGCTCTGCGGCGAGCTGGTGGAGACCGACGAGTTCGAGGACACGGCCTTCGTCAACGTCAACGTGCGCCCGTACTACGCCGAGGGGTCCAAGACCCTCGGGTACGAGGTCGCCGAGCAGCTGGGTTGGCGGATCCCCGCCCAGGTGGTCATCCCGATGGCCTCCGGAGAGCTGCTTACCAAGATCGACAAAGCGTTCGCCGAACTGGTCGAGATCGGGCTGGTCGAGGCACCGGCCGACGGCTGGAAGGTCTTCGGCGCGCAGTCGCTCGGCTGCAACCCGATCGCCACCGCACTGCACGGCGGCACCGACACCATCACCCCGGTCAAGCCCACCGGCATCGCCAAGTCGCTGAACATCGGCGACCCGGCCGCCGGCCTCTACGCGCTGGAGGCGGTACGCCGCACGGGCGGTTGGATGGACCACGCCGACGACGACGAGATCCGCGCCGCGATCCGGCTGCTCGCCCGTACCGCCGGGGTGTTCGCCGAGACCGCCGGCGGGGTGACCGTGGCCGTGCTGCGCAAGCTCGTCGAGTCGGGCCGGCTCGACCCGACGGCCGAGACCGTGGTGTTCAACACCGGCGAGGGGCTCAAGACGCTCGACGCGGTGGCGGGGCAGGTCGGCCCGACCCACCGGATCAAGCCCTCGCTGCGGGCCGCCCGCGACGCCGGCCTCCTCGGCTGACCCCCACCGCCCGGCCGTCCGCGGCTGCCCCCACCGCCCCGCTTGGTGACCGGGATTTCGCAGAGAGTGCGGAAAACCCCCCACCCGGGACTTGACGTCCGCAAGTGGACGGCGCAAGATGCTCCGTGCGGGAGGGCGTTTCGCCGTACGACTTTCAGTCGTAACGACCCAGCGCCGGAGGCGTTGTGCGATCGTCCCTCCCGACCAACGTCCGAACGGGCCAGCGGCAAAATCGCTGGCCCGTTCGTCGTTCCTGGCGCACCCTGCCTGCATGAGCATCACCGTCACGCCCTTCGGCGCCGCCGACGACCACGCGATCGGGGAGGCCTGTCGGATCGGCGCGGCGGCCGTTGCCGCCGACCTGCCCGACTTCCCGCCGTTCTGCCCCCGGCGGTTCTCCGCGTCCGTCCGGCACCCGATGCCCGGCAACGCCCCCGTGCACCTGCTCGCGCGCCTCGACGGGGAGGCCGCCGGATACGTCACCATCGATCTGCCCCAGCTCGACAACACCGAGAACGCGTCCATCGAGCTGTCGGTGCATCCACGGCACCGGCGCCGGGGGGTCGGCCGGGCGCTGGTCGACCGCACCATCGGGGTGCTGCGCGCCGAGGGACGCAAGCGGGTGAGCACGATGACCGCGGACACCGTGCCGGCCGGGACCGCCTTCGCGGCCGCGCTGGGCGCCGACTCCGTCCTGGCCGACGTCCGCCGCCGGCTCGACACCACCCGGCTCGACCAGTCCGTGCTGGCGGACCTGCTGGCGGGGGCCAGGGCCAGGTCCGCCGGCTACGAGACCGTGCGCTGGCAGGGGGACACCCCCGACGACCAGGTGGCCGACGTCGCCTACCTCGACGGGCGGCTGATCGCGGACGCGCCCATGGGCGACCTGGCCTGGGAGCCCGAACAGATCGACGCGGCCCGGGTACGGGGCATCGAGGCGGCGCTGACGGCCCGGGGCCGGCGGCGCTACCACGTCGGGGCACGGCACCAGGCATCCGGCCGGCTGGTCGCCTGGACCCTGCTCGACGTGGGCGACTCCGCCGACTGGCACGCCTTCCAGCAGATCACGATCGTCGACCCGGACCACCGGGGGCACCACCTCGGCCTGCTCACGAAGATCGAGAACCTGCGGCACCTGATGGCGCACGAGCCCGCCGTCCGCGTGATCGACACGTTCAACGCCGCGGCGAACGACCACATGATCGCGATCAACGAACAGCTCGGCTTCCAGGTCGCCGACACCTGGACCAACTGGCAGCTGACCCTCTGAGGGCGGAGCACAGGTGTCGCTCGGAAGGAAATTCGATGGCCCGGGGCGGGCGGCTCCGGGCATCCTCGCGGCCATGACCGTCGTCACTCCGTACGAGCCCACCGACGAGGCCGCCGTCGACGAGGCACACCGGATCGTCGCGGCGGCGCAGGCCGTCGACCTGCCCGACATCCCCGCACCCGACCGGGCGGAGTTCGGGCTCGACGTGGCCCACCCGCCGCACGGCAACCAGGTCGTCCGGGCTCTGGCCCGGCAGGACGGGGTCGCCGTGGGGCACGTGTGGATCCGGATGCCGCAGCTCGACAACACCGAGAACGCGAGCGGGGAACTGGTCGTCGACCCCGCCCACCGGCGGCGGGGCGTGGGCCGGGCGCTGCTGGCGTACGCCCGGCGGGTCGCCCTCGACCACGGTCGCCGGCGGCTGATCTCCTCAACCGTCGGCGCGCTGCCCGGCGGCCCGGCCCGGTCCACGGCGGGCGCGGCGTTCGCGGCGGCGGTCGGGGCGCAGGCGGCGCTGGCCGAGGTCCGCCGCCGGCAGGACGTCACCGCGCTCGACCGGGCCGCGCTGGCGGCGCTGGAGGCGGAGGCCCGCGCCCGGTCTTCGGGATATCGCACGGTGACCTTCCACGGCGCGGTCCCGGAGGAGTACGTGGCCGACGTGGCCCGGCTGGAGTCCCGGCTGATCGGTGACGCGCCGATGGGCGACCTGATCGTGGAGGCCGAGAAGGTCGACGGCGAGCGGCTGCGCCAGATCGAACGGATCCGGGCGGCGCGCCGGCGACGGCAGTACCACGCCGGTGCGGTGCACGAGCCCAGCGGCCGGCTGGTCGCCTGGACGATGATCGACCTCGGACCGTCGGAGACCTGGCACGCCTGGCAGGAGATCACCATCGTCGACCCGGACCACCGGGGGCATCGACTCGGCCTGCTGGTCAAGGTCGAGAACCTGCGGTACGTCCTGGCGCACGAACCCGCCCTGCGGGCGATCGACACCTGGAACGCCGCCGCCAACGATCACATGGTCAGCATCAACGCCCAGCTCGGTTACCAACCGGTCGACGCCTGGACGGACTGGCAACTGACCATCTGAGTTGTGACAGGCCCCTACTGATCGCGGGCCTTCCTGTTGCATGATTGCGGGCATGACGGAGACCCCGCACCCCCTGTACGACAGGCACGCCGAAACCCTCGACCGCGCGCTGACCGCCATCACGGAGCGGGGCTACTGGTCCGCCTACCCCGAGTCGCCCAGCCCTCGGGTGTACGGCGAGACCGCCGCCGCCGACGGCCGGGCCGCCTTCGAGGCGTACCTGGGCGGCGACTTCCCCCTCGACCAGCCGGGCGACGGGACCACGGTCGCCACCGAGACCAGCCCGTTCGGCGTCGAGCTGGGCGTGCGCTACCCGCACGCCGCCGCCGACCAGCTCGTGGCCGCCGCGACCGCCGCGCTGCCCGCCTGGCGTGACGCCGGCCCGCAGGTCCGCGTCGGCGTCTGCCTGGAGATCCTCGACCGCCTGCACCGGAACGTGTTCGAGCTGGCCAACGCGGTGCAGTTCACCAGCGGGCAGGCGTTCGTGATGGCCTTCCAGGCCGGTGGCGCGCACGCGCTGGACCGCGCGCTGGAGGCGCTGGCCTACGCGTACGCCGAGATGACCCGGCACCCGGGCACCGCCGGCTGGGAGAAGGCCGCCGGCAAGGGCGACCCGCTGCGGATGACCAAGACGTTCCACGTGGTGCCCCGGGGCGTGGCCCTGGTGATCGGCTGCAACACCTTCCCGACCTGGAACTCGTACCCCGGGCTGTTCGCCTCGCTGGTCACCGGCAACCCGGTCGTGGTCAAGCCGCACCCGCGCGCCGTGCTCCCGCTGGCCGTCACGGTGCGCTACGCCCGTCAGGTGCTCGCCGAGGCCGGCTTCGATCCGAACCTGGTGCAGTTGGCCCCCGAGGCCCAGGGCGAGGGGATCGCCTCCACCCTGGCCCTGCACCCGGCCGTGAAGATCGTCGACTTCACCGGCTCCACCGAGTACGGCGACTGGCTGGAGGCCAACGCCCGGCAGGCCGCCGTCTACACCGAGAAGGCCGGCCTGAACACGGTGGTGGTCGACTCCACCGACGACTTCGCCGGCATGTGCCGCAACCTGGGCTTCACGTTGACCCTGTACAGCGGCCAGATGTGCACCACCTCGCAGAACATCCTCATCCCCCGCGACGGCATCGACACCGACCAGGGGCGCAAGAGCTTCGACGAGGTGGCCGCCGGCATCGCCGCCGCCGTCGGCAAGCTCACCGCGGACCCGGCCAGGGGCGTCGAACTGACCGGCGCGATCGTCAACGACGGGGTGTTGGAACGCCTCGACGAGGTGACCAAGGTCGGCGAGCCGGTGCTGGAGTCGCGTACCGTCGAGCACCCGTCCTTCCCGGGCGCGGTGGTGCGTACCCCGACGATCGTGAAGCTGGACGCGGGCGACACCGCGACCTACTCGCGGGAGTGGTTCGGGCCCATCTCCTTCGCCATCGCCACCGACTCCACGACCCACAGCCTGGAGGTGTTGCGCTCGACGGTGGGGGAGAAGGGCGCGCTGACCGCAGCGGTCTACTCCACCGACGACGCGGTGCTCGACGCCGCCGAGGCCGCGGCGGTCGAGGTGGGGGTGCACCTGTCGTGCAACCTGACCGGCGGTGTCTTCGTGAACCAGTCGGCGGCCTTCTCCGACTTCCACGGCAGCGGCGCCAACCCGGCCGCCAACTCTGCGCTGACCGACGGGGCGTACGTGGCGAATAGGTTCCGGATCGTGCAGAGCCGCCGGCACGTCTGACGGCGAAGCCGGGGCCTCCGGGCCCGGTGCTTCCGCCCCTTCGGGGGCGGGGGTTCCGCCTGGCCCGGCCGCTTCGGGGGCGGGGGTTCCGTCTGGCCCGGATGCTTCGCGGGGCGGCGCTTCCGTCTGACCCCGCCCTGCCGGGGCGGGGTCAGGCGCGGCGGCGCATCTGGAGTTCGCGGAGGACGGGGACCGTGGGGTGCGGGACCCGCACGCCCGTGTCGACGAAGCCCAGCCGGCGGTAGGCGCGGTACGCCCGGTCGTTACCCACCACGACCTCCAGCATCAGCTCGCGCCGGCCGCACCCACGCGACCAGTCGGCCACCGCGTCGACCAGGTCGGCGAGCACTCCGCTGCCGCGCCAGGCGGGCGTGACGTAGACGGCGTAGACGACCGTCAGGCCGGGCTCGGTGGGGTGCGCCGTCCCGCCCGCGTGGCCGACCAGCGCACCGCCCGGATCGGCCACGAACTGGGCGGTGCGGCAGCCGTGGGACACCTGGGCGATCCGGGCCGCGTACTCGGCGTGCGGGCGGGCCGCGGCGTCGGCGATCGTCTCCAGGAACGCCAGCGGGGCATCGGCGAGCATCTCGATCCGCAGCGCCCTGGTCCGGGCCGCGTCCGCCGTCCGCACCCGCCGAACCTCCACCCGCCGCAGGTCACGGCCGTGCCGCACGCTGGTCATGCCGGCATGCCTACCACAGCCGGGTACGCGGGCTTCGGGCCACTCGCATCCGGCTGGAATATGCCCGATTTGTGGTCGTGCGCCGTCGTCACGCCTCGTGTAGCGTGCGATTTCGGTCACCGTTTCTGCGGCCCTCCCCGGTCGCCCCGGCGGTGCTGCCGAGGGCGTCGGCGTGCCGGCGTCCCGGGTTGTGGAACGCCGCGCACAGTGAGGACGAACACCGTGGCACAGGGCACCGTGAAGTGGTTCAACGCCGAGAAGGGCTACGGCTTCATCGCCGTCGACGGCGGGCAGGACGTCTTCGTTCACTTCTCCGCCATCGAGATGGACGGCTACAAGGCTTTGGACGACGGCCAGCGGGTCGAGTTCGAGGTCGGCCAGGGCCAGAAGGGCCCGCAGGCCGAGCGGGTACGCGTCATCGCCTGATTCCGCTTCTGGAGCCGCCACCCGCCCGGCGGGCATCCGTCCGGTGGCAGTGCGGCCCCCTCGTCCGGTGGCTCTGGCCCCGGCTGTCCGACGTGGAGCGTGGAGTCGATCGGCCCCTCCCCGTGGCGTCGACCTCCGCCACGGTCGAGGTGAAGCTGTGCCGGCCGCCCGTTGATCCGTGCTCCCGTTCGCCCACACGGGGCGTGGTCGCGGTGGACGTGACCGTGCCGACGCGCTGTCCTGGTCCGCCGCGCCCCGGTGTGCTGACCGATCTGCGCTCGCGCCGGCCCCCTGCCGTCGGCCCTCTGCCGCCGTCGGCCCCGCTGCTCCGGGCGGCCCCCGTCGGGCTGCCGCGCCCCCGTCGGGGCTGCCGCGCACCGTCGGTTCCCCCTCGTGCCGCCGCGTCACCGCTCACCCACCTTCCCTGGCTGGTTCAGCCGGTCCAGTGCTTCGGGGCCGTCCGCCCTGCTCGGCGGCGCTTCCGGTAGGGCGGCGGGGCAGGTGGCGGCACCGTCGCGGAGGGCGGTGAACGGCGGGTGACACGGAACGGAACTCGGCTGACCGGGCCGATCGTGCTTGCACTCGACAGGGCAGAGTGCTAAACAAGTCATTGGCACTCGCATACCGTGAGTGCCAATGGTCGGGACGGTGGGGCCACGGTCGCGGCGGCGTTCGAGACGTCGTCGGGGCACATGGCCGGTCGTCGCGGGCTATCCGGCCCGGCCGAAGGACGTCGTCGTCGCCAGGTGGCGACGTCCCAAGGTGCGTACACCAGGCGGCCCATCCGGGGCACACACTCGGGTGGCCCGTGAGTGTCCAGGAGGACAACGCCGTATGGCCAAGATGATCGCGTTCGACGAAGAGGCGCGCCGCGGCCTCGAGCGGGGCATGAACCAGCTCGCCGACGCCGTGAAGGTGACCCTCGGCCCCAAGGGCCGCAACGTCGTGCTCGAGAAGAAGTGGGGTGCCCCCACCATCACCAACGATGGTGTGAGCATCGCCAAGGAGATCGAGCTCGAGGACCCGTACGAGAAGATCGGCGCCGAGCTGGTCAAGGAGGTCGCGAAGAAGACCGACGACGTCGCCGGTGACGGCACGACGACGGCGACCGTCCTGGCCCAGGCCCTGGTTCGCGAGGGCCTGCGCAACGTGGCCGCCGGTGCCAACCCGATGGCCCTGAAGCGGGGCATCGAGGCCGCCGTGACCAGCGTCTCGGAGGAGCTGCTCAAGCTCGCGAAGGACGTGGAGACCAAGGAGCAGATCGCCTCCACCGCCTCCATCTCCGCCGGTGACAACACCGTCGGCGAGATCATCGCCGAGGCGATGGACAAGGTCGGCAAGGAAGGCGTCATCACCGTCGAGGAGAGCAACACCTTCGGGCTGGAGCTGGAGCTCACCGAGGGCATGCGCTTCGACAAGGGCTACATCTCGGCCTACTTCATGACCGACCCGGAGCGTATGGAGGCCGTCTTCGACGACCCGTACCTCCTGATCGTCAACAGCAAGATCTCCTCGGTGAAGGACCTGCTCCCGATCCTGGAGAAGGTCATGCAGTCGGGCAAGCCGCTGCTGATCATCGCCGAGGACATCGAGGGCGAGGCCCTGGCGACCCTGGTCGTCAACAAGGTCCGGGGCACCTTCAAGTCGGTCGCCGTCAAGGCGCCGGGCTTCGGTGACCGCCGCAAGGCCATGCTCGCCGACATCGCCATCCTCACCGGTGGCCAGGTCATCAGCGAGGAGGTCGGCCTCAAGCTGGACGCCGTCGGCCTCGACATGCTGGGCCGCGCCCGCAAGGTCGTGGTGACCAAGGACGAGACCACCATCGTCGACGGTGCCGGCGACGCCGAGCAGATCCAGGGCCGGGTCAACCAGATCCGGGCCGAGATCGAGAAGAGCGACTCCGACTACGACCGCGAGAAGCTGCAGGAGCGGCTGGCCAAGCTGGCCGGCGGCGTCGCGGTGATCAAGGTCGGTGCGGCCACCGAGGTCGAGCTGAAGGAGCGCAAGCACCGCATCGAGGACGCGGTGCGCAACGCGAAGGCCGCCGTCGAGGAGGGCATCGTCCCGGGTGGTGGCGTCGCGCTGGTGCAGGCCGGCAAGACCGCCTTCGACAAGCTGGACCTGACCGGCGACGAGGCCACCGGCGCGCAGATCGTCAAGATCGCGCTGGACGCCCCGCTGCGGCAGATCGCCGTCAACGCCGGTCTCGAGGGTGGCGTCGTGGTCGAGCGCGTCCGCAACCTGGACGCCGGTCACGGCCTGAACGCCGCCACCGGTGAGTACGTCGACCTGCTGGCCGCGGGCATCATCGACCCGGCCAAGGTGACCCGCTCGGCGCTGCAGAACGCGTCGTCGATCGCCGCGCTGTTCCTCACCACCGAGGCCGTCGTCGCGGACAAGCCGGAGAAGACCCCGGCCGCCCCGGCTGGCCCGGGTGGCGGGGAGATGGACTTCTGAGTCCAGTTCCACCACGCCGACAGGGGCGGGCCGCGGTTGCGGTCCGCCCCTGTCGTGTCACGTCGGCAGTGGTCGCTGGTTGCGCCGCTTCTGCGCCCGGTCGTACGGCGGGATGACCTGGCCGGCCTCGTCGACCAGTGCGACCGGCTCCTCGGGCGGTTCGTCGGCGCCGGTCATCTCGGCCAGTTGCTCGGCGTCGCCGAAGTCGAGGCGGTCGATCGGCAGTTGGCCGGGGAGTCCGGGGGCCGGGATCCAGGGAATGCCTGGCGGGTCCTCGGTCTGGTCGTCGTCCGTGGTCATCGGGTGCCCTCCTCTACCGAAACGGTAGGGGGCGACGTCGCCCACGGCGGACGAATGGCGCTATCGGGGTCTATATCCCTTTCGCCCTATTGGGGGTCGAGGGTTCGACGGTAGAGGAAGAACACCCGCTCGATGCGCGCCCCCGCGCTGCCCGAGTAGAACGGCACCGGCCCCACCCAACCGATCTGCGCGGCCTCCACGCCCGCCGCCCGCTGGTCGCGCAGGCAGCGGCGCAGCAGCACCCCACCGATCCCCGCCCCCTCGGCCGCCGGGGACGTGCCCATCGGCCCGAACCAGCTCGGTCGCGACGACCCCCACGCGGCGAAGCCGAGCACCTCGCCGTCTCGCAGGGCCAGGTGGCACCCCGCCCCGTCGCGGCCCACCGAACCGGCCAGCTCGCCGTCCCACGCCCCACCGAAGGTCGACCGGGCGAACGCCGTCAGCGCCGGCAGGTCCGCCGGCACCGCCCGGCGCACGGTCACGCCCCGACCGGTCAGCCGCTCCTCCGCAGCCTCCGTCGACCGCAGGGCCGGCGAGTCCGGGTACGACAGGTCAGCGGTCATGTTCCAGGCCGTACCGTCCTGCCGGTAGCCCGACGCCAGCGCCGCGCAGACCGCCGGGGTGTACCGCACGTCGATCCCGGGCCACCCGTAGTACGGCGGGTTGCCGGCCAGCAGCACCTCCGCCGCGCCCAGCCCGGCGAGCGCCCGCTCGGCGTGCCCGAGCAGGGCCCGTCCCGCGCCCTGCCGGCGGTGCCCGCGGTCGACGGCCACCAGATCCACGTGCCCGACCGCGCTGCCCCTGGCCGGCAGCGAACAGATCAGCACCCCGATCAGGTCGTCGCCCCGGTACGCGCCGAAAGCCAGTACGGGACGGTCGGCACCGGCCCGGCGCCACAGCGTCTCCACCAGCACGGCGGCCTCTGCCGCGTCCTCCGGCAGGTCCAGGGACCGCCGGCACAGCTCGACCACGTCGGCGAAACGGTCGGCGCTCACCTCGACGACGCTGATCTCGTCACCCATGCCTGCCGACCCTAGGCCAACCCACCCCAGGAGAACGAGGCGCGGGGCGTCCGGGGCGATCGGGTCAGGGTCCGGCGGCGCGGACGGCGGCGTACGCGTCCACCAGACCGGCCCCGGTGATGTTGGCGGTGCCGCCGCAGGTCTGCGCGGACGCCTCCGCCACCCCCACCCGGGTCGCCGTGTCGCGCAGGATGGCCCGGGTCCGGGGCAGGTCGCCGACCAGCGTGGGATTGGCCGACCACATCAGCGCCACCACGCCCGCCACCTGCGGCGTCGCCATCGACGTGCCGTCCAGCGTGGCGTACCCGCCGCCGGGCATCGCCGAGAGCACCCCCGCGCCCGGGGCCATCAGGTCCGGTTTCGTCGCACCGCCCGCCGCCGGCCCGCGCGCCGAGAAGCTCGTCACCCGGCGTCGCTCGTCGATCGCACCCACCGTCAGCACGTCCGGGTACGGGGCGGGCGGGTCGTCCACCGAGCCGCAGTACGGGCCGGTGTTGCCCGCCGCCGCGACCACCAGGATGCCCGCGGCGGCCAGAGCGGCGGTGGCCGGCCGCAGCGCCGCCGGATCGCAGCCCTCGACCGGCGGGCAACCCCAGGAGTTGGTCAGGATGTCCGGGGCCCGGTCCGGCCGACCCGCCGTGAACGGATCCCCGCCGGTCGGGAAGGGCGCCAGCATGAACTGTAGGCAGTCCAGGTAGTACGCCGGGTTGCCGAGGTTGCGGTCCAGGTTCACGCAGCCGACCCAGTCGGCTCCCGGGGCGACTCCCACGCCGCCCCGGCCGACCGCGCTGCCGAGCGTGTGCGTGCCGTGTCCGCTCTGGTCCGTCGGCCTGACCGTGGCGTCCCACGGGTCGTACCAGGAGTCGCCGCCGCCCCGGAAGCCGTCGGCGAGCGCCGGGTGCCGGCCGTCGACGCCCGAGTCGGAACTGCCCACGGTCACGCCGGCCCCGGTGACGCCGAGCTCCGACCAGACCCGGTCCGCGCGGATCATGCGGAGGTTCCACGGGACGCCGGTAGGGGCGGGTTCGGTGCCCCGGGCGGTGCCGGCGGGCGCGGGCAGCGGTCGCAGCCGCTGGGAGACCAGCACCCGGTCGACCTCCGGCCGGCGGGACAACCAGGCCCGCAGCACCGGGCCGCCGTCCACCTCCACCGCGTTCACCAGGTAGTACGGCGTGTGCGCGCGGCGCAACCGGTCGAGGTCCCGGCGCAGGTCGGCCTGCGTGCGTTCGGCGGTGGCGACGAGCCGCCGGTACACCTCGGTGGCACGGGCGTCCCGGCCGGCCCGGCCGGTGCCCCCGGGCAGGCCGGTCAGGTCCGCCTGCTCGCGCAGCACCACCAGCAGCCGTTCCCCGTGCAGCCCGGCCTGCCCGGGGCCCACCGCCACCGCACCGACCCCGACCAGCAGGACGACAGCGGTCAGCGCGGCCACCCGTCGGCTGGGGCGGGGCGCGGCGGGCCGCGCCAGCAGCACCCCGTACGCCAGGGCGAGCAGGACCGCGACGGCGAGCCCGGCGACGGCGGCGGCCAGCACCCAGAACGGCACGTCACGCGTGCCGGCCAGCAGCAGGGTGACCTCTTCCGGGTCGGTGAACGCCAGTGGCCCGGCGACGGCGAGCCCCACCAGCCAGCGGGTCGGTGCCCGACCGGACCGACCGGTCCGGTGGGCGGCGGCGTGCAGCGCGGCCAGGGTGAAGGCGGCCGGAGGCAGGGACAACAGCAGGGGCAGTTGCGCGCCGGACTGCCCGACGCCCGCACCGAGCAGCAGCAGGGTCACCCCGGCCACCAGCCCGCCGACCAACACCAGCCGGGCCGGTCGGGGCGGCTCACCGACCTCGAAGCAGCCCCAGAACCGCGCGTCGAGCAGCGCCCCGGCCAGGGCCCCGACGGCCGCCGCGGCCAGGGCGGCGAGAACGGTCTCCAGCAGCCCGCCCGGTGCCCCCAGCCACGCCCAGGGCAGCAGCAGCGCCAACCCGGCTGCGACCGCCAGCAGCGTCACCGCGGGCGATGTCCCGACCCGCGGGCGGCCGGCGCGGCCGAGGAGGCGGCCGACGAGCACCGTGAGCAGCGCCGCCGTCGCGCCCAGGGCGATCAGGTACGCCTCGTGGTGGACCGGCGGCACCAGGCGCAGCAGACCCAGCGCGCCCGCCGCCAGTAACCCGGCCAGCCAGACCCGACCCGTGGCGCGCACCGACGCCGCCCGGGGCAGCAGGGCGAGCAGCAGCGCCGGGACGCCGACGGCCAGCACCGTGACGAGCACCACCGTCGGCCACAGCCAGAGCGCCCGGTCGAGGCCGCTGGCGAGCAGCAACTGGTCGACCCCCCAGCCGAGGATCTGGAGCACCGCCGTGACCACCACCGCCACGCATCCGACCAGCGCGGCGGCGACCACGACCCACGGGTTGGTCCGCTCGCCGACCGGACCCCCGGGAGATTGCGCCCGCATCCGCACACAGTACGACGAGGTGTCCCGACCCACCGCCCATCGGAGGATCTTGGCTGGTCGACCCGGTGTCACCGGCTCGCCGCGAGCGTTACCGTGGGCAGGTGCGCGAACCTCACCTCTCCCGATTCGTCGCCGGTCAGCTCTCCCCCGAGCGCCGCGCCGCCGACCTGCGCAGGCTGCGTGCCGAGCGGTTCGACGTGCTGGTCATCGGGGGTGGGGTGACCGGTGCGGGCGCCGCCCTCGACGCGGCCTCACGCGGCCTGAAGGTGGCCCTGGTGGAGGCGCGCGACTTCGCTGCCGGCACCTCCAGCCGGTCCAGCAAGCTGATCCACGGCGGCCTGCGCTACCTGGAGCAGTTGGAGTTCCACCTCGTGCACGAGGCGCTCACCGAGCGCGGTCTGCTCGCCACCCGCCTGGCGCCGCACCTGGTCCGACCGGTGCCGATCCTGGTGCCGTTGCCCGCCGGCCGTGGCCTGCGCAACCTGCCGGCCCGGATGTTCCGCCGCTCCTACTACGGTGCCGGGGTGGCGGCGTACGACGCCTTCGCCGGCCTGTTCGGCGGCGGCCGGGGAATGCCGCTGCACCGGCACCTCAGCCGCGAGGGCGCCCGCCGGATCTTCCCGAGCCTGCGCGCGGACGCCGTCGCCGGCGCGATCCGCTACTACGACGGGCAGGTCGACGACGCCCGGCTGGTGGTCACCCTGGCCCGCACCGCGGCGAGCCTCGGTGCGACCGTGGTCAGCAGCGCCCGTGCCGTCGGCCTGGTGCGGCAGGCCCGGGAGGTCACCGGGGTCCGGATCCGTGACCTGGAGGCGCCCGCCGGCTCCCCGGACGCCGAGTTCGAGGTACGCGCCCGCACGGTCATCGGTGCGACCGGGGTGTGGAGCGACGACATGTCGCGGATGCTCAACGACGTCGGGCTGCGCCCCGGGATCCGGGTGCGGGCGTCGAAGGGGGTGCACCTGGTGGTGCCCCGCTCGGCGATCACCGGCGAGACCGGGCTGATCCTGCGCACCCCGTCGAGCGTCCTGTTCGTCATCCCGTGGGGCGGGCACTGGATCATCGGCACCACCGACACCGACTGGCGGCTGGACCGCGCTCACCCGGCCGCGTCCGCCCGCGACATCGAATACCTGCTCGAACAGGTCAACACCGTGCTGGAACGGCCACTCACCACGGCCGACATCGAAGGCGTGTACGCCGGGCTGCGCCCGCTGCTGGCCGGCGAGGCGGACTCCACCTCCAAGCTGTCCCGTGAGCACGCCGTCTTCGAGCCGATGCTCGGCCTGCTGCTGGTGGCGGGCGGCAAGTACACGACGTACCGGGTGATGGCCTCCGACGTGGTCGACCGGGCCGTCCGTCGGCTCGGCGGCGGCCCGCCGTCGCGTACCGCCGACCTGCCGTTGCTCGGCGCGGACGGCTACCCGGCCATGTGGCGGGATCGCGCGGACCTGGCCCGCCGCCACGGTCTGCCGGTCGGTGTGGTCGAACACCTGCTGGAGCGGTACGGCACCCTCACCCGGGACCTGCTGGCGCTGGTTGACGCCGATCCGCTGCTCGCCTCGCCCCTGGCGGGTGCCCCGGAGTACCTGGCCGCCGAGGTGACGTACGCGACACAGGCCGAGGGTGCGCTGCACCTGGAGGACGTGCTGACCCGCCGCACCCGGATCTCCTTCGAGACGACCCACCGGGGCCTGGAGTCGGCCGAGCACACGGCCGAGCTGATGGGCGCGGTGCTCGGCTGGGACGCCGCGACACGGGCGCGGGAGGTCGAGCACTACCGGGCGCGGGTGGAGGCCGAGCGGCAGTCGCAGCTCATGCCGGACGACGCCACCGCCGACGCGGCCCGGCTCGGCGCGCCCGACGTGCGGGGTTTCGCCGCCGACCGGGGAACCGACGACGCCGAACTTCCCTCGTCCCGCTGACCTGCCCGGTGGTGAACGTCCGCCATCGATGCCCGTCCGGTCGGTGGTTCCGACGGTAACCTACGGTGGGTAAAGTTCCGCGCGTGGTTGCCGCCCCATGGTCACGAATCGCCCCACTGTCCGTCACCGCGCTGCTGGTCGTCTTCCTGACCGGATGCGCCCCGTCCGGTGCGGACGATCCGGTGGCCGCCCCGGCGGCCGGCGACTCCGGCGCGGAACTGCCCGGCCCCCCGCAGGCGGCGACCACCGGCAAGGGTCGGGTCAGTCTGCTCCAGAAGGAGGGCACCGAGGGGCCGCTGCGAACGCTGAACGTGGAACCCGACGGCCGCTGGGAGTGCATCGACTGTGCGGGCGACGGGGTGACCTCCACCGGGCGGCTCGACGGTGAGCAGGTGCAGCGGCTCCAGCGGTTGCTCGCCGACCCGGCACTGACCGGGGAGACCGACGAGGCGCGCGGCTACCGGGTGGCCTGCGTGGGCGCCCTCACCTCCAGCCTGCTCACCTCGGCCGGCCTGATCACCTCCCAGGACTGCCCGGGTGAGATCCGGCCCCCGGTGGCGTACGAGATCCTGCTGCTGCTCACCCAGGCCACCCCGGCCGTGCCCACCTCCTGAGCCCACGCCGCACACCGCGTCGGCGGCACCACCGGTGGGCAGGCCCGTCGTGGTCGCCGGTCAGAGCACCTTGCCGGGATTGAGCAGGCCCGTCGGGTCGAGGGCGGCCTTGACCGCCCGGTGCACGCGCATCCCCACCGGGCCGACCTCCCGGGCCAGCCAGTCCCGCTTGAGCAGGCCCACGCCGTGTTCGCCGGTGCAGGTGCCGCCCAGGTCGAGACCGAGCCGCATGATCTCGTCGAACGCCCGCCGCCCCCGCTCCAGGCTGGCCGGGTCGGCGCGGTCGACCACGATGTTCGGGTGCATGTTGCCGTCCCCGGCGTGCCCCACCACCCCGATCGGCACCGCGCACTCGGCGGCGATCCGGGCCACCCCGTCGAGCAGGGCGGCCAGCGCCGCCCGGGGCACCGCCACGTCGTCGATGACCAGGCCGCCGTTGCCGTCCGGGTACGCGTCGGCCGCGAACCTCTCCATCGCCGGGTGCGCCAGCCGGCGGGCCTGCAACAGTGCCGCCGCCTCGACCGCGTCGGTGGCCGCGTACACCTCGTCGGCGCCGGCCGCCTCGCAGACGCCGGCCAGTTCGGCCAGGTCCTCGGCGGCCCGGCTGCCGGTGTCGGCGGCGGCCAGCAGCAGCGCCTCGGCGTCGGTGCGCAGACCCATCGGCCGGTAGGCCTCGATGGCCCGCAGGTGGGTGCGGTCAAGCAGTTCCAACAGGCTGGGGGACAGCCCTCGGGCGGCGATCTGGGCGACCGCCTCGCCCGCCGTGGCGGTGGACGGGAACACCGCCACCATGGTCAACGACTCCGCCGGGGCGGGCCGCAGCGCCACGGTCACCTCGGTGATCACGCCGAGGGTGCCCTCGGAGCCGACGAACAGGCTGGTCAGGTCGTATCCGGCCACCCCCTTGGCGGTGCGCCGGCCGGTGCGCAGCACCTCGCCGGAGGCGAGCACCACCTCCAACCCGAGCACGTACCCGGTGGTCACGCCGTACTTGACGCAGCACATGCCGCCGGCGTTGGTGGCGACGTTGCCGCCGATGGTGGACGACTCCCAGGAACCGGGGTCGGGCGGATACCACAGGCCCCGCTTCGCGACGGCCGCCGCGAGGGTCGCGTTGACCACTCCCGGCTGCACGACGGCGATGCGGCTCACCGGGTCGATCTCCACGACGGCGTCCATCGCCACGGTGCTGAGCACCACCGCGCCGTCGACCGCGTTCGCCGCGCCGGCCAGCCCGGTCCGCGCCCCCTGCGGCACCACGGGTACGCCGTGCCGCCCGGCCGCCCGGACCACGGCGACCACCTCTTCGGTGCTGCGGGGGCGCACCACCACCAGCGGCGTGCCGGCGGCGCAGAGGTCGGCCTCGTCGCGTTCGTGCATCCGGAGCAGGTCGGGGTCGGTGAGCACCGCGTCCGGCCCCAGGGCGGCGCGCAGCTCGTTCAGCAGGGGGGTACCGGCCATGTCGCAGAGGCTACGACCCGATCCCGGCGATCACCAACCGGCCAGGATTCACCCGCGCCGGCGCGGGTAGTCCCCGCCATGGCCGTGGCCCGGGACCGCCGATCCTCGCCGATGCGGCGTGCCCTGCGGCGCGAGGGAGCCGTCGACGTCGACAGCGTGCGGATCGCGGAGGCCGTGCACCAGCTCCGCCACCGTGGTAAGGCCACCCTGCACGACCGGCTGCACCGGGTGCGCATGGCGTTGGGCCTGGCGGTGCAGGCGGGCCTCGCCGCCGGGCTGGCCTGGCTGGCCGCTCACGAGCTGCTGGGCAACCCGCAACCGGTGTTCGCGCCGATCTCGGCGGTGGGCACGCTGGCCGTGTCGGTGGGGCAACGGTTCCGACGCACCGTCGAGCTGATCATCGGGGTGGGGGTGGGCGTCGCGCTCGGCGACCTTCTGATCTACCTGCTCGGCACGGGGCCGTGGCAGCTCGGCCTGGTGGTCACCTCCGCGATCCTGGTCACCGTGTTCGCCGGAGGCAGTGTTGCCATCGTCATCCAGGCCGCGGCGACCGGCGTGCTGATCGTCACCCTCAGCCCTTCGGTGGCGGACCTGGAGATCCCCCGGTTCGTCGACGCGATCGTCGGCGGCGGCATCGCCCTGCTGGTCACCGCGATCCTGCTGCCGCTGAATCCGCTGCGGGTGCTCAACCGGGCCGCGCGGCCCGCACTGGACCTGCTCTCCGCACAGCTCGACATCACCGCCGAGGGGCTGCGGGAGCGGGACCGCGACAAGGTGCAGGAGGCGTTGGAGCGGCTCCGCGACAACAAGGAGGAACTGACCGCCTTCAGCGAGGCGATCGAGGGCGCGAAGGAGACGGCGCTGCTGTCCCCGGCGCGCTGGCACCGGCGCAGCGAACTGACCCACTACGCCGAGGCGGCCGACCCGGTCGACCGGGCCATGCGCAACAGCGGCACGCTGATCCGGCGTGCGGTCACCCTGATCGAGGACGAGGAGCAGGTCCCGGCGGCGATGCCGGACGCCGTCGCCCACCTCGCCGAGTCGGTGCGCCTGCTCAAGCACGAGTTCGCCGTCGGTGAGGAGCCGGAGCAGACCCGCGAACGGTTGCTGCGCGCGGTCAGCGAGGCCGGTCGGGCGTACGCGGAGGGAGTCGGTTTCTCCGGCAGTGTGGTGATCGCGCAGGTGCGGACCACCGCCAGTGACCTGATGGTGGCCTCCGGACTCAGCCAGGAGGAGGCCAACCGGCTCGTCCGGCAGTCCTTCGGCGACCTGGACCGGCCGGACGGTTCCGTCGAGCGGACCACCGGGGCGAACCGGCCCGCCCCACCACCGCTCGGCTGAGCACGGCCGCCGCGTCGGGTGCCGGTGGCGCGTGCGGCCGGTCGCGGCGGCCGGGGATGGCTACGCTGACGCCATGGCCGACACCCCGACCGGCGCACCCCTGCCGCCGTCGCCCAGCGTTCCCGCCGTCCCGCAGCCGGGTGGCCCCGCCCCCCGGATGCCGCTGCGGCGGCTCGGCTGGCGGCGTGCCCTGGTGCTGACGGGGGTGGTGCTCCTGATCGCCGCCTGTGCGTTGTTCATGGTCTTCACCCTCGGCGCGAGCCTCGGCGCGGAGGCGCTGGTGATCGGCCTGATCGCCGCGATGCTGCCGGTTCCGGTGCTGGTCGCCTGTTTCCTCTGGCTCGACCGCTACGAACCGGAACCACTGAAGTATCTGGTCTTCTGCTTCGCCTGGGGCGCGTTCGTCTCCACGGCCGCCTCGCTGACCGTCAACGAGACGGCGGCCGGGTTCTTCGAGGACCAGGGGCTGCCCGTCGCGCTCACCGCCGTGCTGGTCGCCCCGTTCATCGAGGAGTTGACCAAGGCGCTCGGGCCGATCCTGCTGCTGGTGTTCCGCCGCCGGGAGTTCTCGGGCATCACCGACGCGCTCGTCTACTGCGGGCTCTCGGCGGTCGGCTTCGCGATGGTGGAGAACATCCTCTACCTCGGCGGCTACGGCTACGCCTCCGGTGCGGAGCAGTACGGCCCCGCCACCGGCGCCCAGCAGGTCATCGCGATCTTCATCGTCCGGATCCTGCTGTTCGGCTTCGCCCACCCGTTGTTCACCTCGATGACGGCGGTGGGACTGGGCATCGCGGCGCGGACGGCGGACCGCCGGGTCCGGGTGCTCGCCCCGGTCGCCGGTCTGCTGCTGGCGATGATGCTGCACGGCACGTGGAACCTGCTGCCGACGCTCACCCAGGCCACCGGCGAGGCGTTGATCTCGGTGGTCGGGTTCGTCGGCGTGATGGCGCCGATCTTCTTCGGCATGGTGGGGCTGGCGGTCTGGTTGCGCGCCTGGGAGGGCCGGCTCACCGAGCGGATCCTGCCCGACTACGTGCGCGCCGGCTGGCTCACCCCGCCGGAGGTGGCGGCGCTGAGCAGCCTCGGCCGCCGGCACGCTGCCCGGACCTGGGCGCGGCGGGTGGCCGGCGACCCGGGGGTACGGGCGATGCGCGGTTACCAGTTCGCCGCGACCCGGCTGGCCCTGCTGCGGGACGGCGTGCACCGGGGGCTGGACCGTCGACCCGTCGACCGGGAACGGACGGCGCGGGAGGAACGGGAGCTGCTGGAGGCGATCAGCGCGTACCGGACGTTCTTCGTCGGCCGGGACCCGCAGGCACCGGTCGGGATCTGGGACGGCCGGCGCTACCACCTGCGCTTTCCCGACGGCTCGCAGCGGGCGGTGGAGGCCCCCGACGAGCCGGTGGTGCCGATCCCGGTGGTGCTGCCCCCGCCACCGCCGGCGTATCCGGCCGGGTACGGTCCGCCCGGCTGGTACGGCCCGCCGCCGGCCGCCCCGTGGCGGCCCGGCCAGCCCTGACGGCCGGCTTCGCCCGTGCCGGCCCGTTCGCCCGTGCCGGCCCGTTCGCCCGTGCCGGCCGCGCCGGCCGGCCGGGACCGCTTCGTCTCCGGCCGGTCGACGCCCGGTCAACTCATCAGGCTGGTGAGAAAGTCACCGAGGCCCTGCGCCATCATCATCAGCGCGCCACCGATGGCCTTGAACATCTGCGCCGCGCCGTCCGGCCGAAAGGCCATGAAGTAGATCAGGAACGCGACGCTTCCCCAGGTCAACACCTTCTTCACGAATACCGGCATGATCCCTCCCCAGGGCCGGCTGGTGCGGCTGGCTTCCCGACGGGAGGCGCGGCAAACGACGCCGGACCGGGTGAAGGCCGCCAACCGGGCTCAACGGTGGCGGCCGGTGGCGTCGTGCCCGGTCAGAGATAGAGGCCGGTGGCGTCGTTGTCGACGCGCTCGGCGGCCACGGCGTGCACGTCGCGTTCGCGCAGCAGGACGTACCCCTGGCCGTGCAACTCGACCTCGGAGCGGTCGTCGGGGTCGAAGAGCACCCGGTCGCCGGAGACGATGGACCGCACGTTCGGTCCGACGCCCACGGCGGTGGCCCAGGCCAGACGTCTGCCCACGGCGGCGGTGGCCGGGATGACGATGCCGGCGGTGGAACGGCGCTCACCCTCGCCGCCCTCCGTCCGCACCAGCACGCGGTCGTGCAGCAGGCGGATCGGCAGGCCGGTGTCGAGATTCGGGTCGGCGGTCACGCCGCAGACGCTACCGTGTCCGGGTCGGTGCGCCGCCGGTGGTTACCGCGGGGTCCGGTCGGGCACTGTGTGGCGCAACTGCCCTAGCGTGGCGCGTGCGGGCGTATCCTGTGCGCCCGACATCGTGGGCGGGCCGAGTCTCTTGCCGGGAGGTGCGCTTGAACCGCTTCGAGCGGATGCGTGGGCGGCTGCGCCGCGCCTACGAGTCGGGACGGGAGGCGGTACGTGCCGGGCGGGCGCGACCGCCGGACGTGCCGGAGCCGGCCAGGACGGCGTCGCCCAGCTCGCCGGGGCCGACCGCGCCGCCCACGGCGACCGTGGTGGAAGGCGAGCCCCAGGAATCGGCGCACCACTCGACCGCCAGCCGGGACGACGCGGACGTGCCGCACGCCCTGCGGATCGCCGCCGCCTGGTCGTGGCGGCTGATCGTCATCGGCGTCGTCTTCTGGGCGCTGATGGAGGTGGTCAGCACCATCAGCATCGTGATCATCCCGTTGGCGGTCGCGATGCTGTTGTCGGCGTTGCTCGCGCCGGCGGTGGGCTGGTTGCTGCGGGCCCGGCTGCCCCGGTCCCTGGCGACGGCCGTGGTGCTGGTCGGCGGCCTGGCCGGGGTGGTCGGCACGCTGACCCTGGTGGTCAACGAGTTCATCCAGGGCGTGCCGGAGCTGAGCGAGAAGTCCTCGCAGGGCCTGCGGCAGATCCAGGACTGGCTCAGGACCGGGCCGCTGCACCTGTCCGACAACCAGCTCGACCGCTATCTCGACGAGGCCCAGCAGTGGGTCAACAACAACACCGAACGGTTCACCAGCGGAGCGCTCTCCACGGCGACGACCCTGGCCGAGGTGCTGACCGGCGCACTGCTGGTGCTCTTCGCGACCTTCTTCTTCCTTCGCGACGGCTCCATGATCTGGCGCTTCCTGGTCCGGCTGCTGCCGGTCGCCGCGCGCTGGAAGGTCGACGACGCCGGCCGAGCAGCGTGGTCCACCCTGGTCGCCTACGTACGGGCGACCGTGCTGGTGGCCTTCATCGACGCGGTCGGCATCGGCATCTTCCTGGTCATCTTCGACGTTCCGTTCGCCTTCCCGCTGGCCGCGCTGGTCTTCCTCGGCGCGTTCATCCCGATCGTCGGCGCGACCCTGTCGGGCGGCGTGGCGGTGCTGGTCGCGTTGGTCGACAGCGGGGCGGTGACCGCACTGATCATCCTCGGCGCGGTGATCGGCGTGCAGCAGTTGGAGGGAAACGTCCTCCAGCCACTGATCATGGGCCGCGCGGTCGCCATCCACCCCCTCGCGGTGATCATCGGTCTGACCGCCGGGGTGGTGCTCGCCGGGATCACCGGGGCGCTCGTCGCGGTGCCGCTGATCGCGGTCCTCAACACGGCGATCCGCCGCCTCTCCGCCCGGAGCGTCCCCGACACCCCACCCGACGCCGTGGTCGTCGCCGCGCAGTCTCCCTGACGCCCCGGCCCGCGCGACCCGGTGCCCCGGGCCGTGCGGGCCGACGGGCCGGTCAGGAAGCGGCGAGGCGGGTCAGCGCGCCGCGCGCCACCTCGGGGCGGGTCGTGTACCAGAACGGCGGCAGGGAGCGGCGCAGGAAGGGCCCGTACCCCCGAGCGGTCTCCAGCCGGGAGTCGAGCACCGCCACCACCCCCCGGTCGCCGGTGGCCCGGATCAGCCGGCCCACACCCTGCGCGAGCCGGACTGCGGCGATCGGCACGCTGACCGCCGCGAAACCCGACCCGCCGTTGGCGTCGACGGCGGCGGCGCGGGCAGCGGCCAGCGGTTCGTCGGGCCGGGGGAACGGCAGCCGGTCGATGACCACGAGCTGGCAGGAGTCGCCCGGCACGTCCACCCCCTGCCACAGGGACATGACGCCGAACAGGCAGCTCGACCGCTCCTCCCGGAACCGGCGGACCAGCAGCGGCAGCGCCTCCTCGCCCTGCAACAGCACCGGCAGGTCGGTCCGCGCGCGCAGCAGCTCCGCCGCCTGCTGGGCGGCCCGCCGTGAGGAGAAGAGCCCGAGGGTACGCCCGCCGAGCGCGGTGACCAGCGCGAGCAGTTCCTCCCCGGCCGCGTCCGGCAGACCGGAGACACTGGGCCGGGGCAGGTGGGCGGCGACGTACAGGATGCCCTGCCGCGCGTAGTCGAACGGCGAGCCCACGTCCAGCGACCGCCAGCCCGGTCCCGAGGTCGCCGGCCCCGGACCCGCCGCCCCGCCGGCGGCCGGCAGGTGACCCCCGCCGGGGTCCGGCCGGGCGGTCGAGGCCGCCAGGGCGGCGGCGGCCGGTGACGGCGGGGCGGCGGCGGGTGCCTCCAGGCCCAGCGCGCGGGCCACCGTGTCGAACCGGCCGCCCAGCGTCAGCGTCGCGGAGGTGGCGACGACCGTGCGGTCCTCGTACAGGTGGGTGGCGAGGGTGCCGGCCACCGACAGGGGGGCCACGACCAGCGCACGGCGACCCGTGGTGTCGTTGCGTTCCACCCAGGCCACGTCGTGGTCGGCCTCCTCCAGCAGCCGCTGGGCGGTCGTGGACAACTCGTCGAGGACGGCCTTGGCCTGCTGCTTACGCACCGGATCCGGGTCGTCGGCCTTCACGTCGCCGACAGCGTCGAGCGCGGCGCGGGTGGCCGCGTCCAGCAGGGTGCACGCCTCGCGCAACGGCCCCGGCAGCTCGCCGGTGAGCCGTCCGACGGGCGCTTCGGCCAGCCCCACCGCCAGCGCGTCGCCGGCCGCGGTGAGCGCGTCGGCGGTCTCCGGTCGCAGCAACGGGCGGGCCCGCCGGGCGGACCGGTCGATCAGTTCGGGCACCAGCTCGGCCTGGGCGGCCGACGAGACCCGGTCGGCCAGCTCGTGGGCCTCGTCCACGACCAGCAGCCTGTGCGGGGGGACGATGTGCCGGCCGGCGAGCATGTCGACCGCGAGCAGGCTGTGGTTGGTGACCACGATGTCGGCCTCACGCGCGCGGGCCCGGGACGCCTCGGCGAAGCACTCCGCGCCGAACGCGCAGCGGGCGGCACCGACGCACTCGCGGGCCGGCATGGAGACCAGCCGCCAGGCCTGCTCGTCGACACCCGGGTCGAGTTCGTCACGGTCGCCGGTGTCGGTCTCCATCGCCCAGTCGCGCAGCCGTTGCACCTGCCTGCCGAGCCGGCCGGCCTCGCCGAGCCACTTCGTGCCGCCGCCCGCCCTGGGTGCCGGGGCGTCGAAGAGGGTGTCCTCCGGTTCCGCCTCGGTGGAGCCGTCGAGGCGGGCCAGGCACAGGTAGTGGTGCCGGCCCTTGAGCACCGCGAAGGTGGGTCGTCGCCCGAGCAGCGGCTCGACGGCGTCGGCCAGCCGGGGCAGGTCGTGCTCGACGAGCTGGGACTGTAGTGCCAGGGTGGCGGTGGAGACCACCACCGGCCCGTCGACGGTCAGGGCGGGGGCGAGGTAGGCCAGCGACTTGCCGGTGCCGGTGCCGGCCTGCACCAGCAGGTGTTCCCGGTCCCGGACGCACTCCTCGATGGCCTCCGCCATCTGCTGCTGGCCGGGCCGCGCCGCGCCGCCGGGCACCGCGCCGACCGCGGCGGCGAGCAGCTCGGCCCCGCTCGGCCGGTCACCCCGACGCCGGCCCCGGGGCCGGCTCGACGGGGAGGCGGAGCCGGTGGCGGTGCGCAGCGGAGTCACCGTGCGACGGTACCCGCCGGCCCCGACACCGCCCCCGCCGCGCCACCGCGTGGCGACGTCCCCGATCGGTCATCGTGACCCCGGAGTCCGGTAACTTCCCGACGGCGACGGCTGCGCCGAATCGGCTAGGGTGCGAATCATGCCGAGCGACGTGGTCCGCGTGATCTACCGCAAGTACGACGGCAGCGCCCACCGCGACTACCCGGCCCGCCGCCTGGCCGAGGACGATCTCGGCGTGTGGCTCGGGGTCACCGCCGGCACCAGCTCCGTCTACCACGGCCGGCCGTCGGTCGAGCAGATCCCGTTCGTGCTCCTGGTGCCCCACCGGGCCTGGTGGACGGGCATGTTCAACCCGCCCCCGCGAACCAGCGAGGTCTACTGCGACATCGCCAGCCCGGCGCGCTGGGAGAGCGACGACGTCGTCCACCTGGTCGACCTCGACCTGGACGTGGTGCGCCGGCGCGGCACCGGCCTGGTCGAGCTGCGCGACGAGGACGAGTTCGCCGAGCACCGGGCCCGGTTCGGCTATCCGGACGACCTGGTGGTCGAGGCCGAGACGGCGGCCCGCTGGCTGCTCGGGGCGCTCGGCGACGGCACGGAGCCGTTCGCCAGCTCGTACCGCAAGTGGCTCGCCCTGGTGGTCTGACCGCGCCGGGCTCGCGCGGTCACCAGCGCAGCGGCCAGCGGTCGTCGGCGCCCAGCTCCGGCACGCCGGCCACCTTCTCCGGGTTGAGCTGGTTGAAGATGCCCGTGATCCGACCGTCGGCCACGGCGAAGGCGCTGACCAGCCGCACCGGCCGGCCGTCGGCGTAGACGGTCTCCAGCAGGAGCCCGACGGCCCCGTCCACCAGCACCGGGCGGGCCCGCAGGTGGGCGGCGTGGTGCCCGGTCGCGCTGAACAGGGCGAGCACGAAGCGACCCACCTTGGCCGCGCCGAGGATCGGGCGCGGACCGGCCCGGAAGTGCCGGCCACCGTCGCCGATCAGCACCACCTCCGGGGCGAGCACCTTCACCAGCTCGTCCAGCCGCCCGGAGTGGGCGGCGGCGGCGAAGGCGGCGACGACCCGGCGCTGTTCGGCCGGGTCGGCGGTGTGCCGGGGCCGGTCGGGAGCGTGCACGGCCCGGCGGGCCCGGGAGGCCAGCTGGCGGGCGGCGGCCTCGGTGGTGCCGAGCGCCTCCGCGATGCGGCCGAACGGCACGCCGAACACGTCGTGCAGCACGAAGGCGACCCGTTGTTCCGGCCCGAGCCGGTCCAGCACCACCCGCAGGGCGGTGTCGACCTGGTCGGCGCGGACGGCCCGCTCCTGCGGGTCGGGGGCGAACCCGTCGGCGCGGGGGCCCTCGTCCAGGGGCGCGACCTCCGGCTCGGGCAGCCACTGCCCGGGGTACGCCTCGCGGCGCACCCGCGCCGAGCGGAGCACGTCGAGGCAGACCCGCGCGCAGGTGGTGGTGAGCCAGGCGCCGAGCTGGCGTACCTCGGCGCGGGCCGCCGGGTCACCGAGCGCGCCCGCGTACCGCAACCAGGTCTCCTGGACGGCGTCCTCGGCCTCGCTGCGGCTGCCGAGCATCCGGTACGCCACGGCGGTGAGCCGCCCCCGTTCGGCCTCGAACTCCGCCGCCGGGTCCCGGTCCGCCTCCGCGTCGCTCATGTCCGACTCCTCCCGCTGTCGTGGACAGATTTTGCCGTGCTCCGCTGACGGGTGAGGGGTGCGGAACGTGACAGCCGCCGTGGGGCCGGCGGGATGCGGGTGCCGCCGGGGTGGGTGATGATCCGGAGATGGACTCATCGGGTGGTGCGGGTGTGGTGACGCCGGTCGGCGGGACGGTGCGTGGGCTGCTGCGGCTGCCGGTCGGTGGGCCGGTCGACCTGGCGGCGGTGGAGCCCCGGTCCACGCCGGGCCTGCCGGGGCCGGAGGTGACGGGCGTGGACGCCAAGGCCTGGGCGCGGGACCAGGTGCGGCTGGTCGGTGCGGGGCTGGCGCGGCAGCAGGAGATGCTGTTCGCGAGTGCGCGGGCCGGTGGCTCCGACCGGCGGGTGCTGCTGGTGCTCCAGGCGATGGACTGCGGGGGCAAGGACGGCACGATCAAGCGGGTGGCCGGTGCGATGAACCCGCTCGGCCTGCACATCCGTTCGTTCGGGCCACCCACGGCCGAGGAGGCGCGGCAGCACTTCCTGTGGCGGATCCGCCGGGAGTTGCCGCAGCCCGGCCACGTCGGCATCTTCAACCGGTCGCACTACGAGGACGTGCTGGTGCCGCGGGTCGAGTCGCTGGTGCCGGAGGAGGTCTGGCGGGCCCGCTACGCGGAAATCGGCGACTTCGAGCGTGAGCTGACCGACGACGGGGTGACCCTGGTCAAGGTGTTCCTGCACATCTCCTACGGTGAGCAGGCCGAGCGGCTGCTGGAGCGGCTGACCGACCCGGGCAAGCACTGGAAGTACGACCCGTCGGACGTCGACGCGCGGGCCCGCTGGGCCGACTACCAGGCCGCGTACGCCGAGGCACTGGGCCGGTGCGGCACGGACGAGGCGCCCTGGTTCGTGGTGCCGGCGGACCGCAAGTGGTACCGGGACTGGGCGGTGGCGCACCTGCTCCGCGAGACGTTCGACGCTCTCGATCTCGGGTATCCGCCGGCCGGGTTCGACGTCCGGCGGGAACGGGAGCGGCTGCTGGGGACGGAGGAACGGTCAAGGTGAACAGAAGTTGAACGGGCGGTGAATGCGGGTTGGCCGGGGGTGGGCCGCCGAAGCCCCGGTTCACCCGGCACCTAGCATTCCCAGGGCAGCCGCCGTTCGGGGCGGTCGCCACCCCTTCCACCGACACGACGAGGTCCGCGCTGTGAAGTTTTCCTTCCGCCCGAACGAGGGTGCCTTCTACGAGCTGTTCACCAGGGCCGCGCAGAATCTGGTGAAGGGCACGGCGCTGTTGAACGAGCTGGCGCTGCCGGACGTCGAGGTGCAGTCGGTCAGCGAGCGGCTCACCGAGGTCGAGCACGACAGCGACCAGATCACCCACGAGCTGTTCAAGAAGATCAACTCCACCTTCATCACGCCGTTCGACCGGGAGGACATCTACCGGCTCGGCTCGCTGCTCGACGACGTGATGGACCACCTCGAGGCGGTCGGCAACCTGCTCTACCTCTACGGCCTGACCCAGCTCCCCTCGCTGCCCCGCGAGATGCACGAGCTGGTGCACGTCCTCGACCTGCAGGCGAAGCTGACCGCCGAGGCGATGCCGCGGCTGAGGTCGATGAAGGATCTTGAGGACTACTGGATCGAGTGCAACCGCCTGGAGAACGACGGCGACCAGGCGTACCGGATGCTGCTGGTCCGCCTCTTCTCCGGCGAGTACGACGCCCTGACCGTGCTGAAGATGAAGGAGGTCGCCGACGAGCTGGAAGCCGCCTGCGACGCCTTCGAGCACGTGGCGAACACCGTCGAGACCATCGCGGTCAAGGAGTCCTGAAGCCGTGAGTCCCGAACTCATCGCCGTGCTGGCGGTGATCGGGGTGGCCCTGGTGTTCGACTACACCAACGGCTTCCACGACGCCGCCAACGCGATCGCCACCAGCATCTCCACCCGCGCCCTGACCCCCAGGGTGGCCCTGGCCATGGCGGCGGTCGGCAACTTCATCGGCGCCCACTTCGGTGCCGAGGTGGCCAAGACCGTCGGCAGCGGCCTGGTGAGTCTGCCCACCGGCCGGGCCAGCCTGGCGATCGTCTTCGCCGGTGTCATCGGTGCGATCACCTGGAACATCATCACCTGGTACTTCGGTCTGCCCTCGTCCTCGTCGCACGCGCTGATCGGCGGCCTGGTCGGCTCGACCGTCGCGGCCTCCGGCACGGTGCTGTGGGACGGTCTCGGCGAGAACGTCGTCATCCCGATGGTCCTGTCGCCGATGGTCGGCTTCCTGCTCGGTTACATCGTCATGATCGCCGTGCAGTGGATCTTCCGGAAGGGGCACCCGGGCAAGCTCAACCGGGGCTTCCGCTGGGCCCAGACCGCCTCGGCGGCGGCCATGTCGGTCGGCCACGGCATGCAGGACGCCGCCAAGACCATCGGCATCGTGGTGCTCGCCCTCTACGTGGGCGGCTACCAGGACAACCCGGAGTCCATCCCGGAGTGGGCGTTCTGGACCTCGGCGGCCGTCCTGGCCGCCGGCACCTACGCCGGGGGCTGGCGGATCATCCGGACCCTCGGTCGGAAGATCATCGACCTGCGCCCGCCGGAGGGCTTCGCGGCCGAAACCGTGGCCAGCTCGGTGCTCTACTTCAACGCGCTGGTGCTCGGTGCCCCGATCTCGACCACCCACACGATCACCTCGGCGATCATGGGGGTCGGCGCCACCAAGCGGCTGTCCGCCGTGCGGTGGGGGGTGGCCGGCAACATCATCGGAGCCTGGATCCTGACCTTCCCCGCAGCCGGCTCCATTGGCGCCCTGATGTACTTCCTGGCCCGCCCGCTGTTCAGCTGACCGGCCCGTCCACCGGCCCCCGTCGCGTCACCCGCGGCGGGGGCCGGTGCCGTCCGGGACCACCGGCGCCGACCACCGTCAGGTGTAGGAGACGCCGATCTGGGCGCGGATACCGTCGAGCAGGGTCATGACCTCCAGGGTGGCCGAGTGCGGCACGAGCGGGCTCTCCGTCAGCCCCTCCGCCAGGCACCGCTGCACCTCGGCCGCCTCGTCCTGGTAGCCGTTGCCGACCAGCTCCGCGGAGATCGTCTCCGGTTCCGCGCCCGTACGCTGCAGGACGGCCGAGCCCGGCCGGAAGAACGGCGACGGCAGGTCGACCCGGCCCGCCTCCCCGACGACCGAGGCGACGACCGGGGTCACCCCGACCATCCCGCAGCTCAGCGTGGCCACGGCGCCCGATTCGTACCCGAACACGATGCCGGTGTTCTCGTCCACACCCTCCGGGGTCAGCTTCGCCCAGGAGCGGACGTGCTCCGGCACCCCGAGCATCAGGTGGGCGAAGCTCACCGGGTAGACGCCCAGGTCCAGCAGCGCCCCGCCGCCCAGCGCACGGGCCCGCATCCGGTGCTCCGGCGGGAACGGGCCGCCCACCCCGAAGTCCGCCTGGACACCCGTCACCCGGCCGATCGCCCCGTCGGCGAGCAGCGCGCAGACCCGGCGGATCAGCGGGTTCGTCCGCATCCACATGGCCTCCATCAGGAACACCCCGGCCGCGCGGGCGGTGTCGACCAGTTCGACGCTGGTCGGCAGGTCGAGGGTGAACGGCTTCTCCACCAGCACCGCCCGCCCCGCCCGCAGACAGGTCAGGGCCGCCTCGTGGTGCGCGGCGTGCGGGGTGGCCACGTACACCACTTCCACCTCGGGGTCGGCGGCCAGTTCCGCCCAGGTGCCGTACGCCCGCGCCGCGCCGTGCCGGCGGGCGAAACGCTCCGCGCTCTCGGCGGTGCGTGAGCCCACCGCGACCAGTTCGGCCCCCGGCACCAGCCGGAGGTCCTCGGCGAACTGCGCGGCGATGTTGCCGGTGGCCAGGATGCCCCATCGAGTCATGCCGGCCACGCTAGCGAAGATCGCCAGGTGGCCGGTCAGGGGATCCACGGGCCGGGAAACTAGGCTCCCACCATGACGACCGACCGCCACGGCTTCGCCGCGCCGCCCGCGCTGGTGGAGCACGCCCGCAGGTTCGCCGAGTCCGGTGGCGTGCCGGCGGTGCCCCGGGTGGCCGCCACCGTGCTGCTGCTGCGCCCTGCCGGCGACGATTTCGAGGTCTACCTGATCCGCCGGGTCGCCGCCATGACCTTCGGTGGCATGTACGCCTTCCCCGGTGGTGGCGTCGACCGGTCGGACTCGCGCACCCACCTGGACTGGGCGGGGCCCGGTCCCCAGGAGTGGGGCGGGCGGTTGGGGCTCGACCCGGCAGCCGCCCAGGCGGTGGTCTGCGCCGCTGCCCGGGAGGTGTTCGAGGAGGCCGGGGTGCTGCTGGCCGGCCCGGACGCGGGCTGCGTGGTGGGCGACGTCAGCGGCGACGACTGGGAGGCCGCCCGGGTCGCCCTCGAACGGCGCGACAGCGGCTTCGCCGACCTGCTCGCCGCGCGGGGGCTCACCTTCCGCTCTGACCTGCTGGTTCCGTGGAGCCGCTGGATTACCCCGGAGTTCGAGCCGCGCCGCTTCGACACGTACTTCTTCGTGGCCCTGCTGCCGGAGGGGCAGCGGACCCGCGACGTCTCCGGCGAGGCCGACCACACGCTGTGGATCCGCCCGGCCGAGGCGCACGCCCGGGCCTCGGCCGGCGAGCTGACCATGCTGCCGCCCACCCTGGTCACCCTGGCCGAGGTCGCGGCCTGCGGCGGGCTCGACGAGGTGGTACGCGCGGCAGCGGGCCGGGACGCCGCCAGCCCCGTCCAGCCCCGCCTGGAGCTGTCCGCCGACGGCGGGGCCCGGTTCCTGCTGGGCTGACGGCGGGAACGCGCGGGGAACCCGCGGTACGGGACGCCGGGGGCGAGAGTCGCCGCCGCGTCACCCCAGGTGGTAGTTGACGTGCGCCGACCAGCGGGCGAAGCCGAGCCGCTCGTAGAGGGCCACCGCGCCGGTGTTGGACTCGTCCACGTAGAGCATCACCCGGTCCAGCCCGCGCCGGTCCCGCAGGTACGCCAGGCCAGCCGTGGTCAGAGCCCGGCCGAGACCGCCGCCGTGCGCCGAGGGGTCCACCCCGAGCACGTACACCTCGCCGATCCGCGCCGACCCGGGGCGCTCGTGCACCTTCGTCCAGTGGAAGCCGAGCAGGCGGCCCGTCGCCGACTCCTCGGCGAGCAGGAAGCCGGCCGGGTCGAACCACGGCTCGGACTGCCGGACCCGCAGGTCCTCGGCCGTCCACCGGCCCTGTTCGGGGTGTTCGGCGAATGCCAGCGCGTTGAGCGCCAGCCAGGCCTCGTCGTCGGCGCCGGGGCGGAAGGCGCGCAGGGTGACCCCGTCGGGCAGGCGCGGCCCGGGCAGCGGGGCGGTGAGCGGGCGACGTAGCTGCCAGAGCACCCGGGCGCGGCGGAAGTCGAGGTCGACGGCGAGCGCGGCCGCGGACGGGTGGTCGCCGTGCGCCCACGCCCGCAGCGGCCCGGTGGCGGTCGCCAGGACGCCCCGGGCCAGCGCCCGGCCGGTGCCCCGACGCCGGTAGGCGGGGTGGACGACCAGCTCCACGCCGGTGCCGGCGGGATCGGTGGTGTCCAGGTGGGCGTACCCGGTCAGGGTGCCGTCGGCCGACCGGGAGGTGAGGTGCGTGGCCGGGGCGTGCGGGTCGCGCAGCCGGAGCAGGACGTGCTCGTCGAGCGGGTCGGCCCCGTCGGCGTTGCCCGCTGCGGCGGCCAGCGCGAGCACGTCGGCGATGGTCGGGGCATCGAGGCTGTCGGTCCGGGTCACCTGTTCGCTGGTCGGTTCGGCGCTGCTCATGCCGTCACCGTATCCACTGACCCGTGCCGTGGCCGTATCCACTGACCCGTGCCGTGGCCGTATCCACTGACCCGTGCCGTGGCCGTGTCCAGTGTGGCTCAGGTCGTCCCGGTGGGCAGCGCGGCGACGTCGAACCGGCTGGTCAGGTCGGGCAGGATGCGGTACAACGCGTCGACGGTGCCCTGCCGGTCGCCGCCCGCGTCGTGCAGCAGCACCACCGAGCCGCGCTGCACCCAGTCGACGACGGCGGCGGTGATCCGGCTCGCGCCCGGGGCCCGCCAGTCCGAGGTGTCCACGCTCCAGTGCAGGGGTGTCATGCCCAGGTCCCGGGCCACGGAGACCACCGGCCAGGTCCAGGCGCCACCGGGTTGGCGGTACCAGGAGATGGGCGCGTCGGGGACGGCGGCGCGGATGGCCGCGCTGGTGCGCAGCAGGTCGGTGCGGATGTGTTCCGGTGCGCGCGCGCCGAGGGCGACGTCGTGGTCCCAGCTGTGGTTGCACAGGGTGTGCCCGTCGGCCACGATCTGTTGGATCAACCAGGGGTACGCCTCGGCGTTCTGGCCCACGACACAGAACGTCGCGGTGACCTGATGTTCGCGCAGCGCGGCCAGGACCTGCGGGGTGTACTGCGGGTGCGGTCCGTCGTCGAAGGTGAGCGCGACCTGGCCCGTCCCGGTGGTGGTGCGGGTGCCCGGGACGGGCCCGTCGGCGTTGTCGGGCGTGCTCGGCCCGTCCTGCTGGGCGGTGCCGTCGGGTTCGCCGGGCCGCTGGTCGGGCGTCGGTTCGGCCGGTTCCCGGCTCGTGGCGGGCGGTTGGTCGGCGTGGTGGGGGTCCTCGGCGCTGGTGGCGGTGGTGACGACGACCTGTGGCGGCGCGTCGGGGACGAGGGTGCGCCCCAGTGCGTACGCCGACCCGAGCAGGGCGGTCACCGTCAGCGCGATCATGCCCAGGGACCTGGCGGCGCCGGCCGCCATCACGTGTCCCGTCCCCGCGTACCTGTTGCCCCCGTGACCACGACGTGCCTCCCTCTGACGGACTCGGCAGTCAGGATAAAACCGACGAGTCAGCCAAAAGGGGCAAATTAGATTATCGAGGGAAGCCGAGTGGTCAGACGGGCAGCGGGGCGTGTTCCGCCTCGACCGGCAGCGAGCGGGACGGCGGCACCACGAACTTGTAGCCCACCTGGCGCACCGTGCCGATCATCGACTCGTACTCCGAGCCGAGCTTCGCCCGCAGCCGCCGCACGTGCACGTCCACGGTGCGGGTGCCGCCGAAGTAGTCGTAGCCCCACACCTCGCGCAGCAGTTGGTCGCGGGTGAACACCCGGCCGGGGTGCTGGGCGAGGAACTTCAGCAGCTCGAACTCCTTGTAGGTCAGGTCGAGTGGCCGACCCTTGAGCTTCGCCGCGTAGGTGTCGGGGTCGATGGACAGCTCGCCGGCCCGGATCGAGCCGCCCGCGCCGGAGGTCGCGTTGCTGAGCCGGCCGACCGCGAGCCGCAGCCGGGCCTCGACCTCGGCCGGGCCGGCGGAGGCGAGGATGACGTCGTCGACGCCCCAGTCGGCGTTCAGTGCGATCAGCCCGGCCTCGGTCACCACCGCCACCAGCGGCACCCCCAGGCCGGTGGCGTGCAGCATCCGGCAGGTGGCGCGGGCCTCGCTGAGCTCGGACCGGGCATCGACGAGCACCGCGTCCGGGCTGGGCCCGGCGACCAGGGTGCGGACGTCGCGCGGCGCGGTGCGGACCGAGTGCGGCAGCAGGTCGAGGGCGGGCAGCACCGCCGATGGTTCACCTGCGCGCGCGGTCACCAGCAGCAGGATCTCCACGATCACCTCCGTCCCGGCGGCTCGCTGGCCGCACGCGACCAGCGGCACTCCTCGGGGGCGTGCGCTGGGAAACTTGCGTGGTCCCGGCGTCGCTGACGGGCAGGTAACGGCCTGAGCGTAACCGATCGCCCGCCCGACTCCTGGCCGACATTTCCTGTTTGCGCCTTTCACCCCCTATCGCGGCTCAGGTTTTAACGTCACGGAAACCGTGGCGCCCGCACCCGCCGGCCGGTCTGGCACGATCGGTGGGTGCTTCCCTCCAGTTCGCCCGAGACCGGCCGCGACCCGTGGGCCGACGACGCCCCGACCGGCGACGCCGCGCCACGCGGCGGCCCGGCCGTCGGTGAGGACGGGTCCCGCCGCCGCGGTCCCCGCCGGCTGCGCCGGGGCGGCGCGGCGCGGCGCGGCGACGACGGGGTGGACGCCGACCCGGAAGAGGAGACCGAACCCCCGGTCGAGGTGCGCCGCGACCTGTCGTTGGCCGTCGGCGGCTTCGCCGCCCTCCTCGGCTTCGGCCTGGTGGTCGGGGCGCAGACCGCCGGCCCGGGGCACCGGCTGCCCTTCGCCCTGGTGGTGCTCGCCGTGCAGGTGCTCTACGTGTCCGCCTGGGTCGTGGCCGCCGCGCCGCCCGCCACGCTGGTGGTCGTCGTGGCCGCCGTCGCGGCGGCCGTCGGGGCCGACCTGCTGGCCGTCCAGTCGGACACCGCCCGCCTGTTCCCACTGACCTGGGTCGCCCTGGGCGGGGTGGCCGTGGCGGTGCTCGGGCAACTCGTCCGCAGGGTCGACCGCGCCAGGGTCACCGACTCGCTACGCACCACCGCCGGGATCGTGCTCGGGGCGGTGGCACTCGCCTCGCTCCTCGTGCTCGTCCGGCACCCGGCCGGCACCCAGGCCATCACCGTCTGCTTCACCGCCGCCACGGTCGCGCTGACCGTCGCCCGGGTGACGGACGCCTTCGCCGCCTGGCCGCGCCTGGCCCCCCAGGTGCCCCGCGGTGCCTCCGGCGTGGTGGGCGGGGCGATGGTCGGCACCCTGGTGAGCGCTCTCCTGGGCAGCTACCTGGTGTTGCCCTTCACCCCCACCAGAGCCGCGCTGATCGGCCTGGTCGCGGCGGTCACCGCCGTCCTGGCCGACCTCGCCGCGGGGTACGCGGAGGCCGGCCGGCTGATGGCCGGCGAGCCGCCGACGATGTGGGTCGTCCGGCACATGCAGGGTCCGCTCGCCGGTGTCGCGCTGGCCGCACCGACCGCCTACCTGATGAGCAGGCTCGTTCTCTGACGGCGATTGACAATCCACCGGTTCGGGTACGACGGGTGGGCCGCGGCGCGGCACCCCGGCACTGGCGAGGAGGAGACGGCGTGGGCCAGGAGCAGACGTACGGGCGGCGGCCCCGGCGCGGGCGCACAGTGCTGATCACCCTCGTCGTCCTGCTGCTGGTGCTGGTCGGGCTGCTGGCCGTCGCCGACCGGGTGGCCGCCGGGGTGGCCGAGCGGGCCATCGCCGACCAGGTCAGCCAGGAGGTGTCCAACCAGGGTGCCCAGGCGTCGAGCCCCGACGTGGAGGTCGGCGGTTTCCCGTTCCTCACCCAGGTGCTCGACGGCCGGTACGAGCGCATCACCATCGGCCTGCGCGACGTACGCGGCTCGGTGCAGGGCGACGCGGTGGCCCTGCCGACGCTGGACGTGGACGCCCGCGACGTGAGCGCCCCGCTGGACGTGATCCGCTCCGGGCAGGGCGAGATCGTCGCGGAGACGGTCACCGGCACCGGCACCGTCACCTACGACAGCCTCGCCGCGCTGCTCGACCGGGAGGGGCTGACCCTCGGCGAGCGCGACGGCCGGCTCGCCGTCACCGCGCCGGTGGACATCCTCGGTCAGCGACTCACCGTGGTCGGCACCGCCGACGTCAACGTCAGCGACCAGGGGCAGGTGTCGTTGCAGTTCAACGACCTGAGCGCCGAGGGGCTGCCGAACGTCCCGCTGGCCCGCAACCTGTTGAACAACTACGCGCGGAGCATCTCGATCGACGTGCCCCTGCCCGAGCTGCCGTTCGAACTCACCGTCCGCGAGGTGCGCCCGTTGCCGGAGGGCCTGCAGGTCACCGCCAACGCCCGCGACGTCCCGATCAACTCCGCCGGCTGACCGGCGGGTCAGCCCTCGGTCGGCCGGGTGACCGTCGGCACGTCCCGGATGCTGGTCGGCCCGCTGGCACAGTCCGGGATCGCTGGTAGGCTCCGTCCCCATGGGGATACTCCTCACCAAACGGCGCGCGGTCGACCTGTGCCGCGTGGCCACCTGCCTGTGTCGCCCCGTCATCTGACGGCGGGGCTGTCTCCGGTCGCCTAGCGGCCGACCCGGCACTCGGGGTCCTACCCATTCCCGGTGCTCTCCCAGCGAACGCCCGGCAGCGGCGCCGTCGCACGTACCCGTGATCCGTTTCCAGCTCAGGGTCCCGCGCGTGGTGCGACTCCTATGTGCATCGATATCCGCGCGCTGGCTCACCATCCATCCTCAGGGAGTGAACTGATGAGTCGCGACACCGCACTCGTCTCGGCCGAATGGGCCGAGAAGAACCTCGACGCTCCGGGCGTCGTCTTCGTCGAGGTCGACGAGGACACCTCGGCGTACGACACCGGCCACATCGCCGGTGCGATCAAGCTCGACTGGAAGACCGACCTCCAGGACCCGGTCCGCCGGGACTTCGTCAACAAGAGCCAGTTCGAGGCGCTGCTGTCCGAGCGGGGCATCGGCAACGACGACGTCGTCGTCCTCTACGGCGGCAACAACAACTGGTTCGCCGCCTACGCGTACTGGTACTTCAAGCTCTACGGCCACGGCGACGTCAGGCTCCTCGACGGTGGCCGCAAGAAGTGGGAGCTGGACGCCCGACCGCTGGTCAAGGACGCGGTGACCCGCCCGGCGACGCAGTACGTCGCGCAGGAGCCCGACACCTCGATCCGCGCCTTCCGCGACGAGGTCGTCGACGCGATCGGCACGAAGAACCTGGTCGACGTGCGTTCGCCCGACGAGTTCGCGGGCCGGCTGCTCGCCCCCGCCCACCTGCCGCAGGAGCAGGCGCAGCGGGCCGGGCACATCCCGACCGCGATCAGCGTGCCGTGGTCGAAGGCGGCCAACGAGGACGGCACCTTCAAGTCCGACGACGAGTTGCGCCGGATCTACGCCGACGCCGGCCTGGACGACGGCAAGGAGACCATCGCGTACTGCCGGATCGGCGAGCGGTCCTCGCACACCTGGTTCGTGCTCCAGGAACTGCTCGGCCACCGGAACGTGAAGAACTACGACGGATCCTGGACCGAGTACGGCTCGCTGGTCGGCGTGCCGGTGGCGCTCGGCGACGAGCCCGGGGAGGCCTGAGCCATGACTGCACCCACTGCCGCCGGCTGCGCCGCTCCGGACCAGGCCGCTCCGCTGCCCGCCAGCCTCGACCTGGAGAAGGAGACCGTCATCACCGGCGTCGTCCGCTCCGGTGAGGGCGAGGCCGTTCCGGGCGCGTACGTCCGGCTGCTCGACTCGACCGGTGAGTTCACCGCCGAGGTGGTCACCTCGCCGGCCGGTCAGTTCCGGTTCTTCGCCGCGCCGGGCAACTGGACCCTGCGGGCCCTGTCCCGGCACGGCAACGGCGACACCGCCGTGACCGCCGCCCGGGGCATCAACGAGGTCGCCGTCACGGTCGCCGCCTGATAACCCCCTGATCGGCCCGTGGCCCGCCCCTCACCCGAGGGCGCGGGCCACGGCCCGTCTCCGGCCGTGGTGCGGCACGAGACGACCGCCGGTACGAAAACCCGACGGCCGTCTCCACATCGCTGTTGGCGTGCCAGTCGACGGGGCGGAGGTGGCCTGAGCGTGGCCACCCCCGCCCCGTCGCCGCGTCAGATGCCCGTGGCCCTCGTGCAGGTCGATGCCGGCTCCAGCGCGAAGTCGAGCGTGCCGACGATGCCCGCCTCGACGCGGGTGCGCTGCACCTGCGGCACCCAGCCGTCCTTGGCGACGATCACCTCGTAGCGGCCCTTCGGCAGCCACCAGGCGTACCTGCCGTCCGCGCCGGCGGTCAGCGTGCTGCCGGTGCCCGTCGAGATCAGGTTCACCCGTACCGTCGCCGGTATGCCGACCGTCACCCCGCCGCAGGTGGTGCCCGTGACGGTGCCCCGGATCTTGCCCCAGCCGGCCGGCGGCGAGACGTTCATCTCCACCGCCACCGGGGCCACCGGGTACGGGGTGTCCGTCGCGACGGCCAGCTCACCGGTGTAGGTGCCCGGCTGGGCGACACCGGCCGCCGCCGTGGCGGTGAGCGTGACCGTCACCCTCCTCGACTCGCCCGGGGCGAGCGTGAAGGTGGACGGGCTGCTGCCCAGCCAGGGCACGTCCGACGAGGCCGCGCACGACCCCAGGTCGGCGAGGTGCTCGCTGTCCGCGCTGCCGACGAACGAACTGGGCGAACCGCCGATCTTGTACGCCCCGCAGGCGGCGGCACCCCGGTACCGGCCGAACTCGGCGTTGGGCAGGTTCCGCCAGGCCCCGGCCACCGGGTCGTACCCGATCGTGCGGTTCGTCACCGCCGTCGACCCGCTGGTCACGCCCCCGGCCAGCACCAGCATCCCGCCGGCCGCCGCGTGCTGCGAGCCCCACAGGTCGACCGGCATGTCCGGAAGTTCGCTCCAGGAGTCGCCCACCGGGTCGTACCGGTAGGCGTCGGTGTACTCGGTCGTGCCGGTGCCACCGGCGCAGTAGACCGCCTCGCCGATCCCGCCGCAGGACAGCCACGACACCGGGTGCGGGTACGCCGCCCCGGTGCGGAACGTGCCCGTGCCCGCGTCGAACACCACCAGCTTGTCGGTGTCCGTGCAGGCCGCGTCGGCGCAGCCACCCACGAGGTACACCCGGTTCCCCACCACGGCCGCTCCGGCCGCCGCCGTCGGCGTCGGGTTGGTCGCCCCGGGCAGGGTGCTCCAGGTGCCGGCCGTCGGATCGAACACGTCGACCACCGCGACCGGTGCGTCGTCCGCGCCCCACCCGCCGAACACGTACAGCTTGCCGCCGACGGCGGCGGCTGCCGCCTTGGACCGTACGCGCGGCAGGTCGGGCAGGGTGGTCCAGGCGCCCGCGTCCGGGTCGTACGCCCACGCCTTGCGTTCCGTCACGGTGCCGCCGCCACCACCGACCGAGTAGACCTTCCCGTCCAGCCAGGCGGCGGCGTTGTCGTAGATCGCCGCCGGGGCGTTCGGGATGCGCGTCCACGCGTCTGCGGCCTGCCCGCCCGCCTCCGGGGCGGCCCCGCCGTACGCGGTCCCGGTCCGGGCCTTGCTGATGCCCTTCATCCGCTGCTCACGCAGCGGCGCACCCGCCCGGTTCAGCAGCTCGAAACCGCCGGCCCGCTCCAGCACGTCCACGGTGGCCGGCGCGGTGCCGGTGTTGCGCACCGTCAGCCGGGTGGTGCGGGTGCTGCCGTACGGCTGGTGCGACTCGATCGTGGCCGGGCCGACGGTCAGCCGGCCGGCACCGAGGGAGAAGTCCGCCCGCCGCACCCCGTCGCCGATCACGGCGACGTCCTTCGTCGCCGGCTGGTACGACGACCGCGTGGCCGTGAACGGGTGCTCGCCGGTCAGGCCGGAGAACAGCCAGTAGAAGCCGTCCGGCTCGTTCGGGTCGGCGGGGGTCGCCGCCGACACCCCACGGTCGGTGGGCCGGTCGTCGCTGGTGACGGTCACCCCGTCGAGCGGCGAGCCGGTGTTGGCGTCGGTGGTGGTACCGACCACGAGGCCGCCGGGCACCGGCGCGCACTCCCGGTTCAGCACCTCCACGTCGTCGACCTGCCACCACCAGGCGAAGGTGCCCTTGAACCGGAACCGCACCAGCGCGGCGGACGCGCCGCCGGCCGGGGCCAGGGAGATCTCCTCGACGCGGGGCCCGCGCCGGCTGGCCGTCTGGTGCCAGACGTTCGTCCAGGTCGCGCCCCCGTCGGTGGAGACGTCGACGTCGGCGGTGTCGGTCACCCCGACGGCCCGCCAGTCGCTGCGGAAGCGCAGCACCGGAGCGGCGGCCCCGCCCAGGTCGAGCGTGGGGGTGACCAGGTCGGTGTCCTGGGTGTTGCCCACGCCCAACTCGTCGCTGTCGACGATCGCGAAGTTCCCGCTGCCGCCGGTGAGGTTGCCCCGGTCGCCGGGGTCGTCGAAGGACCAGCCGCCCCGGTCGGTGCGGTTGGTCACCGACCACCCCTCGGGGGCGTCGGTGCCGTCGAAGCTCTCGGTGAGCAGGGGTGCGCCGTAGCTGCCGGTGTATCCGGCGGCCGTGCACGCCGGTTCCACGGGCACGGCCACGTCGACCGTGGTGTCGGCGTTGGCCACCGGCACGTCGCGGGTGACGGTGCGGTAGCCCGGGTAGTGGGCGGAGACGGTCAGCCGGTACGAACTGCCGCCGGGCACGCTGAACGAGTAACGCCCGGTCACCGGGTCGGTGAAGACCGGACCGCCGGGCCGGCCGGCGACGTCCACCTTCGCGTACAGCGGCCACCCGTGGCCCGAGCCGTCGCTGACGGTGCCGCTGACGGTGACGGCCGGGCTGGGCGTCAGGGCGAAGTCCCGGGTGACCGACCCGCCCTCGGGCACGGTGACGGTCGCCTGGTCGCCGGCGTACCCGTAGGCGGTCACGGCGACGGTGGCCTCCCCGGCGGGAAGGGTGAGCGCGTACCGGCCGTCGGCGGCGGTGGTGGCGGTGCGGTTGCCGGCGCTGACGGTCGCCCCGGCGACCGGGTCGCCGTCGTCGGCGTCGGTCACCGTGCCGACGACCCGGCCCACCGGGCCGCGCGGGGCGGCCTCCACGGCCGCGTACGCGTCGAGCCGGCCCTCGCCGAACACGTTGTTGTCGGCGGCGGTGCCACCGCAGGTGGTGGCGTCGACGTCCCGGGCGGTGCGATCCAGCAGCGCCTCGGTGGCGGCCACGTCCCCGCGCAGGCTCGGCGCGGCCGACCACACCAGGGCCACCGTGCCGGACACGTGCGGGGCGGCCATCGACGTGCCGTTGAACGCCGCGTACCCGCCGGGGACGCTGGAGCGTACGTTGACGCCCGGCGCGGCCACGTTCGGCTTCAGCGGGTCGGTGCCGGAGCCGCGCCCGGAGAACCCGGCGATCGTGTCGTTCACGTCGTACGCCCCGACGGCGTACGCGTTGCCGTTGTCGCCGGGGGAGCCGGCGCTGCCGCAGGCCGGGCCGTCGTTGCCGGCGGAGAAGACGGGGAACATGCCGGCGGCCCGCCAGGCGGCCACCGTCTGCTGGTACCAGAGGTCGCCGCCGTCGCCGCCCCACGAGTTGTTCACGATGTCGGGGCGCAGGTCGGGGCGGGGGTTGCCGCCGTCGGCGTCGGTCGGGGCGAGCACCCACTGGCCGGCGGCCAGCAGGGAGGCGTCGGAGCAACTGGTCGCCTCGCAGCCCTTCGCGGCGATCCACCGGGCACCCGGCGCCACGCCGATCTGGTTGCCGGCCCCGTCGTCGCCGACCATCGTGCCCATCGTGTGGGTGCCGTGGTCGTTGTTGTCGCAGGGCGCGGTCCCCGGGCAGACGTCGGCCGGGTCGAACCAGTTGTACGAGTGGTCGAAGGCCCCGTCGCCGAGGTTGCCCCGGTACGAGCCGACGAGCGCCGGGTGGTCGTACGCCACCCCGCTGTCGATGTTGGCGACCACGACGCCCTCGCCGCGGTTGCCGAAGCTGTCCCAGACCCGGGGCGCGCCGATGTTCGTGAGCCCCCACTCGACGGCGGCGGTGCGGGCCCGGTCGGTGTCGGCCGGGGTCGGTTCCACCAGCGGGTAGCTGCGGGTGGGTGAGATCCGGGCGACCTCGGGCCGACGGGCGAGTTCGTCGACCAGCACCCGGTCGCCCTGCACCCGCAGCGCGTTGGCGATCCAGTACGAGGTGTGCGGCACCTTCCTCGCGTCCAGGTGGGCGCGCAGGTCGCGCTGGGTCGTCGCGGCGGTGTCGGTGAGCAGGCGGTGCACCTCGCGGGCCCGGCTGTCCGCGTCCCCCTGCCTCGCGGCCTTCGCGAGCGGTGCGGTCTGGCGCAGGTATACCAGGAACGTGCCGGTGCCGGTGCTGCCCAGCCGGTCGAGCAGTTCCCGGTCGACGGTGGCCCGCTCGGGGCCGACGCCCGGCGTGGTGGCGGGCGCGGCGACGGCGGGTTGGGCGGTCAGGCCGAGCAGCGCGGCGGTGAGCACCGCCACCGCCCGCCACCGCGCCGACCGTGTGGATGGTCGTGTGAACACTGTTCCTCCCCACGTTTCGCGGGCCCGATCCGTTCGGGCCCGCAGGGCGCACGCCGGGTGGGCGGCACCGGGAGCGGTCGGGGAGATGTCGGTGGCAGGTGGTGGCCCCCACGTCCGCTGACAGTCATGCTCGTGAAGGGAGAGTCGGTGATCAATGGATGGCGTCGGTCAGTACTTGGTCAGTGACGAGGCGCGATCCTGACCGTTAGGCTGACTCGGGCCCACCGGCCGGCAACTCCCGGTGGGGCGGGGAGCTGTCACGTCAGCACGGGCGGCCCGGGGAGGCAGTGTGTCCGGTGAAGAGGTCCCGATCCTGGTCTGCGTCAGTTCCGACGCCTCCGTGCGGGAGCGGGTGATCCGGCGCCTCGACGGGGTCGGGCCGGTCGTGGTCTGCGCCGACCTCGCCCAGTTGCGGGCGGTGTTCCCCGCCGCCCCGCCGACCGGGGAGACCACCCCGCCGACCGAGCGGACCGCCCCGCCCGACGGGCCCGCCGCAGGGCGGACCGAGCGGCCGGTGACCTGGGGTGAGCTGGTGGTCGACCGCGCCGGGCACCTGGTGACCTGGCGCGGCGTGCCGCTGGCGCTGACCCGCACCGAGCGGGAACTGCTGGGCCGGCTGGCCACCCCGCCGGTCACCCTGTGGAGCTACGAGCGGCTGTTCGCCTCCGTGTGGGGCGGCGCGTACCTGGGGGACACGGCGATCCTGCACTCGGCGGTGAAGCGGCTCCGGCGCAAACTACGCCCGTTGACCGACGGCCCCCGGGTGCACACCGTGCGGGGCGTCGGCTACCGGCTCGCGCCCCCGGAACCCCGCCCGGCCCCGACCGTGCCACCATCGCCGGCAGCCGGGCCACCGCGTGACACCATGGCACCGTGAACGAGCGCAGCGGCACCGTGCAGGAGGGGTACGCCCCACCGTCGCGGCAAGCCCCGGAACGCGGCTGGCCGCGGTGGCTGGTCGCCCTGAGCCTGGTGTGGGCCGTGCTGCTGGTCGGGTTGACCGCACTGTCCGTACGCCGGGATCCGCCGACCGTCCGGGAGCAGCGCACCCTGGCCCAGGCCGCCTGGGTGGCCGACCGCGCGGTCGGCCGATTGGCCCTGGCAGCCGGCGACGCCCCGCTGGCGCTGGTTCCCGCGCAGGTCGAGCCGGGCTGCCGGATCAGCCCGTTCGCGCCCGGGGCCGAGCTGGTGCGCGCCGTCACGGTGCTGACCCCCGCCGGTGGGGAGCGGGCCCTGCTGGAGCGGGTCTCCGAGGCCCTGCCGGCCGACTGGCGGGCGGGGGTGCGGGTCGGCACGGAAGGCCCCCGGCTGCGCGCCGACGCCGGAGACTTCGTTCTGGTTGAGGGACGTGTCGTGGCGGAGGGTCGGGTCCAGCTGCGTGCCGTCACCGGGTGCCGTCCGGTGCGCGACGGGTGGCAGCCGCCCGACGGTGACCCGACCGGTCCCGAGACGCCGGCGCTGAGCGCGGCGGCCGCCCTGGTCGACAGCCCGTTCGCCCGGGGGCGGTCGGTGCAGATCGCGTTCTGCCCCGACGGGGGCGTCGTGCGGACCACGCGGGTCGCCGGCCCGCCGCTGGCCGACCCGCGGCCGGGGCTCACCCGGCTCGCCGCCGGGAACGCGGCGGTCGACACCCTCGAGGTGTACGCCTACCGTGCCGGCGCGGTGTCCGTGGTTGCCGAGTTCGGCGCGGACGAGCTGGAAATCAGCGCCACCTCGGTCTGTTCCGGCTGACCGTCAGCGTCGTCACCGTCCACGGCGCCCGGCCCGGCCTGGCCGACGGTCAGTGGCCGCCGGGCCGTCGGTGTTCGGGGCGGCTACGGCCCAGGGCGTCGACCCGGCCCCACCGGCCGGGGATGTCGAGCAGCTCCACCCGGCCCATTCCGTCGGGCACGAACGGGTCGATGATCAGGTGCTCACCCTGCGGCTGCAGGCCGAGCAGGACCCGCAGCAGCAGCAGCGGGGTGCCGGCCGACCAGGCCTGCGGGCTGCACGCGGTGGGGTACTGCACCGGATAGTCGGTGAGGCTCCGTTCGTAGCCGGCGAACGCCTCGGGCAGGCGGCCGTGGAAGTACCGGGAGGCCGTCAGGAGCGCCTCGCAGATCCGCCCGGCTTCTTCGCGGAACCCGTACCTGGCCAGGCCCCAGGCGATCAGGGAGTTGTCGAACGGCCAGATGGTGCCGACGTGGTAGCCGATGGGGTTGTAGCGGCCCTGGTCGTCGGCGAGCGTCCGCACGCCCCACCCGGAGAACAGTCGGGGGCCGAGCAGGTGTTCGGCGATCCGGCCGGCCCGGGACTCCTCGACGATGCCGCTCCACAGCAGGTGCCCGATGTTGGAGGTCAGCGCGTCCACCGGGGTGCCGTCGGCATCCAGGGCCAGCGCGTAGTACCCCTTCTCGGGCAGCCAGAAGTCCCGGTTGAACCGTAACTTGAGCGCCGCCGCCTCCTGCTCCAGCCGGTCGGCGTACGCGGGGTCGCCCCAGAACTGCCGGGCCAGGCGGGCGCCGCGCAGCTTCGCGTCGTAGGCGTACCCCTGGAGTTCGCAGGTGGCCCGGGGGAATCCCGGCAGCCGGCCGTCGGCGTAGGAGATGCCGTCCCAGGAGTCCTTCCAGCACTGGTTCTCCAGCCCGGTCTGCGGGTTGCGGGTCCGGTACCAGACGTACCCGGTGCCCAGCAGGTCGCCGTAGCTGTCGATCCAGGTGAGCGCCGCCCTGGTCGGGGCTTCCAGCTTTCGCACCAGGTCGGCGTCCCCGGTCCACCGTTCGTACTCGTCGAGCAGGACGACGAACAGCGGCGTCGAGTCGGCCGCGCCGTAGTACGGCGAGTGCGGCTGCTCCTCGAAGCCCGCCGTCTCGCCGTACCGCAGCTCGTGCAGGATCTTGCCGGGCTCCTCGTCGCGGAAGTCGTCGATCCGGTAACCCTGGAGGCCGGCCAGCACCGTGACGGTCGGCGGGATCAGGTCGGGCAGGAACGGCAGGATCTGCAACGAGGTGAAGATGCTGTCGCGGCCGAACAGGGTCATGAACCAGGGCAGTCCCGCCGCCATGAGGCGGACCCCGAGCGAGATCGACTCGTAGCGCAGCGCCGTCAGGTCGTTGAGGCTGCGCCGGTACGCCCCGGCCAGCGGTTCGCAGTCGCAGCCGAGCTTCGGCGCGCGCGCGACCAGCTCGTTCTGCTCGGCCTCGATCGCGGCCGGGCTGCGGCTGCCACCGAGCGGCAGGATCGCGCGGATGTCCTCGCCCTGGGCCCCGTAGATGACGGTGGCGACGTGCAGGCGGGTGGTCCACTCGTCGTGCGCGTCGATCGTCAGGGTGAAGGTGATGCCCGAGGCGTCCACGGCCCCGGGTTCGCTGGTGCTCACGATCGTGGCCCGGTGGAAGCCCTCCCGGCGGTAGGTGAACCGGAGTTCGCTCTGCCCGACCTCGGTGGTGGTCCGGCCGCGCTTGGGCCGGACGTTCTTGATCTCGAACAGGTCGGCGAAGTCCGCGCCGATCTCCACCCGGACGGTGAACCGCATCTCCTCCCCGGAGTGGTTGAGCACCCTCAGGTCCTCGGTGAAGCTGCCGCCGACCGCGCGGCTGCGGATGACCGACACCCGCGCGTCGAGATAGTGGGTGGGTTCGCCGGGGACGAGGAAGTACCGGGTGCGGAAGGACGTTGCGTCGTCGACGGAGAGGGCGTGCAGCCGCTCCCCGTCGACCGTCAGCAGCCAGGTGGACAGGAAGCGGGTGTCGAAGGAGAACAGGCCGGTCGGGAACTCCAGCGACGGTTCGATGTCGCCCCGCCGGTCACTGACCAGGAAGGTGTTGCCGTCGAGGATGTTGACGAGTTCCTTCACCGGGGCCGCCCGGCCTGCTCGCGGGCCACGTCCCGCGGGTCCCGGGTGCCGGGCGGGGCGGGCCAGAAGCGCCGGAAGGCCAGGTACAGCAGGACCTCGCCGATGAGGTTGCTCTCGCTCCGGAGCATCGCCGATATCCCCTGCGCCTGCCCGGTGATCAGCCGCTCGAACAGGCTGCGGCTGCCGTACCAGATAGCGTCGGCGGGACCCCGCCCGTGCGTCACCTCCGCGTGGCCGGGTCGGAGCAGGACCAGCCAGTGGTCGGTGCGCTCGCCGTCGGAGATGTTGAGCTGCAGGGTGCCGCAGACCGTGCCGCGCAGCACCGCCGGGGCACGCGCGGGAAGTTCCGCGAAGAACTGCTCGATCGCCTCGGACACATCCGAATCGTAGGCACTTGTCCGACCTGCCGGGTCGGTTCCGGCGCCGCCGGGTGGGGTGTCAGTAGACGAGCGCCTGCGCGCCCTCGGCCATGGCCTCCTCGACGAAGACCGCGGCACCGGCGATCCGGACACCGGGCAGCACGTCGTCGGGGCCGATGTCCCGTCGGGCCGCGCACTGGGTGCACGCGGTCACCGTGCCCGTGGCCAGGATCACGTGTAGCAGCTCGCCCAGCGGCGCGGAGTGTGGCAGCTCGAACTGCTGCGCCCGGCCGGGCAGGGCGAACCAGGTCGACTCGCCGGTCAGCCACAGGGACACGGGCACCCCCGCCGCGGCGGCGGTGGCGGCCACGGTGAACGCCTGGGCACACCGCTCCGGGGAGTCGGTGCCGGCGGTGGCCTTGACGACGAGAGTGCGGGCCATGGGCCCAGCATAGGATGGTCGCCGATGGTCACCGAGATAGGGTTCGTCAGCCTGCTGGTCGCCGGTCTGGGCGCGCTCGCCGGTGGCCTGGTCTATGTCGCGGTACGCATCTCGAGAGGTAAGTGGTGAGTGATCCGGTGAGCGACGACAACCCGCTACAGCCGCCGCCCTGGCTCCACGCACCGCCGGTCGAGGAGTACCCGTACGAGGAGAGCCACGACCTGCGCGTCGGGCCCAAGCTGCACCGCAGCCTCGACGGTCTGCTGCCGTACGTGGGGGTGTGGCGGGGGCGCGGACGCGGCGGCTTCCCCAGCATCGAGGACTTCGACTTCGCCCAGGAGATCCGGATCAGCCACGACGGCCGACCCTTCCTGTTCTACGAGTCGCGCGCCTGGATTCTCGACGAGCAGAGCCGCCCGGTGCGGCCCGCCGGCCGCGAGGTCGGCTGGTGGCGTCCGGTGCTGGACGGCGACCGGGTCACCGACGAACTGGAGGCCCTGATGAGCGTGCCCACCGGGGTGATGGAGCTGCACATCGGCAAGCGCACGGGCACCCAGATCGAGTTCGCCACCGACGCCGTGGTCCGCACCGCGACCGCCAAGCAGGTCACCGCCGGCGCGCGGCTGTTCGGCATCGTCGAGGGCGCGCTGCTCTACGCGCAGGAGATGGCGGCGGTGGGCCACGGCCTGAGCCCGCACCTGTCCGCCCGGCTGACCCGCGTCGCCGGCTGACCGGCTCGGTCGGTCCGACCCGCGTCGCGACTGACCGGCCGAACCCCGGTCGGTCAGGGAACGGGGAACCCCAGCAGCCGCTGGACGGCGGCGGTGTGCGCCGAGCCGGGCCGGGCCGTCCCGTCCAGGGCGGTCACCTCGACCGCGCCCCGGACGGACGAGGTGAGCCACACCCCGTCGGCGCGGGCCAGTCCGGCCGGCGTGACCATGCGTTCGGCGGCGGCGAGGCCCACCTCGCCCGCGGTGTCGAGCAGCCAGCGCACCGTCACCCCGGGCAGGATGCCGGTGGTCGTGGCAGGCACCGTGCACAGTGTCGAGCCGGCCAGCCAGACCACGTTGGCGCTGGGTCCCTCCAGCACGTAGCCGTCGGTGGAGACCCACAGCACGTCGTCGACGCCCGCCCGGACGGCCCACCGGCGGGCGGCGGTGCTCGCCCCGTAGGAGGTGGACTTGACGCCGGCGGGCAGCCAGTCCAGGCCGGGGCGCGCCGCGGCGGGTACGCCGAGCGGCAGGGTGGCCACCCGTACCCCGTCCCGGCGGGCCCGTACGGAGGCCGCCGGCACCTCACCGAGGGTGGCGTAGACGGTGGGCGGGCCCCCGCCCTCCGGCCCTCGCGTGCAGACCAGCCGCAGGGCCCCCTCCACCGCCGGGGGCCAGCCCGCGGCGATGTCGTGGAGCAGGGCGGCGAGGGCGTCGGTGGGGGGCAGCGTCAGCTCCACGGCCGCCGCGCCGGCGCGCAGCCGGGCCAGGTGCGCGTCGAGCAGCCAGGGCCGTCCGTCGCGCAGGTGGATGGTCTCGAACAGCCCGTCGCCGCGCAGCACGCCCAGGTCGTCGCCGCGCAGCACCGGCTCCCCGGCGGGCACGACACCCCGGCCGAGCACGGCCATCCGCGACGCCACCATGACCGCCGAGCCTACGCACACCGCCCCTGTCATGCGGGGAACGCCTCCCAGGGGCGCCCCAGCGGCGTTCATCATCCGCGGCGCGGGTCAGGCCCAGAGTGTCGGGCTGCAACGTCGTGATCAGCCACGTTTCCGCAGCCGGGCCCGGTGGGGGTCGACGCGGTGGGCCGGCGCGGTGGGCCGGCGCGGTGGGCCGGCGCGGTGGGCCGACGCGGCGGGGGCGTGCGGGGTCGGCAGGCCGGTGGCCGGAGCGTCGCGCCGGGCCGAACTATGATCGGAGGGTGTCCGAATCCTCCCTTGCGGAACTGCTCCGCTCCCGTGGGCTGCGGCTGACGGCGCAGCGGCAGCTGATCCTCCAGGCGGTGCTGGACCTGGGCCACGCGACACCCGAGCAGGTGCACACCGCCGTCCGGGAGGTGGCCGCGGGAGTCAACATCACCACCATCTACCGCACGCTGGAGCTGCTGGAACGGCTCGGCCTGGTGACCCACACCCACCTCTCGCACGGCTCGCCGACCTACCACGCGGCCGGCGAGGACCAGCACGTCCATCTGGTGTGCCGGGAGTGCGGCGGGGTCGACGAGATCGACCCCGACCTGCTGCGCCCGCTGACCGACCAGTTGGCGCGCGAGCGGGGGTTCCGGGTGGACATCGGCCACGTCTCCCTCTTCGGCGTCTGCGACCGCTGCGAGAACGGGGACCAGACATGATCGACATTGCGGGTGCGGTGGCCGTCGAGAGCATCGACAGGGCCAGCCGTGACCAGCCCGATCAGGAGCACGTGGCGGCGGGCGTGCGGGGCGTCGCCGCCCACTACGGCGACCCGATGCGCGAGCAGCGCCTGCTCGACACGGCCGTGGGGCTGGTGGACCGCTCGCACCGGGGCGTGATCGCGGTGCCGGGCGAGGAACGGATCGGCTGGTTGCACACCCTGACCACGCAGCACCTGACCCAGCTCGCACCGGGTCAGGGCACCGAGCTGCTGGTGCTCTCCCCGCACGGGCACGTCGAGCAGCACGCCATGGTGGCCGAGGACGGGTCCACCACCTGGCTGGACACCGAGCCCGGGGCCACCGCCGGCCTGCTGTCGTACCTGGAGAAGATGCGGTTCTTCAGCAAGGTCGAACCGCGTGACGTGACGCCCGCGCACGCGCTGCTGTCGTTGGTCGGGCCGCAGGCCGTCGACGCGGCGGCCACGCTGGGCGTGACCGGGCTGGCCGCACCGGACGTGGTCGCGGTGCCGGGCCCGAAGTTCCGTGCCGGCGAGGTGCCGCCCCGGCCGACCGTGCGGTACGCCGTCGCGCCGCTGCCCACGGGCGGTTGGGCGCGGCGCGGTCCGCTCGGCGTGGACCTGCTGGTGCCCCGGCCCGCGCTGGACGAGGTGGTCGGGCGGCTGCGCGGCGGCGACGTCCCCGTCGCCGGGCTCTGGGCGTACGAGGCGGTGCGGGTGGCCGCCCGGCGGGCCCGGGTCGGGGTGGACACCGACCACCGCACGATCCCGGCCGAGGTCGACCTGGTGGCCCCCGCCGTGCATCTGGACAAGGGCTGTTACCGGGGGCAGGAGACGGTCGCCCGGGTGCACAACATGGGTCGGCCGCCACGCCGGCTGGTCCTGCTGCACCTGGACGGGGTGACGACCGACCAACTGCCGGAGGCCGGCACGCCGGTGACCCTCGACGGTCGGGCGGTCGGCTTCGTCGGCACGGCGGTGCACCACCACGAGCTGGGTCAGGTCGCCCTCGCGGTGGTCAAGCGCAACGTCGCCGCCGACGCCCGGTTGCTGGTCGGCGAGAGTGCCGCCGCGATCGACCCGGAACCGTCGATCCAGCGGTGATCGGCCAGTTCGGCCTGACGTTTCACGGAATCATGCCCGTTCGGCAGGAGATCGTGTTGCCGGCCGAAGGTTAGGATCCGGGGCATGACGACAGGGACGTTGATCACGGTTGCCCCCACCGGTGCGGAGTCGGCGAAGGCGGAGGTGCCGGCGCTGCCGGTGACCCTCGACGAACTGGTGTCGACCGCCAAGGAGTGCGAGGCGCTCGGTGCCGCCGTGATCCACGTCCACGTCCGCGACGACGAGGCGCGGCCCACCCTCGACCCGGGTCGCCTCCGGGAGACCGTGGCCGCGCTGCGCGACGCCACGGACCTGGTCGTGCAGCTCTCCTCCGGCGGCGCGGTGACCGACCCGGAGGCCGACCGGCTCGCCGTGCTCGACGCCGCCCCCGACATGGCCTCCTGCACCATGGGCACGGTCAACTTCGGTGACGACGTCTTCCTCAACCGCTGGGAGTTCGTCGTCGACCTGCACACCCGGATGCAGGAACGGGGCGTGGTGCCCGAGTACGAGATCTTCGACCTCGGTCATCTCGCCTCGCTCCAGCGCCTGCTCGACAAGTACGGCCTGCCGCACGGCGGGCACGTGCACGTCGACTTCGTGATGGGGGTGCCGGGCGGCATGCCGGGCACCACGCAGACCCTGGTGGCCGCCCACCAGATGCTGCGTGACCTGCCTGAGGGCACCACCTTCTCGGCGACCGGCGTCGGCCGCAGCACCATCCCGGTCATGCTGGCGGCGCTGTCGACCGGCGGGCATCTGCGGGTCGGCATGGAGGACACGGTCACGTACGCGAAGGGCCGGCCGGTGGAGTCGAACATGCAACTCGTCGCCCGTGCGGTCGGGTTCGCGCAGCTCGCCCAGCGCCCGCCGCTGACCACCGTCGAGGCCCGACGGCTGCTCGGTCTGTAAGGACAGCGCCACCCCACGCCCCTTTACCACGGGCAACCCGTCCCCAGGTCACCCCGCGGCCGACGCCGTCGACCCGCTGAGTACCGTCCACCACGTGGGAATGACGTACGAGGGTGGCGCGCAGCTCGCCGAGGTGGTCCGGTCCGGGTTCGTGGAGGGCACACACCGGGGTTCGGTGGTGGTGCTGGACGCCACCGGCGCAACCGTGGGGGCCTCCGGTGACGTCCGGTCGCCGGTCTTCCCGCGCTCGGCGAACAAGCCGATGCAGACGGTCGGGATGATCCGCGCCGGTCTGCCGCTGACCGATCCGGCCGACCTGGCGCTGGTCTCGGCCAGCCATGCCGGGGAGGAGTTCCACCTGGCCCGGGTCGCCGCGCTGCTGGCCGGTGCCGGGCTGGACGCCTCGGCCCTGCACTGCCCGCCGGAGCTGCCTGTCGGCGAACAGGCGCGGGAGGCCGCGTTGCGGGCCGGCGGCGGCCCCACCCGGCTCCAGATGAACTGCTCCGGCAAACACAGCGGCATGCTGGCGACCTGCCGGGCGGCCGGATGGCCGGTGGACGGCTACTGGCGACCGGAGCACCCGTTGCAGGTGGCGCTTCGGGCCGCGGTGGAGGACCTCACGGGCGAGTGTGCGGCGGCGGTCGGCGTGGACGGGTGCGGTGCGCCGGTGTTCGCCGTGTCACTGACCGGCCTGGCCGGCGCGTTCCTGCGACTGGTGTCGGCGGAACCGGGCAGCGTGCCGCGTGCGGTCGCCGACGCCATGCGCGCCCACCCCGAACTCGTCGGCGGCACCCAGGCCGACGACACCCGGCTCATGCGGGGCGTACCCGGGCTGCTGGGGAAGGTGGGCGCGGAGGGCGTGTTCGCCGCGGCGCTGCCGGGGGTGGGCGCGGTCGCGCTCAAGATCGACGACGGTGCCGGCCGGGCCCGCATGCCGGTCCTGGCCTCGGCGCTGCGCCGGCTCGGCGTCGACGCGCCGGTGCTGGCGGAGTTCGCCGAGGTTCCCGTGTTCGGCGGCGGCCTCCCGGTGGGGGTGGTCCGCTCCCTCTGGTGACCGCCCCGCCTCGTGCCGGTGCTGTGGGTGCCCGGCCGGGCTCAGGGGAGGAAGTCCAGCAGTGCCGCGTTGACGGGGGCGGGCCGTTCCAGGGGGAGCAGGTGGGCCGCGTCGGGGACGTCGGGCAGGCGGACCGCGCCGGGGACCTCGGCGGCGATCCGGTCGGCCAACCGGACGATGTCCGGCACGTCCGCCGCGCCGGCCGTGACCAGGACCGGCACCCGCAGCTCGCCGAGCCGCCCGATCGCCGGCGGTTCGAGTTCCGCGACGTCCACCGCGCTGAGGGCCAGTTCGGCGGCGAGGGCGCGCTGGTCCATCTCGGTGGCGAAGGCCACTAGGTCGGGGTCGACGTCCTCGGGCCGCCGCCTCGGGCCGATCACCCAGAACCGCACCTCGCCGGCCGCGGTGGCCGCGAAGTCCTCCGGGTCCACCTCGCCGACCAGGGTCTCCCAGAGGCCGTTCGCCTCCTCGGACCACTCGTTGCCGGAGACGGCCGCACCGAGCAGGGCGAGCGCGCTGACCCGGCCCGGGTGGGCCAGGGCGGTGTCGACGGCCACGGCGCCGCCGAACGAGCAGCCCACGAGGGCTGCCCGGTCGATGCCGAGCGCGTCGAGCAGGCCGGCCACGTCGTCGTGGTGGGCGAACGGAACGGCTGGCAGCTCGGACTCCCCGTAGCCGCGCAGATCCAGCGCGATCACCCGGTGCCGGGTGGCCAGCGCGTCGATCTGGTGGCGCCACATCCTGCGGTCGGCGATCCCGGCGTGCAGCAGGACCACGGGGCTGCCGTCGCCGGTGTCGTCGTACGCGAGCAGTGCCCCGTTCATCTCGATCATGGTCACGGCAGGGACGGTACGGCCGGGCGGGAGAGCTGCGCAACCGGCTCGATGAGACCTTGCTAACTCTGGCTAGCGCTTTGCTTGCAGCAGCTAGCAGTGCGGGTTAGCGTGGGGTCATGGCCACTTCCAAGGACCTACCCGACGTCGGCGGGTTCATTCGTGACCTGCGGCGCAACGCCAAGATCTCGCTGCGGCAGCTCGCCGAGCAGGCCGGGGTCAGCAACCCCTACCTGAGCCAGATCGAGCGCGGCCTGCGCAAGCCGAGCGCCGAGGTGCTCCAGCAGCTCGCCACGGCGCTGCGGGTCTCCACCCCGGCGATGTACCTGCGCGCCGGCCTGCTCGACGACAAGGAGGGCCAGGGGGTGCTCGCGGCCATCGCGGTCGACCCGGACCTGACGATGGCCCAGAAGCAGTCGCTCACCCAGATCTACGAGACGTTCCGGCGGGAGAACACGCGCCTCGCCGAGGCGACCGTCGCCAGCGGCACCACGCCGGGGGCGGCCGGTGGCACCGCGCCGCAGGCGGGCGGGGACACCGCACCGGCCGTCGGCGACACCGCGCCCGCCGCCGGGGCCGCGCCGGACGCCAGCGGGGCCGCGCCGGACCTGGCCAACCTGGCCGCCACCGGCCCCACCACCCCGCAGGGCACCCCGACCGAGGCCGTCCTCGAATCGGTCGCCGTGACCGAGGCGGGTCCCGCGCCCGCGCCGCCCCGCCCGTCCGCCAAGAAGGCGATCCGCACGGTCGTCCGGAAGACCGCCGCCGCAGCCGAAGAGGAGAAGTCATGAACCAGCCGAAGACCAACCGCATCCCCGCCCCCCTCTACGCCGCCGCCGGCGCCGGTGAACTGGCCCTGGAGCACCTGCGCAAGCTGCCCACCGTGGTCAGTGAGCTGCGCACCCGGGTGCTCGCCGACGGCACCCGGGTCGTCACCGACCTGGGCGGCAAGGCCGTCGTCACCGGCCTCGAGCTGCGCCAGAAGGCCAACGAGACGCTGCGCACGGCCAACCTGACCGCCGACACCCTGCGCGAGAAGGCCGCCCCGGCCGCCGACCTCGCCAAGCTGCGCGAGGCCGCCGACCTGAACCGGCTGCGCGAGGCCGCCGACGTCGCCAAGCTGCGCGAGGCCGCCGACCTGGACAAGCTCCGGGAGCTGGCCACCCGCAACGCCGCCGTGGTCGTCGCCGGCGCGCACGCCGCGCAGGAGCGGGCGCTGGCGGCGTACGGGGCCCTGGTCGCCCGGGGTGAGCGGGTCGTCGGTGCCGGCGTGCTGGAGGCCGCCGACACGGTGAACGCCGACATCGAGGCCACCGAGGCCACCGAGGCCCCGACGGCCCCGACGACGGCCAGCGAGCCGGCCGCCACCGAGCCGGCCGCGACGAAGCCCGCCGCGACGAAGCCGGTCGAGGCTGCCGGCGCGACGCCTGCCGACGTGCCGACCCCGGCCGACGTGGCCGAGGTCGTGGAGGCCAAGCCGGCCGCCGCGAAGAAGGCCACCCGCACCAAGGCCGCCACGAAGCCGGCAGCCAAGCCGGCCGCCACCCCCTCGGCGAAGCTGCCGCGCGCCACGAAGCGGACCCGCCCGACCGCCGAGTGACCACTGTGCCGGTGACCCCGGAGGCGTCCCGAGGGACGGATCCGGGGTCACCGGCATAAGCTTGCCCGCATGGCCTACGCCGCGCCGCTCTTTGCCTTCGAAGTCCGCTACGTGATCGAGCTGCTCCTGCTCGTGTTCGCGTTGATCGTGCAGGCCGTCGCCCTGGTACACGCCATCACGCAGCGGTCCGACGCATTCCCCGCCATCGGCACGCTGCCCAAGGGTGGCTGGATCGCCATCCTGGCGGTCACCCTGCTGCTGACCCTGGTCACCCGCACGTCGCTGAGCATCTTCGGCCTGATCGGCATCGCGGCCGGGCTGATCTACCTGCTCGACGTCCGGGTCGGCCTCAAGGACATCAGCGACGGCAAAGGGTTCTGGTGAGAGGTTTCCGCTGGCCGCCACCGCCCGACGGCGGGCCCCGCACCTGGGGCCCGGGCCCCGGCGGCCCCCGCACCGGGCGGCCCGCGCTGCCCGAGCCGGAGACCGAACTGGTCGCCACCCCGCACGGCGTACGCCTGGAACGGCTGGTCACCGGCACCGGTGACCAGGTCACCGTGTTCGCGCACGGGCTCGGCAACGGCATAGCCACCACCCGCCCGTTCGGCAGCGGCGTCTCCGGGCGCAAGGTGTTCTTCCAGTTCCGGGGGCACGGGCGGTCCGACACTCCGCCGGGCCCGTGGACCTATCTCGACCTCGCCCGCGACCTGCGCGCCATGGCCGACCTGTGCGGTGCCACCCGGGCCTTCGGCGCGAGCCTCGGTGCGGGTGCCCTGTGCCGGCTGCTCGTGGAGAGCCCCGCACGGTTCGAACGGCTCGTGTTCTTCCTGCCCGCCGCGCTCGACCGTCCCCGGGGCGAGGTCGCCCGGAGCCGGCTGGCCGCCCTGGTGGAGGCGGTGGAGGGCGGGGACGCCTCCGCCGTGGCCGAGGTGGTCTCGGCCGAACTGCCGCCGGCCGTACGCAACACTCCCGCCGGCTGGGCGTACCTGCGGCAGCGGATCGACCAGCTGCTGCGCGACGGACTCGCGGCGGGCCTGGCGAGCCTGCCCGAGCAGGCCCCGCTGCGTGACGCGGATGCGTTGGCGGCGGTTACCGCGCCCGCCCTGGTGATCGGCTGCGCGGGCGACGACCTGCACCCGGTCGACGTCGCCGAGCGGCTCGCCGCCGCGCTGCCCCGGGCCACACTGCACGTCTACGACCGTCCGGGTGTGCTCTGGACGGACCGCGCCGACCTGCGTGAACGGATCTCCACCTTCCTCGACGCCTGAGCTGTCCGCACCAGCTCAGCGGGCGCCCAGCTCAGCGTGCGCCCCGCTCCGGGGGCAGGTGGGCGGCGCGTACGTCACGCAGCCACCGCTCCACCGGAGCCTCGTCGGGCCGGTCGGGCAGCGGGGTGCGGATCCGGTCGAAGTCCCGCTCGGCCCCGACGAGCAGTGCCCGCGCCGTGGCCAGGTCCCCGTCAGCCACCCGGTCGCCGAACTCCCGGAACCAGTGCGGGTCGGCCAGCCGGATCTCCAGGACGCCGGTGGCGTACAGCAGCCGTCCCTGGTGCACCAGCCGGGCCAGGTGCCGGGCGTGCTTCGCGGTCCGCCGCCGCACGTCCGAGGAGAAGGTGCCGTCGCCCCGGGACTCCAGCTTGCGGAACTGCTGCCCGGCGTACCCCAGATAGGCGGCGCGGACGCGGGGGGCGCTGAGGAACGCCGACCGGATGGCGATCAGCCGGTCCCCGAACCCGGTGCGCGTCTCGTAGCATTCGTCCGGCAACCAGGCCAGCTCGGAGGCGGTCGGGTTGCCGCCCAACGCCAGCCGGCACCACTTGCGCGCCTCGTGCTGGGTGACGTCCGGGTCGGTGCTCACCACGGACTCCTTCGGCGGGTGCAGCCCGTGGAAGGCGACCGTGGGCGCGGCGAACACACCGATCCGGTCGACGTCGGAGCCCGGGCCGGCCAGCCCGTACGCGACCGAGCCGACCACGCCGGAGAGCAGCAGGTGCATGCCGGTGAGCATGACCCACCGTCCGGCTTCGCGAAACCGGACTTCGGCTGTCAGGTATCCCTGACACGGTGGGTGCCATGACGAAACCGCTGACAGGACGGGTGGCGCTGGTCGCCGGGGCGACCCGGGGCGCAGGCCGGCAGATCGCCGTCCAGTTGGGTGCCGCCGGTGCCACCGTGTACGCCACCGGGCGCAGCAGCCGCGCCGGCCGCTCCGAGATGGACCGGCCGGAGACCATCGAGGAGACCGCCGAGCTGGTCACCGCCGCCGGGGGGACCGGCATCGCCGTCCGCGTCGACCACCTGGTGCCCGACGAGGTACGCGCCCTGGTCGACCGGATCGACGCCGAACAGGGCCGCCTCGACGTGCTGGTCAACGACATCTGGGGGGCCGACCCGCTGATCTCCTGGGAGAAGCCCGTCTGGGAACAGTCGCTGGACGACGGCTTCCGCGTGCTGCGGCTGGCCGTCGACACCCACATCATCACCAGCCACTTCGCGTTTCCGCTGCTGATCCGCCGCCCGGGCGGCCTGGTGGTCGAGATCGGCGACGGGACGCGGGCGTACAACGACACCACCTACCGGTTGTCGGTCTTCTACGACCTGGCGAAGGCGTCGGTGAACCGGCTCGCGTTCAGCTGGGGGCACGAGTTGGCGGCGCACGGCGGCACCGCCGTCGCCCTCACCCCCGGGTGGATCCGGTCGGAGGCCATGTTGGAGCACTACGGGGTCACCGAGGAGAACTGGCGCGACGGCGCGGCCAGGGACCCGCACTTCCTCATCTCGGAGACCCCGGCGTTCGTCGGACGCGCGGTCGTCGCGCTCGCCGCCGACGCCGACCGGGCCCGCTGGAACCAGGGGTCCGTCTCGGCGGGCGAACTGGCCGGGGTGTACGGCTTCACCGACGTCGACGGCAGCCGCCCCGACGCCTTCCGCTACCTCGCCGAGGTGGTCGACGCCGGTCGGCCCGCCGACGTCACCGGCTACCGGTGACCGCCGGGCCGGCGTAGAGCGCCACGGCCCGCGCTGCCGCCTCCGCCAGGCGTCCGCGCAGCTCCGGCGGGTCGAGCACCTCCACCTCCGGCCCCAGCGCCAGCAACTGGGTGTACGCCACCTCGACGGACTCGACGGGCAGCCGGGTCACCACCCAGCCCTGCCCGTCGGGTTCGCTGGCGGCGGCGACCGCCTCGGCGTACGCGAACGGCGCGTCGGCGGTGTGTCGGAGCCGGTGCAGGCCGGCGGGGCTCAGCCGCAGGGTCACCTCCGCCCGGAGCATGGCCCGCAGGAACCCGTCGGCCTGTTCCCGCCAGTGTCCGGCCAGGTCGAAGCCGGGTTCCCGGTCGAAGGTCTCCCCGCCGGCCGCCACCCCGGTGACCCGGTCCACCCGGTAGGTGCGCAGGTCGTCCCCGACGCGTCCGACCAGATACCAGATGCCACCGGCGAGCACCAGGCCGTACGGCAGCACCGTCCGGTCCACCTCGCGGTCGCCGCGCCGGTACCGCAGCCCGACCACCCGGTCTCCCCACACCGCGCCCGCCAGTTCCGCCAGCCAGCGCGGCGGGTCGGTGGCCCGGAACCAGCCCGGCACGTCGAGGTGGAACCGTTGCCCGGCGCGGGCCGGCGCGTCGCGCAGGCTGGGCGGGAGTGCGGCGAGCACCTTCAACTGGGCCGCCGCCACCGCCTCGGCGAGCCCCATGTCGCCCGCCGGGCCGGGCAACCCGGCCAGGAACAACGCCTCCGCCTCGCCACGGGTCAGCCCGGTCAGCCGGGTGCGGTACCCGCCGAGCAGCCGGTAGCCGCCCGAGCGGCCCCGGTCGGCGTAGACCGGCACTCCCGCGGCGGAGAGCGCCAGCACGTCCCGGTAGACGGTGCGTTCGGAGACCTCCAGCTCGCGAGCCAGTTCGGTGGCGGTCATCGTGTCCCGTGCCTGGAGCAGCAGCACGAGGGAGATCAGGCGGGCGGCGCGCACGACTCCATCCTGCCCGGCCGCCGCCCGGCCACTAGGCTCACGGCTCGTGACCGCCGCCAGGATCCCCGCCTCCACGACGAGTGCCGCCCGCCGTTTCCTCGGTGGAACCGGCCTGCTGCTGCGCGGCATCGGCCTCTACGTCCGCAGCCCCGGCCTGATGCTGCTCGGCGTGGTGCCGGCGCTGATCACCGGCGCGTTGTTCGTCGCCGCGTACGCCACCCTGGTCTACGTCGTCGACGACCTGGCCGCCCTGGTCACCCCCTTCGCCGACAACTGGTCGGAGGGCTGGCGGTCGCTCGCGCGGGTCGTCGCGGGCCTGGCCTTCCTCGGCATCGGCGGCCTGCTCGCGGTGGTCACCTTCACGGCGGTCACCCTGGTCGTCGGCGACCCGTTCTACGAGAAGATCTCCGAGCGGGTCGAGCGGCGGTACGGCGGCCCCGCCGCCGAGGTCGAGGTGCCCTTCTGGGCGTCTCTGCGCCGCAGCGCGGGAGACTCGCTGCGGTTGGTCGGACTGTCGATCCTGTTCGGCGTCCCGCTGCTCGCCGCCGGGTTCGTCCCCGTGGTCGGGCAGACGGTGGTGCCGGTGCTCGGGGCGGCGGTGGGCGGTTGGCTGCTCGCCGTGGAGCTGGTCGGCGCACCGTTCAGCCGCCGGGGTCGGCACCTGCCCGAACGCCGGGCGGCCCTGAAGGCCGACCGCCCCACCACGCTCGGCTTCGGCATGGCGGTGTTCGTCTGCTTCCTGATCCCCCTCGGCGCGGTGCTGCTCATGCCGGCCGCCGTCGCCGGGGCCACCCTGCTGGCCCGCCGTAGCCTCGGCGAGCCCACCGAGGAGCGCTGACATGCAGATCACCCTGGTCGAGGGGGACATCACCGCGCAGGCGGTCGACGTCGTCGTCAACGCCGCGAACTCGTCGCTGCTCGGTGGCGGCGGCGTGGACGGCGCCATCCACCGCCGGGGAGGCCCGGCCATCCTGGCGGAGTGCCGGGCGCTGCGCGCCTCCCGGTACGGGCGGGGCCTGCCCACCGGGCAGGCCGTGGCCACCACCGCCGGGGACCTGCCGGCCCGCTGGGTGGTGCACACCGTCGGGCCGGTCTGGTCGGCGACCGAGGACCGGTCGGCGCTGCTGCGCGCCTGCTACGCCAACAGCCTCGCCGTCGCCGACGGACTGGGCGCGGCCACGGTGGCGTTCCCGCTGATCTCGGCCGGGATCTACGGCTGGCCGGTCGACGACGCGGTCCGGCAGGCGCTGACGGTGCTGCGGGCGGCGGCCCCGGCGACCGTCACCGAGGCGCGGCTGGTGCTGTTCGGTGCCGACACCCACGCCACGGCCCGCCAGGTGTACGACGCGGGCTGAGCGGCTCGGCCCGCCCTCAACCGACCGTCGGGACGGCGGCGACGGCCTCGACCTCGACGAGCTGCTCGGGGTAGCCGAGCACGGCCACACCCAGCAGGGTGCTCGGTGGGTCGTGGTCGCCGAACGCGTCCCGGACCACCTGCCAGACGGTCAGCAGGTCGGGGCGGTGCGCCGACGCCACGTACACGGTGGTCTTGACGACGTCGGTGAGGCTGGCCCCGGCGGCGGCGAGGGCGGCCTCCAGGTTCGCCATCACCTGCCGGGCCTGGGCGGCGTGGTCGCCCGGCGCGACCGTGCGGCCCTCGGCGTCCAGCGGGCAGGCCCCGGCGGTGAACACCAGTCGGGCGGACGGGGCCACGGCGGCGAGGTAGGCGTACGGGGCGGTGTCGGTGAGCGCGGGTACGTGCAGCAGGCTGACGGCGTCGGTCACGGCCCGACCGTAGCGTCGCTGCCCCGCCCGCTCGACCGATTATCGCCCGTGCCTCGGGTGGGGAGCGCCGCCGTGTGCGAGGCCCGGCGCGGGCCGGGGTGCGCTCAGGCGGACTGACGGATGATCAGCTCGGTGGGCAGGAGCAACGGGTCGACCCGCTCGCCGGCCGCCATCCGCAGCAGCATCCGGGTCATCTCCCGGCCCAGCTCCTGTATCGGTTGCCGGACGGTGGTCAGTGGCGGCTCCGTGTACGCGGCGGTCTCGATGTCGTCGAATCCGATCACCGCCACGTCGTCCGGCACCCGTCGTCCCGACTCGCGCAGGGTCCGCAGGGCGGCATGCGCCATCAGGTCGGAGGCGGCGAAGACCGCGTCGACGTCGGGGTGGACGGCGAGCAACCGGCGCATCGCCGCGCCTCCCGACTCGCGGGTGAAGTCGCCGGTGACCACCAGCTCGGGCAGCCCGGCGGCGGCCACCGTGTCCCGGTAGCCGGCCAGCCGTTCGATGCCGGCGACCATGTCCTGTGGACCGGCGATGGTGGCGATGCGCCGCCGTCCCTGCTCGATCAGGTGGCGCACCGCCCGGGTCACCCCGCCGATGTGGTCGACGTCGACGTACGGGACGTCGGCGCCGTCGAGGGGCCGGCCGCTGCACACCACCGGGATGCCGAGCCGGGCCAGCCGGCCGGGCAGCGGGTCGGCGCCGTGCAGCGAGGCGAAGAGCACCCCGTCGACGTGCCGCCCGCTGGTGTACCGCTCCACCCGCTCGTGCCCGGCCGGCGAACCGGCGAGCATGAGCACCAACTGCTTGTCGGCCGCCTCCAACTCCTGCGCGGCACCCCGGATGATGCCGGGGAAGACCTGGTCGTCGGAGAAGACGCGGGTGGCCTCCTCGGGCATGACCAGGGCGATCGAGTCGGTGCGCTGGGTGACCAGGGTGCGGGCGGCCAGATTCGGCACGTACCCCAGCTCGGCCACCGCCCGGCGGACCGCCTCCTGGATCGGCTCCGCCACCGTGGTCGAACCGTTGACCACGCGGGAGACGGTGGCGCGGGACACTCCGGCCAGCCGCGCCACCGCCTCCAGGGTCGGCCGTTGCGCCCCCGTCATCCCCGCTACCACCACCTCGGTCACAGCCCGTTCCGGGAGATCACCTCCTGGTACCAGCGGGCACTCGACTTCGGTGTGCGTCGCTGGGTCAGGTAGTCGACGTGGATGATGCCGAACCGTCGACGGTAACCCTCGGCCCACTCGAAGTTGTCCAGCAATGACCATACGAGATAGCCGCGCAGATCCACGCCCCGGGAGATGGCATCGTGCGCCGCGCGCAGGTGACCGTCGAGGTAGGCGATCCGGTCGTGGTCGGCCAGGGGACCGGTCGCGTCCGCACCGGCCTTGTCCGGGAACGCCGCCCCGTTCTCGGTGATCATCAACGGTACGCCCGGGTAGTCGGCGGCGATGCGCTCCAGCAGCCGGGTCAGGCCCGCCGGTTCGATCATCCAGCCCATGTCGGTCAGCGGACCGACCGGTGGCAGGAACTCCACCGCGCCCTCGGTGCCCGGGTACGCGCCGCCGCCCGCGCCGTCCGGCCTGCCGGCCACGTACGTCGGGGAGTAGTAGTTGATCCCGAGCAGGTCGATCGGCGCGGCGATGATCTTCTCGTCGCCGTCCCGGACGAACGTCGGCTCGACGATGCGGGCCACATGGTCCCGCACGTCCTCCGGATACCCGCCCGCCAGCAGCGGATCGAGGAAGATCCGGTTGTGCAGGCCGTCGACCAGGCGGGCCGCCGCGGCGTCGGCCGCGCTGGCCGGATCGGCGGGCTGCATGTCGGCCGGGTTGAGGGTGATCCCGATGGTGCCCGCGCCGGCCGCCCGCAGCGCCTGGGTGGCCAGGCCGTGACCCAGCAGCAGGTGGTGCACGGCGGCGAAGGCCGCGCCCCCGTCGCGCACGCCGGGGGCGTGCACCCCGTTGCCGTAACCCAGGTACGCCGAGCACCAGGGCTCGTTGAGCGTCGTCCAGGTGCCGATCCGGTCGCCGAGGCGGGCGTACACGGCGGTGGCGTACGTGGCGAAGTGTTCGGCCGTGTCCCGGGCCGTCCAGCCGCCCCGGTCCTCCAGCGACTGCGGCAGGTCCCAGTGGTAGAGGGTGACGATCGGGTCGATGCCGCGTTCCAGCAGCGCGTCGGTCAGCCGGTCGTAGAAGTCCAGGCCGCGCGGGTTGACCGGGCCGGTGCCGTCCGGCTGGATGCGGGGCCAGGCCACCGAGAAGCGGTACGCCTTCAACCCCAGCTCCGCCATCAGCGCCACGTCGTCGGCGTACCGGTGGTAGTGGTCGCAGGCGACGTCGCCGGTGTGCCCCTGGAAGACCTTCCCCGGCGTACGGCTGAAGGTGTCCCAGATGGACGGGCCGCGACCGTCGTCACGGGCCGCGCCCTCGATCTGGTAGGCCGCCGTGGCGGCGCCCCAGACGAAGTTCTCAGGAAATCGCAGACTGCTCACGCCTTGACCGCACCTTCCATGATCCCGCCGATGATCTGACGGCCGAACACGACGAACACGAGCAGCAGGGGGAGGGTGGCGATGGCCGTCCCCGTGAACACCTGCGACATGTCCTGGTAGTACCCGTCCGACAGTGCCCGCAACGATAGTTGCACCGTCGGGTTCTCGGGGTCGTTGAGTACCGCGTACGGCCACAGGAAGTCGTTCCAGGTGGTCATGAAGGTCAGCAGACCGAGTACGGCGGCGGCGGGACGCAGGGCGGGCAGCACCACGTTCCAGTAGACGCGGGCGGTGCCGCAGCCGTCCATCCGGGCCGCCTCGATCAGTTCGTTGCTGACCGCCTGCCCGGCGTACTGGCGCATCATGAACACGCCGAAGCCGGTGACCAGCGCCGGCACGATCACCGCGGGCAGCCGGTCGTTCCAGTTGAACCTGGTCATCAGCAGGTACAGGGGGATCACGCCGAGCTGGGTGGGCACCATCATCGTCGCGATGATCACCATCAGCAGGGCGTTGCGCCCCCGGAAGCGCAGCTTGGCGAAGGCGAACCCGGCCAGGGTGGAGAAGAACACCACGGAGACGGTGACGGTGGTCGCCACGATCGCCGAGTTGATCAGGCCGGTGAGGAAGTACGCGTCGGTGTTGGAGAACAGCCGGGCGATGTTCGCGCCGAGGTTGCCGCCGGGAGTGACCGGCGGGGGCATCTGGCCCATGGCGTCGCTGCTGCGGCTGGCCACCACGAACATCCAGTAGATCGGGAAGATCGACAGGAATCCGGCGACGACCAGCGCGCCGTAGGTCAGCGGGCTCGCCCGCCACAGCCGGCTCATCGGGAGCCTTCCTTTCGTCCGGCCACGTCCGGCCGGGCACCGTTACCGAGCCGGCGGATGATCAGCACGTTGATCGCGGCGACGATGGCGATCAGGGCGAACAGCATCCACGCCACGGCCGAGCCGTAGCCGAAGTTGTAGTACGGCGCGAAGGCGTTCTCGAACATGTACATGGTCATGGTCTGGGACTCCCGCAGCGGCCCGCCGCGGATGGCGTTGGTGCCGGAGTGGAACAGCCGGGGCTCGGTGAACAGTTGGAGCCCGCCGATGGTGGAGATGATGACGCAGAAGATGATCGTGGGCTTGAGCAGCGGCACGGTGATCGACCAGAACTGCCGGGCGCGGCCCGCGCCGTCGATGGCCGACGACTCGTAGAGGTCGCGGGGGATGGCCTGCATGGCGGCCAGGAAGATCAGGGCGTTGTAGCCGGTCCACCGCCAGTCCACCATCGTGGAGATCGCCACCCAGGAGGCGAACCGGTTGGACTTCCACTGGATGGCGTCGATGCCGACGACGTCGAGCATCCAGTTGACCATGCCGAACTCGCGGCCGAACAGGACGCCGAAGACGATCGCCACGGCGGCGGTGGAGGTGACGTTCGGCACCAGCACCGCCATCCGCCAGCCGGTGCGGAACCGCAGCTGCCGGTTGAGCAGGTTCGCCAGCCAGAGGGCGGCGAGCAGTTGCGGGACGGTGCTGATGACGAAGATGCCCAGGGTGTTGACCACCGAGTGCCAGAAGTCGGAGTCGGCGAGCAGTCGGGTGTAGTTCTCCGCGCCGATGAAGGTGGGATTGCTGCCGAGCAGGTCCCAGTCGTGCAGCGACACCCAGAAGGTGTACGCCAGCGGCCAGGCCCCGAAGACCGCGAACAGCAGGAAGAACGGGGCGATGTACAGGTAGGGCGAATACTTCGTGTCCAGCCGGGCGAACAGTGTCGTCCGGGTCGGACGGCCGCCGCGCGGCGGTGGCGCCACGGGCGCCCGCGCGTCGAGCTGCACCGCCATGACCACTCTCCTTTCCGGGCCCTCCCCTGCCCGTCCAGCCCCCTGCCCGCCGGTCCGGAGGGCCGTCGCCAGCGGACGGCTGCGACGGCCACCTCCGGATCGGCGGGGCGGGGCGGGGCGAGGGGGTGGCGGGCTACTTGGCGGCGGCCTTCTTGGCGTTGTCGACGGCGGCCTGCCAGCCCTGCTCGGGGGTGCGCTGGCCGAGTTCGACGGTGCGCACGGCGTTTTCCACCTCGGTACGCACGGCCTGGTTCTTCGGGCCCATGTAGACCGGCTTGAGGGTCTTGGCGCCCTCACCGAAGATCGTGCCGACGGGCGCGTTCGAGAAGTACGCGTTGGTCGACTCGACGATGGCCGGGTCGTCCAGCGCCTGCGGCGAGGACGGCAGCGGGCCCTTGGCCTTGAACGCGCCGATGTGGCCCTCGGCGCTGGTCAGGAACTTGACCAACTTGATCGCCTCGGCCTGGTTCTTGCTCTGCTTCGGCACGGCGAGGTGCGAGCCGCCCCAGTTGCCGCCGTTGCCGGGCACCCGGGCGATGTCCCACTTGCCCTTGGCCTCGGGGCCGGCGTTGCCCTCGATGACACCGGTCATCCAGGCGGGGCAGGCGATGGTGGCGAACTTCGCCTGCTTGAAGGCCGAGACCCACTCCTCCGACCAGGAGCCGTACTTGCCGGACAGGTTGGAGTCGATGATGTCCATGGTGGTGTCCCAGGCCTGCTTCACGGCCGGGTTGCTGTCGACGACGAGGTTGTTGCTCGTGTCGTAGTAGTGGTAGCCCTGCGCGTTGCCGGCGGTCTGCAACACGATGGTGTTGAAGGTGTTGGTGGCCGCGTCCAGGAACGCCGCCCCGGTCTTGGCGGCGACGAACTTCTCGCCGACGGCGATGTAGTCCTGCCAGGTCGGCCAGAGCTTGGAGACCTCCTCACGGTCGGTCGGCAGGCCGGCCTTGGCGAACAGGTCGGTGCGGTAGCACATGGCCATGCCGCCGACGTCGGTGCCGAGGCCGATCAGCTTCTGGCCGTCGGCGGTGAGGCCCTGGTTCCACTTCCACTCGAGGAAGTTGCCCTTGAGTTCGCCGGCACCGTGGTCGAGCAGGTTGACGAAGTTGTCGGGGTTGGCCTTGTACTCGACCATCAGGCCCTCTTCGATGGCCACGACGTCACCGGCGCCCTTGCCGGCGGCGAGCCACTGGGTCAGCTTCGGCGAGTACTCGTCGAGGTTGCCGCCGGTGCCCCGTTCGACGATCTTCACGCCGGGGTTGGCGGCCATGTACTCCTGGTAGAGCTGTTCGTAGCCGAACTGCCCGAACACGTCGACGGTGAGTGTGATCGTGCCGTCCCCGGCGTCGTCGTCGCCGCCGGCGCAGCCGGCGGTGAGGAGCAGCGAGCTGGCGGCGGCCAAGGCGACAGCCGCGAGGCGGCGGCGCGGAAATGCACCCATTGGGGTGACCCCTTCCCAGGTCGGACGGGTGGTGGTAGGTGAGTTGAGAGCGCTCTCACGTAGGGTGCGCGCCGCCGGCAGCACTGTCAAGAGAGCGCTCTCTCGCAATCCGATCACGAAACAGCCACGGGCGGCCCCCTCCGCGGAGAGAGCCGCCCGTGGCGGTGGACGCGATCCGGCGCGGTCAGCCCGTGCGCACGCCCTCCAGCAGGCTCCGGTCGCCGGTGACGCTCAGCGAGTCGAAGCTCACCCGACCCCACAGCGCCAGCAGCAGGTCGCTGGCGGGGCCGCTGGCCTGCACCCGGGCATGGTGGTCGTCGTGGTCGAAGATGGTCGCCGTGTCCAGCAGGGCCACCCCCTCACCACGTAGCCGCAGGAACCACTCCTGCGCCGCGTCCGTCGCCGTCAACCGCACCACCCCGTGCCACTGGCCGGCCGTCCGCCGCCGCCCGGCGGGCAGCCAGGTGTCCAGCACCTCACCGACCCCGTCGGCCGCGAGCTTCGCCTCGACCGGGTCGCCCGCCCCGATGGCGAGCTGCGCGTCCCACCGGTGCACCGCCGTCTCGTGCGCCATCCGGCGCGGCCAGAAACCCGCCCGCTTCGGCTGCGGCGCCCAGTTCCAGGCCGGGGCCTCCGGGTCGAGGCCGTCGAAGAGCACCATGAGCTGGTCGTACGCCTGCTGCCACAACCCCAGCGCGGTGTCGCCCGGCCTCGGCTCCACCCGCTCCGCACGCGCGGGCGGCGGTGCCGCCGCGCCGGAACCGGCGACCTCGTGCACCCACCGGTAGACGCCAGCGAGATGCAGGGCCAGGTCGGTGACCGTCCAGCCCGGACACGACAACACCGGTGTCTCCGGCGGAGCCTCGGCCACCGCCGCAGCGAACGCCGGGCCGTCCGCCCGCAGGGCGGAGATCCAGAAGTCCTTGGTGCCGTGCAATCTGCTCATCGCCATCCTCCCGGGGGTGACCGGGCCACCAGTGGGTGCCGCGGCTACCCCTCAGCCTAGGGTGAGAGACGTGTCAGACGTCCACGCCCAGCCGACATCAGGAGCCGAACCCGTCACCACGGGTCAACTGTCGCGATACACGACCCTACGCCTCGGCGGGCCGGCCGGCCGTCTCGTCGCCGCGACCAGTGCCGGGGACCTCGTCGCCCGGGTCACCGAGGCCGCGGACCGGGACGAGCCCGTGCTCGTCCTCGCCGGCGGCAGCAACGTGGTGATCGGCGACGCCGGGTTCCCCGGCACCGTGGTCCTGGTCCGCTCGCGAGGGCTGCGGGTCGTCACACAGGACGCCGGCACCGTGACCGTACGCGTCGAGGCCGGCGAACCGTGGGACGACCTGGTCGCCGCCACCGTCGACAACGGCTGGTCCGGCCTGGAGTGCCTGTCCGGCATCCCCGGCTCGACCGGCGCCACCCCGATCCAGAACGTCGGCGCGTACGGGCAGGAGGTCGCCGAGACCATCACCGGCGTCGAGGTGCTCGACCGGGTCACCGGCAGCGTCGGGCGGATCACCGCCACGGACTGCGGGTTCGCGTACCGGGGCAGCGTCTTCAAGTACAGCGACCGCTGGGTCGTGCTCTCGGTGGACTTCCGGCTGACCCGGTCGCCGCTGTCCGGCCCGGTCCGTTACGCCGAACTGGCGAAGGCGCTGGGCGTCGAGGCCGGCGACCGGGTGCCACTGGCCGACGCCCGAGCCACGGTGCTGCGGCTGCGCGCCGGCAAGGGCATGGTGCTCGACCCGACCGACCCCGACACCCGCTCGGTGGGCTCCTTCTTCACCAACCCGGTGCTCGACCGGGCCGCGTACGAGCTGCTGCGCGAGCGCGCGGCCGACGTGGGGGAGCCGCCGGCCTGGCCCGGCGCAGGTGACGTGGTCAAGGTCAGCGCGGCGTGGCTGATCGACAAGTCGGGCTTCGGCAAGGGGTACCCGGGGCCGGAGGGCGTGGCCATCTCCAGCAAGCACACCCTGGCGCTGACCAACCCCACCGGCACCGCCAGCACCCGGGCCCTGGTCGCTCTCGCCCGCGACATCCGCGACGGGGTCCGGGCCCGCTTCGGCGTCACCCTCCACCCCGAACCCGTCCTGGTCAACTGCACCATCTGACGTTCAGCCCTTACGAACGACCTGTCGCCGCCTCTGGTGCCCCGGGTTCCCGATGGCGGGTGCCGGGGCAACCCGCAGCCCGGCCTTCATGACGAACACCTCGCGCTTGTCCGTGGCCAGGCCCCGTGCGTCGAGGACGTACCCGGCAATCCAGATCCACCCGTCGTACGTGGGCTTCGGGTCTGCTGACACCCGCAACCGCAGGGCGCGATCTCCCGCGAACTGCACCGAGCACTCCGCCCCGACGAGCACCACGTCACCCGGCTTCACCCCATCCACCCGCGCACGGCCAGCGGAGGGTGTGGCCGGGTCGTGCCGGGTCATCGGTGTTCACCTGGCCAGTGCCCCCGGTTGATGGGTATCCGGTGTCTGGTTCGGCAGGGCAGGTCACCCCCGCACCGGCAGACCCGCCGCCACTTCACCCACGACCACACCGGCCGATGCCGCCGGGCCAGGGTCATAGCTGCTGCCAGCAGGTACTGGTCGTATCGCACGTTTCGCGGCATGGAGCCACGATCCCGGTCAGCCAGGGGGTTAGTCAACTGGCAATAGCTAATTGACTACCGCGTGTCTGCCTACGTTCAGGGCATGGACCGAGGGCCGGGGCAGCTCATGGGGCCCTACGAGATCGCTCAGCGCCTGAACGTCTCGCGGCAGCGGTTCCAGCAGCTCGCCCGGTACCCGACCTTCCCAAAGCCGTACCAGGAACTGCGCGGTATGAAGGTGTGGCTCGCCGAGGACATCGAGCAGTGGATCAAGGAATACCGGCAACCCCGGCCCGCCGACGAGGACTCGCTGGGCTGATCGGCCAGAACGCAGAGCATCCCGGCTCTGGTGATTCCTCGCGTGCCCTCGGTGCCGGATCGGCTCAGGTGGGGGCGACGGCGGGCCAGGGAAGGGTGACCTCGCCCAGCCGCCAGCGGCGGGGGCCGCCCAGGACCGGCCAGCCCAGGTCGCGTACGGCAGCCACCGTGTGCAGCCAGCGCTGCCGGGGACCGAAGGGGGCGTAGCCGGCGGCGGCCCGCCAGGCGTCGTCCAGGGCCCGGATCAGGTCGTGCACCCGCTCGCCCGGCACGTTGCGGTGGATCAACGCCTTGGGCAGCCGCTCAGCCAGCTCGGCGGGGCTGTGCAGGGTCGTCAGCTTGGCGGCCAGGGTGAGGGTGCGGGGCCCCTCGCCGTCCACCCGCACCCAGCCGCCGAGCCGGCCCAGTTCGTCGCACGTGCCCTCGACCAGCGACCCGCCCGGTGCCAGCCGCCCGGTGACCGTCGACCAGGCGTCGGCGACCTGCCCCTCGTCGTACTGGCGCAGCACGTTGAACGCCCGGACCAGGGTGGGCCGCAGCCCGGCCAGCTCGAAGCCGCCCCGGGCGAAGGTCAGCCCGGGTGGGTCGGCGGCGGGCTGGGCGGCGGCGACGCGTACCGGATCGATCTCCAGCCCGACCACCCGCACGTCGCCGCGGACCGCCGTTGCCAGCCGGGCGCGCAGCTCCACCGCCGTGACGGGGGTGGCGCCGTAGCCGAGATCCACCACCAGCGGGTCCGCCGCCGCCCGCAGCGGGTCACCGCAGGTCTCGACGATCCAGTTGTCCACCCGGCGCAGCCGGTTCGGGTTCGTGGTGCCCCGGGTGACGACGCCGAGCGGCCTCACGGGCTCACCCCCGGTGCACCTTGTGCTGGGCGGCCTGCGCCAGTGGCCGGACGACGAGACGGTCCACGTTGACGTGCTGCGGACGGGTGGCGCACCAGGCGATGCAGTCGGCGACGTCGTCGGCGACCAGCGGCTCGGCCACCCCCTCGTAGACGGCGGCGGCCCGGTCCGCGTCCCCGGCGAACCGGACCATCGCGAACTCGTCGGTGCGCACCATGCCGGGGTCGATCTCGACCACCCGTACCGGTCGGCCGCACAGCTCCAGGCGCAGCGTGCCGGCCACCGCGGTCTGCGCGTGCTTGGCGGCGGTGTACCCGCCGCCGCCCTCGTACACGGTGAAACCGGCCGTCGACGAGACGATCACGACGGTGCCGGCGCCGGACGCCTCCAGCGCCGGCAGCAGGGCCTTGGTGACCCGCAGGGTGCCGAGCACGTTCACGTCGTACATCCACTGCCAGTCGGCCACCGAGCCGGACTCCACCGGGTCCAGGCCCCGTGCCCCGCCGGCGTTGTTGACCAGCAGGGTGACCGGGCCGGGCGCCGCCTGCGCCGTCGCGGCCAGCCCGGCCACCGCCTCGTCGGAGGTGACGTCGCAAGCGACACCGGTGGCGGTGCCGCCGTCGGCGGCGATCCGCTCGACCAGCTCGGCCAGCCGGTCGGTGCGCCGCGCGGCGGCCAGGACGTGGAAGCCCTCGGCGGCGAGCCGGCGTGCGGTGGCCGCGCCGATGCCGCTCGACGCTCCGGTGACGATGGCGACAGGAGTCATCCGACCATTTTCACCCCGCCCACCGGCCCGCCGGCCGCCGGTGCGGCGATGAGTTCCGTCACGCCCCCGGGACCTTGCCGGGGCATTGTGGGTGGGCGATCGGGAAGATGACACGCGGTGTGGCGGTTGACCGAGAAGCGCCGGTCGTGTGGACGGCATGAACCGTGACTGAAGGAGCGGACGTGGCGAGGATGCACACCGGTGTGGGCCGGCAGCGAGGTGCCCGCCCGTGGCCCCGGCGGATCGCGACCGTCTCGGTGCACACCTCGCCGCTGCACCAGCCCGGCACGGGCGACGCGGGTGGGATGAACGTCTACATCCTGGAGGTCGCCCGGCGACTCGCCGCAGCCGGCGTCGAGGTGGAGATATTCACCCGGGCCACCTCCGGTGACCTCCCCCCGGTCGTGGAGATGACGCCCGGGGTGCACGTCCGGCACGTCCCGTCCGGCCCGCTCGAAGGGCTGACCAAGGAGGAACTGCCCGGCCAGCTGTGCGCCTTCACCGCCGGCGTGCTGCGCGCCGAGGCGGCCCGCGCCCCGGGCCACTACGAGCTGATCCACTCCCACTACTGGCTCTCCGGGCAGGTCGGCTGGCTGGCCAAGGAGCGGTGGGGCGTGCCGCTGGTGCACACCGCGCACACCCTCGCCAAGGTCAAGAACGCCCAGCTCGCCGCCGGTGACCGGCCCGAGCCGAAGGCCCGGGTGATCGGCGAGGAGCAGGTCGTCGCGGAGGCGGACCGCCTGGTCGCGAACACCAAGGTCGAGGCCGGTGACCTCATCGACCGGTACGACGCCGACCCGACCCGGGTCTCGGTGGTGGAACCCGGCGTGGACCTGGACCGCTTCCGGCCGCTGCCCGGGGCCGCCGCCGCCGCGCGCCGCCGTCTCGGCCTGCCCGAGCGGGGGTACGTGGTGGCCTTCGTCGGCCGCATCCAGCCGCTGAAGGCCCCCGACGTGCTGATCCGCGCGGTCGCCGAGCTGCGTGAGCGGGATCCGGAGCTGGCCCGGGAGGTCACCGTGGTGATCTGCGGCGGTCCCAGCGGCAGCGGCCTGGACCGCCCGACCGCCCTGATCGAGCTGACCGCCTCGCTCGGCGTCGCCGACCGGGTGCGGTTCCTGCCCCCGCAGACCGGCGACGATCTGCCGGCCCTGTACCGGGCCGCCGACCTGGTCGCGGTGCCCTCGTACAACGAGTCGTTCGGCCTGGTCGCCCTGGAGGCGCAGGCCTGCGGTACGCCGGTGGTGGCGGCGGCCGTCGGTGGCCTGGTGACCGCCGTGCGGGACGAGAACAGTGGCGTGCTGGTCGACGGGCACGACCCGGCCGACTGGGCCCGCGCGCTCGGTCGCCTGCTGCCCGACCGGGCACGCCGGGCGGAGCTGGCCCTCGGGGCCACCCGGCACGCCCGCAACTTCTCCTGGGACCGCACGGTCTCCGGCCTGCTCGCCGTGTACGGCGAGGCCATCGCCGAGCACCGGGCCCGGCTGGCCTCGGAGCTCGCCGGTGGCTCGGCGCTGACCTGTTCCCGCTGAGCTGTCCGCCGAGACCCGGTGTGCGGTGCAGGAGTTCACGGTGGAGCCGGCTCGCCTGGCGGGCCGGCGTCCGCCGCCGACCGTAGAGTGGGTGCGATGAGCGACCTTGGGGCACTGATCGAGTCGGTCTGTGACGAACGTGAGCTCGCCTGGGAGTCCACCGGCCCGGGGTCGTACGCCGTCACCCTGCCCGGCACCCACAAGCTCAAGACGGTCTGCAACCTGATCGTCGGTGAACACGCGCTGCGCGTCGAGGCGTTCGTGATGCGGCAGCCGGACGAGCGGCGTGAGGAGCTGTGGTCCTGGCTGTTGCAGCGCAACGCCCGGATGTACGCCGTGTCGTTCTCCATCGACGCGGTGGGCGACGTGTACCTGACGGGGCGGGTCAACCCGGCCGGGGTCGACGCGGACGAGCTGGACCGGATTCTCGGTGCCGTCCTGACGTACGCCGACGAGTCCTTCGACACGATGCTCGAGATCGGCTTCGGCAGCTCCATCCGCCGCGAGTGGGAGTGGCGGGTCAAGCGGGGCGAATCCACCGCGAACCTGGCGGCCTTCGCGCACCTCTTCGAGCCTTCGTCGCCCGCTCCGGGCGGTTCGACGGCCGGCGGGGCGACCCCGGGCGGTTCGACGGCCGGCGGGGCGACCCCGGGCGGGCGGGGCCCGGACGCCGGGGTGGGTCGTTCCGCCGACGGAGGTTCGGATCGGCCCTGACGGGTATGCCGCACCGCGCGGTGCGGCACTGGGGATCCGCCGCGCGCCGAGGACGGACTGTCGAGGAGCGTGAGCGTCTCATGGCTCAGCGGAACAGCTCGGGTCGCGGCGGGACCGCGACCAGGACGAAGCAGCAACCGGGCAACCAGACGCCGAACACGCCCCGGATCTCCGAGTCGGAGATCTCGCGGCTGCGGGTGGACGAGATCCGGGGGCAACTGCGCCAGCACGGCGTCTCCGGGATTTCCGGGCTGCGCAAGCCGGAACTGGTGAAGACGCTGGCGAAGACGTTGCGGTCAGGTGGGGCGGCCCGTCGTGGCACGGGCCCTGCCGGCCGGGCCAAGGCCACGAAGGCACCAGCCGGCCGCACCTCAGCGGCGAAGAAGACGGAATCTGCTCGCGCATCCACAGCGAAGGCCGCGCCGGATCGCGCCAAGGCTGCGCCGGGTCGCGGGGCGAAGGCCGCGCCGGGTCGGGCCAAGGCCGCGCCGGGTCGGGCCAAGGCTGCGCCGGGTCGCGGGGCGAAGGCCGCGCCGGATCGGGCCAAGGCGGGAGCGAAGAAGGAGTCCGCCGGTCGGGCGGAGAAGACCAGGGCCAAGAAGGCTCCTGCCGGGGGCGGTGCCGCGAGGCGGGGAGCACGAGAGGCGGCGGGAAAGGGCAGTGGCGTCCGTACGGGGCCGGCCACCTCGCGTTCGGTACGGTCCTCGCAGGTGATCAGCTCGCTCGCCGACCGGCCGGAGCGGCCGGGTCGCAGTCTCGTCACCACCAACCACGACGTGATCCGCCGCTGGGCGCGGGAACGCGGTGCCATGCCGGCGACGATCAGCGGCACCGAGCGCCCGGATCGTGCCGGGGTGCTGACCTTCGACATGCCGGGTTACCGCGAGGGCGGTCGGATCCGTGCGATCAGTTGGGACGAGTGGTTCCGTACGTTCGACGAGCGTGGGCTCAACCTGATCTACCAGGAGCAGTTGCGCGACGGCCGGCAGAGCAACTTCTTCCGGACCGAGTCACCCGCTCGGGAGGACGGCTGAACGTTTAGGGGGACGGTCGACGGGTAGACGCTGTGTGCGCCACCGTGACCGGGCGCCATGGGCCCGGAGTGCCGCAGGACACGTGCTGTGACGGGCGAGACAGGCGCTGAGGTTGAACCGGAATACCAGGTCGAACTAGCTTTATTGAACCGCGCCACGCTCGGAACCGTTCGGGGGAGCGGTGGATCGATCAGATCCGTGCACCGAGCGAGGTGTCGGGGGACGGGTGGACCACACCGTTGGGGGACGGTGCCCACCTGTTTGGACCGGCGGCGTGAGCGGGCGACGCTTACGGGGGTGAGTGCCGCCCGCCGCCGCCGGTCGTACGCGCGGACGCCCGCCACGATCGGTCGTGGCGGGCGTTCCTGCGGCCGGGACGGTCACGACCGGCCCGCCGGGGTCGCCTCCCGCCGCTCGACGTCCCGCAGACGCAGCGCGGCGACCCGGCGTTCGCGGGCCGGCCCGGCGAGCAGGTGGCCGCCGGCGGCCAGCAGTCCCGCCGCGCCGACGATCAGCCAGTGCCGGTCGCCGAGGTGCTGCAGACTGAACCCGCCCAGGGTGGGCGCGACGAACGACGCCGCCGGGAACGCGAGATAGAAGACGGACTGGTAGCGGGCGCGCAGTGCCGGTGGGGCCAGGTCGGCGTTGATCTGGGCGTTCGGCGGTGCCGCCAGCATCGAGCCGACCGTCCAGACCACGCAGGCGCCGAGGTAGACGGCGAGGTCGTCGGCCACCGCCAGCGCGCCGAAGCCGAGCGCCAGCAGCGCGGTGGACGTGGCCAGCACGCGGTCCTTGCGGTGCCGGTCGATCAGCCGGGGCACGAACAGTTGCCCGGCGACGATGAGCACCCCGCCGAGGGCCACCACCGCCCCGTACGCCGAGGGTCGCAGCCCGTCGGCGCGCATCGCCAGCGGCATGATCGTGGAGGTCTGCATGGTCAGCACGGCCAACACGAAGGTCAGCCCGACGAAGGTCAGGAAGATCCGGTCGGTCAGTGCCGTGCCCAGCCCCGGTCGGCGCGTCCGCCCGGTCGCCCCACCCGGCGGTGGGGCGGGACGGGGCGTGCTGGCGGAGGGCCGGCGGCGGGGCAGGGTCTCGGGGACCTTCCAGGCGATCAACGCGGCGGTGGCGAGGGTGGCGGCGGCGTCGACCAGGAACAGCGCGACGTAACTCGCCTCGGCCAGCACCCCGGCCAGCAGGGAGGCCACGGCCATGCCGAGGTTGAAGGCCCAGAACTGGAGGTTGAAGGCGCGGGACCGGCGGTGCTCGGGCACCACGTCGACGATCGCGGCGACGAAGGCGGGGCTCGGCATCGAGTGCGCGACCCCGACCAGCGCGGCGAGCACGGCGATCGCCGCCAGGTGCCGGCTGAACGCCAGCCCCACCATCAGGGCACCGGTGACCAGGTGTGCCGCGACCAGGGTGGCGCGTCGGCCCCACCGGTCGGCCAGGACGCCGCCGAGCAGCACCCCGGCCGCGCCGCCGGCCCCGTACGCCCCGACCACGATGCCGGCCACCGACTCGCTGGCGCCGCGGGCGGCGGTCAGGTAGAGCGACAGGAAGAGCATCGCGAACGCACCGGCACGGTTGATCAGGAGGCCGGCCCAGAGGTACCAGAAGGTGGCGGGCAGCCCTCCGGCGGTGTCGTCCAGCCAGCGGCGCAGGCCCCGCACGGGTCCTCCAACAGGTTAGTTAACTAACAGTTGCGCCCCTGACCGTAGGAATCCCACGGGCCGTGCGCCAGCGTGTCGTGGGTCACCTGCGGGTCAGCCGCGGTTCGGCACCTTCGCCGGGCCGGTCGCGGCGGCCTCGGCCACCGCCGGAGCCGGGGGCTGGACCGCGACCACCGGCGTGACGGTTCTCCCGACCTGCCGCAACGCGCTCGCGCGCCGCTCCCGCGCCGGGCCGGAGACCAGGTGGGCCACCGTCGTCAGGACGCCGATCGCCGCGCAGCCGAGCCACAGGGCGCTGTTGCCGGCCTGTTCCCGCACCACGCCGCCCAGCACCGGGGCGACCGCAGCCGCGACCTGCCAGGAGAGCGAGAACACCCCCTGGTAGCGGCCCCGCAGCTCACTCGGCGACAGTTCGGCGATCAGGGTGGCGTTGGACGGTGAGTTGAGCATCTCGCCGACGGTCCAGATCAGGACCGTCAGGCCGTAGAACCAGGCGACGTCGGCGAAGGCGGTCAGCCCGAAGCCGAGCCCCATCACCAGCGTCGCCATGGCGAGCACGTGCGACCTGTTGCGGCCCTTGACGAGCCGGGGCACGAAGAGCTGGCCGACCACGATCAGCACGCCGTTCAGTGCGATCACCGAGCCGTACGTGGCGGGGGACAGGCCCGAGTCCGCCATGGCGATGGGCAACATCGAGATGTGCTGGAGGAAGACCAGCGCGGCGAACAGGTTGAGCACCACGAAGCCCAGGTAGACCCGGTCGCGGAGGATGGTGCGCAGCGCACCGGCGCGGGCCCGGCCCACGACCGGTGCGGCGACGGTGACCGTGCGGGTCTCCTTCACCTTCACGAAGATGATCAGCGCCGTGACCGCCGTGGTGGCCGCGTCGACCACGAAGAGCAGCAGGTAGCCGGCCTCGGCGGCGACACCGGCGAGCACCGCGGCGCAGGCGAAACCGAGGTTGACCGCCCAGTAGTTCAGCGAGAAGGCACGCAACCGGTCCTTCTCCGGCACCACGTCGATCATCATCGCGCCGAACGCCGGGCGGGCCGCCTCGGCGAACATGCCGAGCAGCAGCGCACCCAGGGCCACGGTGGGCAGGTCGCGGGCGAAGCCGAGGGCGAGCATCATGCTCGCCGCGCCCAGGTGGGCGGTGAGCAGTGTCGGCCGGCGGCCCCAGCGGTCGACCAGGGTGCCGCCGACGGTGGTGCCGACCGCGCCGCCGACGCCCCAGAGGCCGAGCACCAGGCCGGCCTGGGCGGCGGAGAAGTCGCGTGCCTGGGTCAGGTAGATGGCGAGGAAGACCAGCACGAACGAGCCGAGCCGGTTGATCAGGGTGCCGGCCCAGAGATACCAGAAGGTGGTGGGCAGCCCGCCCGTCGTGTCCCGCAACCAGTCCCGCACCGTCCGCACCTGGACGCCCCCGATTCGTAATGACCGCTCATCCCCAAGCGCCTTACAACCTAGTGTCGGGGCCGATCTCCGGTCACCGGAGTTTCCACGTGGTGGTCGTCACCACCCTTGCCGCGCGGCCGGGACGCCGTTGCGGCAGGATGATCCGCATGACTGCGAGCGAAGGGCCCACCGTCGGGACGCTGGTCCTGCTGCGGCACGGCGAGAGTGACTGGAACGCCAAGAACCTCTTCACCGGCTGGGTGGACGTCGACCTGACCGCCAAGGGGGAGAACGAGGCGCGGCGCGGCGGCGAACTGCTGCGTGAACACGACCTGCTGCCGGACGTGGTGCACACCAGCGTGATGCGCCGCGCCATCCGCACCGCCGAGCTGGCGCTGAACGCCGCCGAGCGGCACTGGATCGCGGTGCGCCGGTCGTGGCGGCTCAACGAGCGCCACTACGGCGCGCTACAGGGCAAGAACAAGAAGCAGACCCTGGAGGAGTACGGCGAGGAGCAGTTCATGCTCTGGCGCCGCTCGTACGACACCCCGCCGCCGCCGATCGCGGACGACGACGAGTTCTCCCAGGTCGGCGACCCCCGGTACGCGCTGCTGCCCAGTGAGCTGATGCCGCGCAGCGAGTGCCTCAAGGACGTCGTCGAGCGCATGCTGCCGTACTGGTACGACTCGATCGTGCCGGACATCCTGGCCGGCCGGACGGTGCTGGTGGCGGCGCACGGCAACTCGTTGCGGGCCCTGGTGAAGCACCTGGACCAGGTCAGCGACGAGGCGATCGCCAAGCTGAACATCCCGACCGGCATCCCGCTGCGCTACGACCTGGACGCGCAGCTGCGCCCGCACACGCTGGGCGGCACGTATCTCGACCCGGAGGCGGCGAAGCAGGCCGCCGCGGCCGTGGCCAACCAGGGCCGCTGACGTACTCTCGACGGCCCCGGTCCAGTACGGGCCGGGGCCGTCGCGCGTCGCGGGTCAGCCCGCCGTGGTCTCCCCGGTGACCAGGTAGACCACGTGTTCGCCGGCGTTCACCGCGTGGTCGGCGAAGCGCTCGTAGAAGCGGCCCAGCAGGGTGGCGTCGATGGCGGTCTCCACGCCGTACGGCCAGTCCTCCCCGAGCAGCACCCCGAACAGGCTGCGGTGCAGCTCGTCCATGGCGTCGTCGTCGCGGTCCAGCTCGGCGGCGAGGTCGGCGTCGGGTTCGGCCAGCACCGAGCCGATCTTGGCCGCCATCCGGTCGGCGATCGTCGCCATGTCGGTGAAGACGGGGCGCAGTTCCGCCGGCACGGCCGGGGACGGGTGCCGGCGCAGGGCCGTCTTGGCGACGTGGTCGGCCAGGTCGCCCATCCGTTCCAGGTCGGCGGCGACGTGCAGGGCCGTGATCATGGCGCGCAGGTCGGAGGCGACGGGAGCCTGGCGGGCGAGCAGGTCGAAGACCCGCTCCTCGACGTGCCGGTACACCTCGTCGATCTCGGCGTCGCCGGCGATCACCGTCTCGGCCGCCCCCCGGTCGGCGGTGAGCAGGGCGCGGGTGGCCTGGCGCATGGCGGCGCGCACCCCCTCGGCCATGTCCACCAGCAGTTGGCTGACGGTCTTCAGATCGGCCCGGAACTCGTCGCGCATCATCACGTCCTGTGGTCGGTGTCCGCCCCGGTCTCGGCGGCGTGAGCAGGTGCGATGACCACGCTAGGGGGCGGCGACGGGACCGTGGATGAACGCTGGTGAACGACGCCGGACGTGAGCATGAACATTGCGGGAAGCGAGAGTGCTTCGTCCTGTTCTGGGCGGTAGGCAGGTTAACAATGACCCTACGATCGCCGGGTGGACTGGGCGGTGACGGTGGTGGCGGTGGTGGGAGTGGTGGCCGGACTGGCCGCCGGCCTGCTGGTGGCCCGGTACGTCGCCGGCCGGCAGACGGCGGGCGGGAGCGGCCGGGCCGGCTCCCGATGGCGCAGGGGGAGGCTCGTGATCGCCGAGGAGCAGCAGGCCGGGCTCGGCCGCCGCGCGATCGACTCGCTGCGGGCGGGCGTGGTGGTGCTCGACGCGCAGGACGAGCCGGTGCTGGTCAACCCGGCCGCGCGGGCGATGGGCCTGCTGCGTACCGGGGCCAGGCCGGGCTCGGTCGCCGCGCACCCCCTGGTTCGTACGCTGGCCGGCCAGGTGCGCCGCACGGGCGTGCGCCGCGAGATCGAACTGGACCTGCCCCGGGGCCGCGACAACGCCGCGGAGAACCCGCTCGGTGTGCACCTGCGTGCGATGGGGCTGGGTGGCGGCCACGTGGCCGTGGAGGCGACCGACGTGACCGAGTCGCACCGGCTGGCCCGGGTGCGCCGGGACTTCGTGGCCAACGTCAGCCACGAGTTGAAGACCCCCATCGGGGCGCTCCAACTGCTCGCCGAGGCGCTGCTGGACGCCACCGAGCCGGCCGGCGAGGGCCAGCCCGACCTCTCCGAGGACCTGGTCGCCGCCCGGCGGTTCGCCGAGCGGATCCAGCACGAGTCGACCCGGCTGGGTCGGCTGGTGCAGGAGCTGCTGGAGCTGACCCGGCTCCAGGGCGCCGAGCCGCAGCCGGCGCCGGAGCCGGTGGCGATGGACTGGGTCATTTCCGAGGTGGTGGACCGGACCCGCACCTCGGCGACCGCCCGCCGGGTCGACGTGGTGGTGGACGGCGAGCGGGGGCTGACCGCGTACGGCAGCGACACCCAACTCGCCACGGCGGTCGCCAACCTGGTGGAGAACGCCATCAACTACTCGGGCGAGGACACCACGGTACGGATCACCGCGACCGGCGGCGACGACCACGTGGAGGTCGCCGTCACCGACCAGGGGATCGGCATCGCCCCGACCGACGTGGAGCGGATCTTCGAGCGGTTCTACCGGGCTGACCAGGCCCGGTCCCGGTCGACCGGGGGCACGGGTCTCGGCCTGGCCATCGTGAAGCACATCGCCAGCAACCATGGCGGACGGGTCGACGTGTCGAGCACCCTGGGAGGTGGGTCGACGTTCACCCTCCGGCTGCCCGCCCGCCCCCCGGACGACCTCCTGGCGACACTGGTCTCCGGTGGGATCGAGTCTGGTCCGGCCGAGCTCCGTCAGGCCTGACAGCAGCAATCGAAAGGAAACCCGTTGAGCCGCGTTCTGGTGGTCGAGGACGAGGAGTCGTTCTCCGACGCCCTGTCGTACATGCTCCGCAAGGAGGGGTTCGAGGTCTCCGTGGCCGCGACGGGCACCTCCGCCATCACCGAGTTCGACCGGACCGGCGCCGACATCGTGCTGCTCGACCTGATGCTGCCGGAGATGTCGGGCACCGAGGTGTGCCGGCAGCTCAGGCAGCGCTCGCACGTGCCGATCATCATGGTCACCGCGCGGGACAGCGAGATCGACAAGGTGGTCGGCCTGGAGATCGGTGCCGACGACTACGTGACCAAGCCGTACTCGCCCCGCGAGCTGGTCGCCCGCATCCGGGCGGTGCTGCGACGACAGACCGCCGAGGTGGCCGAGTCCGGAGCGCCCACGTTGGCTGCCGGCCCGGTGCGCATGGACATCGAGCGGCACGTGGTGACCGTCGGTGGCGAGGCCGTGCAGCTGCCCCTGAAGGAGTTCGAGCTGCTGGAGCTGCTGCTGCGCAACGCCGGCCGGGTGCTCACCCGGGGGCAGCTCATCGACCGGGTCTGGGGGGCCGACTACGTGGGCGACACCAAGACCCTGGACGTGCACGTCAAGCGGCTGCGCTCCAAGATCGAACCGGAGCCGTCGTCGCCGCGCTACATCGTCACCGTCCGCGGCCTGGGCTACAAGTTCGAGCCGTGATCCGGACCGGGTCCTGATCCGGCCTCGGCCCGAGCCGCCGGGTCGGTCGCGGTGCCGACGAACAGCTGGTGCCCGGCCGGGTCAGGCGGGGTCGGCCGGGTGGGGTGCGACCAGGCCCCGCCGGGCGCGCGCCGCGCACAGCTCGGCCAGCTTCGCGTACGCCGGCTCGCCGATCAGCGCGGTCAACTCCGGCCCGTACGACAGGTACATCCGCTCCGCACCGACGTGCGCGTCGGTCGACGAGGTGCACCACCAGTCGAGGTCGTGCCCGCCCGCGCCCCAGCCCCGCCGGTCGAACTCGGCCAGCGTGGAGACCAGCACCTTCGTGTTGTCGGGCCGTGTGACCCACTCCTGGTCCCGGCGGACCGGTAGCTGCCAGCAGACGTCCGGCTTGTACTCCAGCGGGTGCACACCGTCGCGCAGCGCCTGCGCGTGCAGGGCGCAGCCCCCACCGGCCGGGAAGTCGGCGTCGTTGAGGAACACGCAGGGGGCGTTCTCGGCCCGGGTGGCGGTGCGCCGCGCCGGCGTCGTGCCGTCCACCGTGTCCTCGGTGGTCCAGTTGTGGAAGCCCCGCCGATGGTGCTGCCAGCTCGCCGGAGTCAACCGCCGCACCGCCGCCCGCACCCGCTTCTCGTCGTCGGCGTCGGTGAAGAACGCGCCGTGCGAGCAGCAGCCGTCGGCGGCACGGCCGGCGACGATGCCGTGGCAGCCCCGGCCGAACACACACGTCCAGCGGGACAGCAGCCAGGTCAGGTCGGCTCGTACGACGTGCGTGTCGTCGGCGGGGTCGACGAACTCCAGCCACTCGCGGGGGAAGTCCAGCGGCACCTCCCGGCTGCGGGGGTCCGCCGGATCGTCCACCAGCACGCGCAGTTCGATCTGACCCGTCACCCGCAACAGCCTACGCGCGGGACGTGTCGCGGGCTGGCGAGCCGTGCAAACCCGTTGGCCCTAGTGTCGTCACATGCGACTGGGTGTCCTCGACGTAGGTTCCAACACGGTTCACTTGCTGGTGGTCGACGCCCACCGTGGCGCCCACCCGTGGCCGGCACACTCGGAGAAGATGGTGCTGCGCCTGGCCGAGCAGCTCGGCCCCGACGGTGCCCTGACCGAGGCCGGCGCGGACTCCCTGGTCAAGGCGGTGGGCATGGCCCGCTCCGCCGCCGCCGGCCTGGAGGCCGACGACCTGCTGGCCTTCGCGACCTCCGCCGTCCGCGACGCCACCAACGCGGCCGAGGTGTTGACCCGGGTCCGGGACGAGACCGGCGTAGGGCTGGAGGTGCTGTCCGGCGCGGACGAGGCGCGGATGACCTTCCTCGCGGTGCGACGGTGGTTCGGCTGGTCGGCCGGTCGGCTGCTGGTGCTGGACATCGGCGGCGGTTCGCTGGAGGTCGCCGCCGGTGTCGACGAGGAGCCGGGCGTGGCGGCGTCGCTGCCGCTGGGGGCCGGCCGGCTCACCCGGGAACGGCTGCGGATCGATCCGGCCAGCGTCCTGCCGCCGTCGGCCGACCTGGTCGAGGAGCTGCGGGAGTACGTCGACGAGCAGCTCGACCCGGTGGTGGCCCGGATGGCCGAGGTGGGCTGGGAACGCGCGGTGGCCACGTCGAAGACGTTCCGCACCCTGGCCCGGCTGGCCGGGGCCGCCCCGTCGGGGGCGGGCCTGTGGGCGCCCCGCCGGCTCACCCGCCGGGGGCTGCGGCAGGTGCTGGGCTTCATCCGGCACATCCCGCCCGCCCAGCTCGTCGAGCTGGAGGGGGTGAGCGCGGGGCGGGCCCACCAGCTGCTCGCCGGGGCGATCGTCGCCGAGGCGGTGCTGCGCCGCCTCGACGTGGACGCGCTGGACATCTGCCCCTGGGCGCTGCGCGAGGGCGTCATCCTGCGCCGGCTGGACCAGCTCGCTCCCGGGTGACCCTGGACCGACCGGTACCGATTCGTCAATCTCCGTACCGATCGCCCCGGCTCGGCCGGGCTACCCTGGTGAGTGTGACTTCCCGCGTGCCGGTGCTCCTGTCCAGTTCCTCGGTCTTCCCTGAGCGGACCGCGGCGGCGTTCCAGCTGGCCGCAGCCCTCGGCTACGACGGCGTCGAGGTCATGGTGTGGACCGACGTGGTCAGCCAGGACGCGGGCGCCCTGCGTGGTCTCGCCGGCCACTACGGCGTGCCCGTGCTGTCGGTGCACGCGCCGTGCCTGCTGGTCACGCAGCGGGTGTGGAGCCCCGACCCGTGGGAGCGGCTGCGCAGGGCCGGCGAGCTGGCCGAGACCCTGGAGGCACCGACCGTGGTCGTGCACCCGCCCTTCACCTGGCAGCGCGAGTACGCCCGCAACTTCGCCGAGGGCCTGGCCGAGGTCGCCGACCGGTTCAGCGGGCTGCGGTTCGCGGTGGAGAACATGTACCCGGTGCGGATGGCCGGCCGGCAGTTCGTCCCGTACGTCCCCGGATGGGACCCGACCGCCACCGGGTACGCCTCCTACACCCTCGACCTGTCCCACTGCGCGGCCTCCCACACCGACGCGATGAAGATGGCCGACCAGATGGGCGACGGCCTGGCCCACGTGCACCTCGGCGACGGCACGGGGGAGGGGCGCGACGAGCACCTGGTGCCGGGGCGAGGCAACCAGCCCTGCGCCGAGGTGCTGCGCTCCCTCGCGGGGCGCGGCTTCACCGGGTCGGTCGCCGTGGAGGTGACCACCCGGGGCGCGAAGAGCCGGGCGGTACGCGAGGCCGACCTGCGGGAGTCGCTGGAGTTCGCCCGCCAGCACCTGGCCACCCCGTCGCCGGTCGACGCCTGAGCCCGGTCGACGCCCGCGCCGGAGCCCGCCCGCGCCGGAGCCGCTCCACGCCTGCGCCCGCCACGGCGGAGCCGCCCGGCGACGCGCGTCAGCTGACCGGGGTCAACGAGTCCGTCGGCGTCTTCTGCGCCGCGACCGGCGGCTGGTCGCCGCCCGCGGCCCGCTTGCGGGCCCGGTGCGCCGCGACGTGCGAGCGGGTCGCGCAGCGCTCCGAGCAGAACCGGCGGCAGCAGTTCGACGAGGTGTCCAGGTAGACGTTGCCGCAGCGGTCGTCCGCGCAGACGCCGAACCGGGCGCTGCCGTACTCGCACAACCACACCGACAGGCCCCACACCGCGCCGGCCAGGAACTCGGAACTCACCGAGGAGCCCCGGCTGGCGACGTGCATGTGCCAGTCGCTGGAGTCGTGCCCGGAGATGCGCGGCTGCACCGGGTGGGCCTCCAGCAGCGCGTTCAGTTCGGACACCGCCTCGGCGTCCCGGCCCGAGGTGCCGTAGTCGAAGACGTCGCGCAGGCGCTTCTGCGCGCGCCGGAAGATCGCCAGGTCCCGCTCCGCGACCTCGTCGCGCATCCACGCGTTCTCGTCGGGGAAGATGGCCCGCAGGTCGTCGAGGTCGTCCAGTCGTGCGTTGACGAGGTCAACACCGGTCCGGGCGTACGCGTCGAAGTTCACACCCCAACGGTAGACGACTCGGCGGGGCGCGGCGCGTCGATGTAGTGCGGCAGGAACCGGGCGTAACCGTCAGTGATCAGGCTGGCGCTCTCCCGTAGCCCGACGCCCGCCGACTCGCCGTCCACGGTCCAGCTGCCCAGCACCAGCCGGTTGCCGGCGAACTCCGGCAGCGCCCGGAACTCCTGGTAGCAGAACCCCTCGTCGCCGTAGTCGCCCGGATTGGTGATCTCACCGTCGGCGGTGACGATGCGCACCGAGCCACCCTCCCGGCCGAGCAGCGGCTTCGCCACGTACTCGGGCATCCCGCGCGGCGAGTCGAGGTAGGCCGGCAGCAGCAGCTCGTGCCCCGGGTACAGCTCCCACAGCACCGCCAGCAGCGCCTTGTTCGACAGCAGCAGCTTCCAGGCCGGCTCGATCCAGGTGGTGGGGGTGCCCGGGTCCAGTGCCGGGCGACCGTACGGCTCGGCCAGCATCCACTCCCACGGGTAGAGCTTGAAGCAGGTGGTGACCGGCCGGTTCGCCCGGTCGACGAAGCGCCGCCCGTCCCAGCCGATCTCCTGGATCGGCAGCAGGTCCACGTCCAGGCCCGCCTGCCGGGCGGTCTCGGCGAGGTAGCCGGCCGTCATGTGGTCCTCGCCCGACTCCTCCTCGTTGGACCAGGCCACGTGCACCCGCCGGTCGTGCAGCCCGGCGCCGATCTTCGCCCAGCCGGCCACCAGGCGTTCGTGCAGGCTGTTCCACTGGTCGGCCTCCGGCCGGGTGTCCTCCAGCCAGTACCACTGGATGATGCTCGCCTCGACCAGCGCGGTCGGGGTGTCGGCGTTGTACTCCAGCAGCTTCGGCGGCCAGCTGCCGTCGTAGGCGAGGTCGAACCTGCCGTACAGGCTGGGCGGATCCTCCCGCAGTGACCTCGCGACGGCCTCGGCCGCCCAGTCGGGGATGCCGAACTCGGCGTACCGGTGCCGGGCGACCACGTGCGCGGCGGCGGCCACGGACATCCGGTGCAGCTCCTCGGTGGCCTCCTCCAGCCGCAGCACCTCGTCCAGTTCGAAGGCGTACGCCGCGCTCTCGTCCCAGTACGACATCACCCCGCCGTCGGGCAGTTCGGTGTCGACGTACACCAGGCCCTGGGCGCGGATCGTGGCGTCCCAGTCGGGGCGCGGGGTGACGGACTCCCGGCGCACCTCAGCCGCCGCAGGCGGCGAGGTGGGTGCCGAAGCCGCCTCTGTCGGGCAGCGCGGCGGCGGCCGGCTCGGTCCGCCCGCCCGGCACGGGTGTCGGCGCACGCAGGGCCAGCGCCACGGTGCCGCCACCACCGGCCGGCCCGAGGGCGCAGTCGTCATCGTCGTCGTCGTCCGAGGTCATGTTGCAGCCCGACAGGGCGAGCGCCAGTGCGGTGAGTGCGCCGAGCTGCACGGAGGCCGACCGGAGCCGGCGGCGGGGGCGTTGGTCCACGTCATGGTTGTAACCGATGGACGCCATTCCCGTCGTCCCCCGGACGGCTCCGCCGTCCGGGTTCCGGTCGCGAATCGCGGCCGTCCTGCGGTCGGGCGGCCGTCGGGCGGACCGGTCGCCGAGCGGCGCGCGTCGGGGGCGGGGCGTTACGCTCGGTTCATGCTCCGTACCGTCATTCTCGCCGCCTCCCGGTCATCCCAGGTCGAGCGGCTCCTCGCGACGGTCCCCTTCACCCGGGACGTCGTGCGCCGGTTCGTCGCCGGCGCCCAGACCGACGACGCGTTGCGCGCGACCCGCGAACTCGTCGCCGACGGTCTCGCGGTGACCCTCGACAATCTCGGCGAGGACACCGTCACCCCCGAGCAGGCCACCTCGATCCGCGAGGAGTACCTGCGGCTGCTGTCGATGCTCTCCGCCGCCGGGTTGACCCCGGCGGCCGAGGTGAGCGTGAAGCTCTCCGCGCTCGGTCAGGCCTTCGACGAGCAGCTCGCCTACGACAACGCCCGGGCGATCTGCGCCGCCGCCGACGCGGCGGGCACCACGGTCACCCTGGACATGGAGGACCACACCACCACCGACTCGACGCTCGACATCCTGGCCAAGCTCCGCAAGGACCACCCGTCGACCGGCGCGGTGCTCCAGGCGTACCTGCGGCGCACCGAGTCGGACTGCCGGGAGTTGGCCGGTGCGGGATCCCGGGTGCGGCTGTGCAAGGGTGCGTACTCCGAGCCGGAGTCGGTGGCCTACCAGTCCGCCCGGGACGTGGACAAGTCGTACGTGCGCTGCCTCAACATCCTGATGTCCGGTGACGGGTACCCGATGCTGGCCACCCACGACCCGCGCCTGATCGCCATCGGCGAGGACCGGGCCCGCTGGTACGACCGTGGCCCCGACGGATTCGAGTTCCAGATGCTGTACGGCATCCGGCCCGACGAGCAGGCCCGGCTCGTCGGCGAGGGTTACACGGTGCGCACCTACCTGCCGTACGGCGAGGACTGGTACGGCTACCTGATGCGTCGTCTCGCCGAGCGTCCCGCCAACCTGGCCTTCTTCGCCCGGGCCCTGGCCTCCAGGAAGTAGCCGGGCAGGCGGGCAGCCGGCGACGGCCGGGCAGGGCGGGTCGCCGCGGTCGACGTGCGGGGGCACGGGCAGTCCAGCGCCGGCTGGTCGTCGTACGCCCCCGCCGACCACCCCGAACTGGTCGGCGGCCTGGTGCTGACCGGCGCCTTCGTGGGTCAGCCCCGCCTCAACCCGCTCATGCGCCTGGCGGTGGCGGCGGTGCTGCGCAGCCCACGCCTGTTCGGGATGTTCCACCGCACCCTGTTCCCGGTCCACCGACCGGCCGACGACGCCGCCTACCGCCGAGCCATGGTGGCCAACCTGCGCGAACCCGGCCGGATGGCCGCCACCCGGGGTGTGGCCGAGCCCGTCGAGCCGCACTGGACCGCGGGGGTCGCCGACGTGCGGCAGCCCGTGCTGGTCCTGACGGGAGCGAAGGACCCGGACTTTCCCGACCCCGCCCGAGCGGATGGTGTCCGCACTGGACGTCGCCTTTCGCGAGTGGCCCACCGAGCAGGACTGAGCGCCACGGTGAGGATCACCGGCGGGCGTGGTGGCCGTCCGTCGGGTTGGTGCGCCTCGCCACTGGGGGCCGAAAGCCCGTACCCTTCGCCGGGTGACTGACGGGAGGCCCCTGCCCGACGCCCGACCGGACACCGCACCCGCGCCGCCGGCGTCGCCCGACCCCGCCGCCGCGTCGTCCGGCGAGCCTGCCCCCGCGTCGTCGGGCGACCCCGCCCCTGCGCCGTCGGGCGACCCCGCCCCTGCGCCGTCCGGCGAGCCTGCCGCTGTGTCGCCCGAGCCGGTCGCCGTGCCGCGTGGGCCGGCTGTTCCCGACTGGGCCGGGGACGACCTCGCCCCGCCGGCCGCCGCCTGGATGCCCGCGCTCGACCGGCGACCCCGCCGCCTCTGGCCCCTGTGGACGGCGCTCGTGGCCGTGGTCGTGCTGCTCACCTGCGGCCTGCCCGCCGCGCTGCTGTCCAGCGCGGTGCGCGACGCGGGAGTCGGTGTGGTCCGCCGTGTGAGCCCGCAGGTCGAGGATCCCACCGTGCTGGCCGCCCGCCAGCTCTCCGCGCGGCTGACCGCGCAGCTCGAGCGGCAGGCCGCCGCGCTGCTCGCGGGCGACCGGGCCGGCTGGCTGGCGGTGGCGGAGCCCGCCGCCCACCCCGAGCTGCTGCGCCGGTACGCGGCGCTGCGTGCCCTGCGGGTGACCGGCTGGCAGGTCCGGGCCCAGGATCTGCCCACGGAGGTGCCGGGACGGCCGGGCGAGTGGCGGCTGCTGGTGGAGTACCGCTACTGCTTCGTGGTGCCGGGCTGCCGGGTGAGCAGTGTGGTGGCCGGCACCCGCTGGCGCCTGGACGGTGGACAGCCCCGCCTGGTGGCCGTCGAGGCGTCCCGGTCGGCCCGCACCGGCACCCGGCCGTGGGAGATCAGCGAACTGGTCGTCGCGCACGGCTCCCGGACCGTGGTGGCCACCACCCCCGAGCTTCGCCGGACGCTGCCCGAGTTGCTGGCCAAGGCGGAGGCGGCGGCGCGGGTCGCCGACGACTACGTGGTCTCGGGCCCGCCCCCGGACCGCTACCGGGTGTTCTACGCGGGGCCGCAGGAGTGGCGCCGCTGGTATGGCGGCGACCGGATGGAGTGGACCGCCGGTTACGCGGTGACCGTCGGGGGTGGACACCACGAGGTGGTGTTGAACGCCGAGCGGGTCAGCGCCGACGGCCTGGCCGACCTGCTCCGGCACGAACTGACCCACGCGGCGTCGCTCCCCGAACGCGGCTACCCCGGCCGGAGCACCTGGTGGCTGGTGGAGGGCCTGGCCGAGTACGCGGCCGCCGACGGGCAACCGGTCGACCGGTACGAGGGGTTGACCGCGGTGCGGCAGATGGTCCGTGCGGGGTGGACCGGCCGGCTCGACGACGTGGCCCCGGGCGAGGACGCCACGGCGGAGCGGGTCGCCGGCAGCTACGGCGTGTCCTATCTGGCGGTCCGGCACCTGATCGACAGGTACGGGCCGGGCCGGGTGCTCGCCTTCACCCGGCTGGTGCTGCACGAGCTGCGGCCGGTGGCCGAGGCCGCCCAGGAGTCGCTGGGCGAGGCGTGGCCGGGCGTGCACGACAGGGCCACCGCGTACGTTCGGGCGGTCGTCGGCTGACCTCGGCCGCAGCGTTCACGCAGGTGACGGCTCGCTGCCCGGTGGCCCCGGCCGAGGGTGGTGGTGGCCCGACCGGCCGGCGGGCCGTACCCTTCGCCGGTGAGCGACGGGGGAGCTGTGGCCGACGAACCGACAACGAGCACCGCGCCGAGCCCGGCGGCTGACCCGGTGCCGAGCCCGGCAGCCGATCCGGAGCCGGTCGCGACGGTCGATCCGGAACCGCCGTCGCCGGTGGCCGCACCGGGGCCCGACCGGCGACCGCGTCACCGCTGGCCGTTGTGGGCCTCGCTCGTCGCGGTCAGCCTGCTGCTGACCCTGGGCCTGCCCGCGGCGCTGTCGGCCGGCGGCTCCGGCGTCGCGACGCTGGCCAGGGCCGCCGCAGCACCGGAGAACCCGACCACCGTGGCGGCCCGGCAGCTCGCCGAGCGGATCAGCGGACAGTTGGAGCGGCAGTCCGCCGCGTTGCTCGCGGGCGACCGCGAGGGATTCCTGGCGATCGCGGCCCCGGCCGCCCGTGCCGACCTGCGGCAGCGGTTCGCCGCGCTCCGGGCGTTGCGGGTGTCCGCCTGGCAGGCGCGCCCGCACGGCCTGCCCACGCCGACCAGCCGGGCCGGCGACTGGCGGCTGGTGGTCGAGTTCCGGTACTGCTTCGTGGTGCCGGGCTGTCGGACCAGCCCGCTGCTGGTGAACACGCGGTGGCGGGAGGGCACGGCGGCACCGCGCCTGCTCGCGCTGGCGGTGTCGGAGCCCGACGCCCAAGTGAACGGCTGGGCGCACAGCCAGTACGCCGCCCTGCCCTGGGAGGTCAGCGAGCTGGTCGCGGCGGTGGGCGAGCGCACGATCGTGGCGACCACCCCGGCGCTGCGCGACCGGCTGCCGAACCTGCTGCGGCGGGCCGAGGCGGCGGCCACCGTCGCCGACGCGTACGCGATGGGGGACGCGCCGCCCGACCGGTACCGGATCTTCTACGCCGGGCCGAGGGAGTGGAAGCGCTGGTACGGCGGCGAACAGCCGTCGTGGAGCGCCGGGTACGCGGTCCCCGTCGGCGGTGACCGGCACGAGGTGGTGGTCAGGGCGGACAGCCACAGCGGTGCCGATCTGGAGAAGTTGCTGCGGCACGAGCTGACCCACGTCGCCTCGCTGACCGAGCACGGGCCGACGGGCGCCTCGGCCTGGTGGCTGGTCGAAGGGCTGGCCGAGCTGGCCGAGGCCGACGGCGAGCCCGCCGACCGGCACCCCCGGATGGCGGAGGTGCGGCGGCTGGTCGGCCGTGGCTGGAAGGGCCCGCTCGACCGGATCGCCCCCGACCACGACACCGCCGACTGGCGGGTGAGCGCCGCGTACGGGGTCTCCTACCTCACCGTCCGGTGTCTCGCCGACCGGTTCGGGGAGCAGCGGCTGTTCGCCTTCGCCAAGGCGGTGCTGCACGAGCGCCGGATCCCGAGGCAGACGGCCGAGGAGATCCTCGGGGAGCCCTGGTCCGTCGTGCAGGACGACTGCGTCGCGTACGTTCGCCGGTTGGCCGGCTGACGGACGGGCGCGCGGCCTCGTCGCCCCTCTCCGACGTCGGTCGCCTTCTCCGCCGTCACCGGCGGACGGGGTGCCGGGGTGCGACCGTTCATGATCGACCTGACACACTGGTGCCCGCTCCCAGCGCGGAGCCCCGGTCCGCGTCCGGAAGCGGTCCGGGGCACCCGTCCGGTGGCCCCGGTGGCGCCGCCGGGGCCACCGGACGCCTCCGTGCCCGGGGCGGATCGACGGGTCCACCGGTCAGGGAATCGGACAGTCGGCGCGGCGGGTCGGTCGACGAGGTGACCCACCGGGGTGACATGCGTGCGAATGGTGATCAGTTGTACGAAGGGATCGCGCCGGTCACAGCCGTCCCGTTACCGTACTGGTAACACGCGCGTCGCGAACCGTGCGGGAAGACCCGTGCGGTGGCACGCGCCGGGCATGGGATGGGTTGGTGAGCCATGGCCGGGTCGCAGTCCGACGGTCGGCTGTCGGACGTCAAGTTCCTGACCGTCGCCGAGGTGGCGACGGTCATGCGGGTGTCCAAGATGACGGTCTACCGTCTCGTGCACAGCGGTGAGTTGACCGCCGTGCGGGTGGGCCGGTCGTTCCGGGTGCCCGAGCACGCGGTGCACGAGTACCTCCGTGGTGCCTTCCAGGAGACCGCCTGATCCTGCCGGGCGGCCCCACGGGTGGCCGGGCGGCCGGGCCTCGACGGGGGCGCGTTGGTCCTGCTCGGGCTCTGCCGCTACGCTGGACGTCGATCGTGACCTCAGGTGCGCCCCGCCGCTTACCGCGCTGGTCCGGTCCGTTGTCCGCACGCGGTCGCCGACACCACCCCTCGGTGGGTGTCTGTCGATCGCCCCGCACGTTGCATCGAAAGGCTGTCGTATGGGCTCGGTGGTCAAGAAGCGCCGCAAGCGCATGGCTAAGAAGAAGCACCGCAAGCTGCTGCGCAAGACCCGCGTCCAGCGTCGCCGTCTCGGCAAGTGACCGGCGCCGGGCCCAGGCCCGGCTCACCGGCGTCACTTGCCAAACTGTCGACCCCCGGAGGCTCAGGTGATCAGGCCGTGGTTGTCCCGGCTCGATCTCACCTGCCGGGGGAGGTGCGCGAGGTGACCCCCGGAGACACCACCGGTGTCCCGGGGGTCGTCGTCGTGACCGGGGTGGGTCGCTATCTCGGCGCTCACGTGGCCGCCCGGCTCGCCGCCGACCCCCGGGTCGAACGGGTCATCGGGGTGGACCCGACGAGTCCTGGTCCCGAGTTCACCGATCTGCTCGACCGGGTCGAGCGGGTTCGCCTCGACCCCGGCTCCCTGGGCCACTTCCTGGCCGACCTCGACGTCGACGCCGTGGTGCACCTGGCGCTGGTCAGCGCCCCCGACCCGCAGAACGGTGGCCGGTCGGCGATGAAGGAGCAGAACGTCATCGGCACGATGCAGCTGCTCGCCGCCTGTCAACGGGCGCCCCGGCTGCGCAAGCTCGTGGTGCGGTCCTCCACCGCCGCGTACGGCGCGTCGTTCCGCGATCCGGCCGTGTTCACCGAGGAGACCGAGCCGCGCGAGGTGCCACGCGGCGGTTTCGGCCGCGACATCCTCGACATCGAGGGGTACGTCCGCGGCTTCCGTCGCCGCCGGCCCGACGTCACCGCCACCGTGCTGCGCTTCGCGCCGTTCATCGGCTCGACGGCCGACACCACGCTGACCCGCTACTTCTCGCAGCCGGTGGTGCCCACCGTGTTCGGCCGCGACCCGCGCCTACAGTTCCTGCACTTCGACGACGCGCTGGAGGTGCTGCACCGGTCGATCGTCGAGGAGCATCCGGGCACCTACAACGTGGCCGGGCCGGGCGTGCTCGCGCTGTCGCAGGCCATCCGACGGGCCGGTCGGGTCGCCGTGCCGGTGCTGGAACCGGGGCTCTCCGGCGGGGCCGCGCTCGCCCGTACCCTCGGCTTCGGCCGGTACGGTCTCGACCAGGTCGACCTGTTCGTCCACGGCCGGGTCGTGGACACCAGCCGGCTGGAGCGGGAGTACGGCTTCACGCCCCGTTCCACCGCCGCCGCCTTCGAGGAGTTCATCCGGGCCCACCACGGGGGTGTGGTGGTGACCCGCCAGCAGTTGGCGCTGGCCGAACAGCTCGTGCTGGAGGGCATCCGACAGGTCCGCTCCACCGTTCGGGAACTGCCGTGACGGGCCCGGACGAGCACGACGACGCCCGCCTCGGCCGGCGGTACGCCGTACCGCGGCGGGTGGCCGGGCCGAGCGCGGAGCCGGCGCGGCGCAACGGCCACCGCCCCGCCGGGGCTGCCGCGCCCCGCGCCGTGGAGCCGGCCGGTGGCACCGGTGCGATGAGCGACGACGAGCCGGACCCGCCGACCGACACCCCGCAACCGTCGGCGTCCGCTCCGGCCGGCGACCCGGTGGTCGCGCGGCCGTCGGCGTCCGTTCCGGCCGGCGACCCGGTTGCCCCGGCGGTGACCGGCCGGCCGGGCGACGTCTGGGACCGGCGGGTCGCCGGGGGCCTGGCGTTCCTGCGCCGACGGCTCTCCGGGGAGTACGAGGTCGACGAGTTCGGCTTCGACCGGGAACTCACCGACGCGGTCTTCCACCCGTTGCTGCGCCGGCTCTACCGGGACTGGTTCCGCACGGAGGTCACCGGCGTGGAACACGTACCCGACGACGGGCCCGCCCTGGTGGTGGGCAACCATTCGGGCACCGTGGCGCTGGACGCGCTGATCCTGTCCACCGCCCTGCACGACCGGCACCCGAACCACCGCTACCTGCGGTTGCTCGGCGCCGACCTGGTCTTCCGGATGCCGGTGGTCTCCGAGCTCGCCCGCAAGACCGGCGGCACGGTGGCCTGCAACCCCGACGCGGAACGGCTGCTGAGCGGTGGCGAACTGGTCGGCGTCTTCCCGGAGGGCTTCAAGGGCATCGGCAAGCTCTACTCGGAGCGCTACAAGCTGCAACGTTTCGGTCGGGGCGGATTCGTGTCGGCGGCACTGCGTACCGGCACCCCGATCGTGCCGGTCGCCATCGTCGGCGGCGAGGAGATCTATCCGATGCTCGCCGACGTGAAGCCGCTGGCCCGGCTGCTCAAGCTGCCGTACTTCCCGGTGACGCCGACCTTCCCCTGGCTGGGGCCGCTGGGCATGGTGCCGCTGCCGAGCAAGTGGCTGATCGAGTTCTGCCCGCCGATCCCCACCGCCCACCTCGTCGACTCGGCGGACGACCCGCTGGTGGTGTTCAACCTCGCCGACCAGGTGCGGGAGACCATCCAGCAGTCCCTGCACCGGCTGCTGGAACGCCGCCCCGACCCGTTCGGACCGTGACGACCGTCGGCACGGGCCGCGGTGCGGATCAGGTGGGGCGGCGGCGACGGTGCAGGGCGAGGCCGGCGGTGACCGCTCCGGCCAGCAGCCCGGCGGCGGCGGTCGAGGGGACCGCGATCCTGACCGCGCGCCGACCGGTGCGGAAGTCCCGCACCTCCCAGCCGCGGTCCCGGGCCTCCCGCAGCAGCGCGCCGTCGGGGTTGACGGCCACGGCCCGGCCCACCGCCGACAGCAGCGGAAGGTCGTTGCAGGAGTCGCTGTAGGCGGCGCAGCGGGCCAGCTCCAGCCCCTCCACGGCGGCGAGCTGGGTGACCGCCTCCGCCTTGGCGGGGCCGTGCATCACGTCGCCGACGAGCCGACCCGTGTACGCCCCGTCGACGATCTCGGCGACCGTGCCGATCGCGCCCGTCAGCCCGAGCCGGGCGGCGATCACCCGGCCGATCTCCACGGGGGCCGCACTGACCAGCCAGACCCGCTGACCGCTGTTCAGGTGGTGTTGCGCCAGCCGCCGGGTGCCGGCCCAGATCCGGGGTGCCATCAGCTCGTCGAAGATCTCCTCGGCGAGGTGTTCCACGTCGTCGACCCGCCAGCCCCTGACGAAGGCGAGGGCCGCCTCCTTCGCCCGCGACATGTCGCCGGCGTGCTCGGTGGCCAACACCCGGAAGCGCAGCTGCTGCCAGCCGAACCGGGCCAGGTCCACGGCGGTGAAGTGGTTCCGGGCGGCGAGCCCGCGGGCGAACCAGTAGATCGAGGCGCCCTGCATCATCGTGTTGTCGATGTCGAAGAAGGCCGCCGCGCTGTCGTCGGCGGGCATTGCCGGTGCTGCCAGGCCGGTCTCGGCCCAGCCGGCGGTGTGACCGTGCCCGTCGGTGCTCACGGTCACCTTACGGCTGCGGACCATCCGGCCTCCTCCGCTCGATCCGGCAACGCCACCGCGAGGTTAGCCGGACCCTCCCGGTCTCCAGCTCTTAGCTGACCGGACTGTGGCCCACGGCTCGCGGTACCGCCCGCCCGGCGGAACGGCGGGTGCGCCCGGGGCCCGGCCACGACGGCCGGACCGGGTCAACGCGGGCAGCCGGCCGGGGTGGGGCCCAGGGCGTCGCTGCCGGTGGACGCCGGCAGGCCGCAGGCGATGGCGGCGCGTAGCGCCGCCGCCCGCCGGTCGATCGCGTCGAGCAGGGCGAGGGAACGGCGGGCGCGGTCCCGCTCGGCACGGGACGCGCCGTCGGCCAGCGCGCCGACCGCCCGCCGCTGACCGTCGAGGAAGGTGTCGACGGCGTCCAGCGCCGCCGGATCCGACCGCTGTGCCGCGGCGCCGGTCAGCAGGCGTACGCCCTGGCGGGTGTCCGCGTCCATGTCGTCGAGGACGGTGTCGAAGCCGACCGCGTCGCCGCGCAGTTCCGCCGCCTCGCCGAGCCGGGTACGGGCGAAGCCGAGGAAGAGTTGCCCACGGCTGACGTCCGAGCTGGTCAGCGCGAGCTGGGCCCGTTCGGTGCCGCGCTTCATGCCGTACAGCGCGTCGCCGGGCACCGCGTTCTCGCTGGCGGCGGAGATGCCGGAGACGGCCACGGCCCCGGCGGCGATGCCGACCAGGATGGCGCCCCGGGCACGGGCCCGCCGGGCGGTGGCTGCCGGCAGCAGCGGGCCGCGACCCGTCGACGGCTGCCCGGTGACCCCGGCGGGAGCGCCGATGCCCTCCCGCTCGGCGGTGGCGAGCAGCATCGCCCGCAGGCCGGTGCGGAAGTCGGGATCCACCTCTGCGGGCGGGGGGTCGGTGCTGAACCGCCGCCCCACCGCCACGAGTCGGACGAGCTCGTCGTCGGCCCGGGACCGTACGTGGTGACGCCGGCCGCCGTTGGCTTCGTCGAGAAGCTGCGCGAAGCGCTCGGCGCGCCGACGGGAGAAGAGGGTGCTGTCCACCGCGGCACCTCCTCTCGCTGGTCGCGGCCGGTCGGCCGCAGTCTCTGGCCAGCGACCTGGACGTCGTGACATCAAGGGCGGAGTCGCGGTGGGCCGCGTCGCCGTACCTCGTCAGACCCGGGGGGATGCCGGAACTGTCACCGGTCGCACCCGGAGAAACGCGCCGTGCCGGGGGCGGGTTACGGGGGCGGCGGAGGCGAAATTACGGAAAGTGATCGCCATCACGACAGTAGATGGCCGCTGAGCTGGGCGAACGTGACATCGACCGGCGTCGACGACGGGTCCGGCTACGGCTGGAAGCCGTCCGGGAGCAGCCGGGCGAGCGCGCGTACGGCCCGGTACTGCAACGCCTTGATGGCACCCTCGTTCTTGCCCATCGCGCGGGCGGTCTCCGCCACCGAGAAGCCCTGGAGGAAGCGCAGCACGATGCACTCCTGCTGCTCGGGATTGAGCTGCTTGACGGCGGTCAGCAGCGCGACGTTCGTGATGTGCTCCACCACCGCCGCCTCCGGGCTGCCCTCCGGGCCCCGGTCCTCGCGGTCGGCGTCGAGCACGTCCCCGGTGGTGACCTCCAGCCGGTAGCGGCCGGACTTGAAGTGGTCGGCGACCAGGTTGCGGGCGATGGTGACCAGCCACGCCCCCAGGTCGCGACCCTGCCAGGTGAAGCTGCTGATCCGTTTCAGCGCGCGCAGGAACGTGTCGGAGGTGAGGTCCTCCGCCAGTTGCCGGTTGCCCACCCGGAAGTAGACGAAGCGGAAGACCGTGTCCACGTACCGGTCGTACAGCAGCCCGAACGCCTCCGCCTCACCGGCCTGCGCCCGCTCGACCAGCGTCCAGACCTCGGTGGCCGGGTCGGACGGGTCGGGGCGGCTGGGGAAACCCGTGGCGGTCACGGCGGCGGGCGGCACGGTCGGGAGCAGCGCCGTCTCCCCGGCCGACGGGTCCGCCACCGGGGTGTCGCCCGTCCGACGGGCCTGGGTCGGCATGGGGGGCCGGACGGCGACCCGGCCGCCGGCGGGTCTGGTGTTCCCGCCGGGCGTGGCTGGTCGCGGTGGTGGCTCGTTCTGGTGCACCCGTCTGGCGGTGCCGTCGCCCCGACTCGTGGGCGTGACCGTCTCGTCCGACGGGTCGTGGGCCCCGGCACGTTCGTTGACCGGGGGCCGACCGGACGACCGGGTCAGCCCGATGGGTCGCTCCGCGTAACCGTAGGTGGTCATCGCGCCGCCCCCGTTCCGTCGGTGGGCCGCGCGGCCCGGCCGTTCAGGTTGTGGCCGGGCAGGCCGGATCCGGGGTGTGCCGACCAGCGGCAGATCCCCTTGAGGTGCTGGTCCAATGCGCTTACGGGCACGGGGGCCTCCTCGGGCTGAGGGGTGTCGACTCACGGCAAAATGGGGTGAGCCGACCCGAGTGATGATAGGGCCAACGTCACCCGCGCGTGGCAAGTCCGTTACACAGAGCCATAGTATTTCCCGCCGTGTCGCGCCTCCGGCGGACCGGTTGTCCGTCGTGGGTGGTTGACATCCGGGTGGGCTGGTGCTCCACAGGAGATTCGCAGGTCAGGGTCGATGTGGCGGCGAATCCGGCGGTGTCGGCCGGTCCGTGGGCACACCGACAACAACCTCTCAGGCGACCGGTGGACACCACTGCGGAGCGTGGTGCGGCGGCGTCAGTGTGCCGCATCCGGGCTGCCGCCGTGCTCCGCCCATGGCCGTGGGAGCCGGGCTGTGCCAGACTCAGCCACCGTGCAGGACCCAGCCGACGGCTCCGCGCCGAACCTCGCCGACCGGCTCCGCCGGGCGGCCGTCGCCCACGGCGACCGACCCGCGCTGCACTGGCGGGACCACACCCTCACCTGGTCCGCACTGGACGCGGCGGTCACGGCGACCGCCCGGGCGCTGGCCGCCGCCGTACCCGGCGACGGGCAGGGCCCCGGCCGGGTGGCCGTCGCCCTGCCCAACTCCCCGGACTGCGTCGTGGGCCTGCTCGCCACGTTGCGGGCCGGGCTGGTGGCGGTGCCGGTCAACCCCGACCTCACGGCCGGCGAACTCACCCACGTCCTGGCCGACTCCGGCGCGTCCGTCCTGATCGGCACCGAGCGGGTGCGGGACCTGGTCGCCGGGTCCGCCGCCGCCCTGCCCGCGCTGGTGGCCGTGCACACCGCGCCGCCGACCGGGGGTGTCGCGGCCCGGTTCCCGACCCGCCGCGCCGAGGACCTGGCGGTGCTGCTCTACACCTCCGGCACCGAGGGCCGGCCGAAGGGCGCCATGCTGACCCACGGCGCGCTGGCCGCCAACCAGGAGCAGGTGGACCGGATCGAACCGCCCGTGGTCGGTCCCGACGACACCGTGCTGCTGGCGCTGCCGCTGTTCCACGCGTACGGGCTCAACTCGGGGCTCGGTGCGGTCGTGCACCACGGCGCGACGGGGGTGCTCGTCGACGACCTCGGCGCCGACGCCGCGCTCGGTGAGATCGCCCGGCACCGGGTCAGCGTCCTGGTCGGCGTACCGTCGATGGTGCAGTCCTGGGCTCGGGCGGAGCCGGCCGCCCTGGCCGCGGCGATGGCGGCGGTCCGGGTGGTGGTGTGCGGCGCGGCGCCGCTGGAGCCGGCCGACGCGGCACGCCTCACCGCGGCTGCGGGTCGACCCGTGCACGTGGGCTACGGCCTGACCGAGACCGCTCCCGCGCTGACCTCGACGCTGGTGGGTGGGGAGCCCAAGCCCGGGTCGGTGGGCCGCCCGCTGCCCGGCGTCGAGCTGCGCCTGGTCGACCCGGACGGGATCGAGCTGTGGCGCGACGGCGTGCAGGTGCCCGACGACGACGCCGACGAGCTGGAGCTGTCCGACCCGACGTCGGGCACCGACCCGGGGCAGGTCGTGGTGCGTGGGGCCAACCTGTTCGCCGGGTACTGGCCGGACGGCCGGGGCGGCCCGGACGCCGACGGCTGGTGGCCCACCGGGGACGTGGCGTACGCCGACGCCGACGGCGACCTGTTCCTGGTCGACCGCCTCGGCGACCTGATCATCGTCAACGGCTTCAACGTGTACCCGCGCGAGGTGGAGCTGGTGCTCTCGGCGCACCCGGCGGTGGCGGAGTCCGCGGTACTGGGTGTGCCGCACCCCCGGACCGGGGAGACTGTCCGGGCGTACGTGGTGCCGGTGCCGGGGCGTCGGGTCACCGGCGAGGAGTTGCTCGCCCACTGCGCACGTCACCTGGCCCGGTTCAAGTGTCCGACCGACGTCGAGTTCGTCGACGAGTTGCCGCACTCGGCCATCGGCAAGGTGCGCAAGGTCCTGCTCCGGCCGTCGTCGGCCGCCGCGACACCCCGGGTGCCGCCCCCACGCGGCATCCACCGACCCCGACCCGCCGGCCCGGCGGGCGCCGCCACGACGGAGGACGCGGATGCGTGAGCCCCGACTCACCCTGATCACCCGGCCCGGCTGTCACCTGTGCGAGGACGCCAAGGCGGCCCTCGACCGGGTGGTCGCGGTCACCGGCGACCGGTGGATCGAGAAGGACGTCAGCGAGGACGTGGAGCTGGAACGCGAGTACGGCGACCGGCTGCCGGTGACGTTGCTCGACGGCAAGGAGCACGGCTACTGGCGGGTGGAGGAGGAACGGCTGCTGCGGGACCTCACGACCCCCCAGCTGTAGCGCCCGCGTCGGTAGGGTGCGGGCATGACCCCTGTGCGACCCCACCTGGTGTGGGACTGGAACGGGACTCTCCTGAACGATCTCAGTCTGGTGGTGACCGCCACCAATGCGGCCTTCGCCAGCGTCGGCGGGCCCACGGTGACCCCCGACGAGCACCGGGTGCGGTTCCGTCGGCCGATCGCCGACTACTACGCCGAGGTGCTCGGCCGTGCGGTCGACGACGAGGCGTTCGGCCGGCTGGACCGGATCTTCCACGACGCGTACCGGACCGGCCTGACCACGTGTGAGCTCGCGCACGACGCGGCGGTCGCGATGGAGGCCTGGCCGGGCACCCAGTCGCTGCTGTCCATGTGGTTCCACGACGAGCTGGTGCCCGCCGTGCACACGTACGGCCTCGCCGGGCGCTTCACCCGGATGGACGGCCTGCGGGCCCAGGTGGGCGGCGGTCGCAAGGCCGAGTCGCTGCGCCGGCACCTGACCGAGCTGGGGGTGCCGGGCCGGGAGGTGGTGCTGATCGGCGATTCGCTGGACGACGCCGACGCGGCGCTGTCGGTGGGCGGCCGGGTGGTGCTGTACACCGGCGGCTTCACCGACCCCGACCGGCTGCGCGCCTCCGGCCACCCGGTGGCCGACACCCTCGCGGCGGCGGTGACCCTCGCCACCACCCTGCCCTGACCGTTCCGCCCGCCGTCGTGCCGATGATGAGGTTGGCACGATCGGGAATGGCGTTCCGGGGCCGATAACGCCATGCTCGAAGCGTGTCGGAGTACGCGGCGGCGCGCGTGTGATTGGTCAGAGAAGTCGGGATTGGGCAATAATCGCACGGGCGGTGACGCGAGGCTCACCGATCGATCTTGCGGAATGGAGGGCAGGTGGAGGCGCGGCGCGTGCCTACAAGATCGCGATTTGTGCACGTCTTCACAAGCGCCTACTGTGTAGTTTCGACGCGCCCTGCTAGCACAGCCGGCAATCTCGGTCGCCAGCGGGAGTCCCGAAACGGCCGGCCGACGGAGTTGGTCGAGGATCGCACTCCACGGAGTCTCATGAGTCAGCACCGTCACCCAGGCGCGCCCGGTCGCGCCGGTGCCGTACCGGCGCTCCCGGACCTTCCCGAGGCGACCGTCGCACGGCTCCCGGAATACCTCCGCGCCCTGCACAACCTGGCCGAGAGCGGGCACGAGACAGTCTCCAGCGAGGGGCTGGCCAGCGCCGCCGGGGTCAACTCCGCCAAGCTCCGCAAGGACCTGTCCCACCTCGGCTCGTACGGCACCCGCGGCGTCGGCTACGACGTGGCCCTGCTGGTCGACCAGATCGAGTACGTGCTCGGGCTCACCCAGCGCCGCGCGGTGGCCCTGGTGGGCGTGGGTAACCTGGGTCACGCCCTCGCCGGCTACGACGGCTTCGCCAGCCGTGGCTTCCGGATCGCCGCGCTGCTCGACGCCGACCCCGACCGGGTCGGCGAGGAGATCGGCGGCCTGGTCGTGCGGCACGTCGACGAGCTGCCCCGGGTCGCCGCCGAGGAGGCCATCGCCATCGGGGTGATCGCGACCCCCGCCGCAGCCGCCCAGCGGGTCGCCGACCAGCTCGTCGCGGTCGGGGTGACGAGCATCCTGAACTTCGCCCCGTGCGTCCTCTCGGTCCCGGAGGGCGTCGACGTGCGCAAGGTCGACCTCGCCATCGAGTTGCAGATCCTGTCGTTCCACGAGCACCGTAAGGCCTCCCTGACCGCGCTGCCCGCCACCGGCGGGTCCGCCCTCACCGCGCTGCCCGGCGGCCTCGCGGCCACCGACCCCCAGGAGGCGATCGGCACGTGAAACTGCTCGTCGTCGGCGCGTCCTACCGCACCGCTCCGGTCGCCACCCTGGAGCAGCTGGCGGTGGCCCCCGCCGACCTCACCCGCATCCTGGACCGCCTGGTGGCCCAGCCGTACGTGAGCGAGGCCGTGCTCGTCTCCACCTGCAACCGGGTGGAGGTCTACGCCGCCGTGTCCGGTTTCCACGGCGGCCTCGGTGACATCTGCGCGGTGCTCGCCGAGCAGGCCGGCTGCCAGCCGGCAGCCCTCGCCAACCACCTCTACGTGCACTTCGACGCCGCCGCCGTCGACCACGTGTTCCGGGTGGCCGCCGGGCTGGACTCGATGGTGGTCGGCGAGGCGCAGATCCTCGGCCAGCTCCGCGACGCCTACCACTGGGCCACCGGCGCCGACACCGCCGGCCGGCTGCTGCACGAGCTGATGCAGCAGGCGCTGCGGGTGGGCAAGCGGGCGCACGCCGAGACCGGCATCGACCGTGCCGGCCAGAGCGTCGTCACCGCCGCGCTGGAGCTGGCCGCCGGCCACCTCGACGGCGACCTGGCCGGGCGGCCCGCCCTCGTCGTCGGGGCCGGGGCGATGGGCTCGCTGGGAGTGGCCACGCTGTCCCGGCTCGGCGCCGGCCCGGTCACCGTCTCCAACCGGGGCACCGACCGGGCCGTGCGGCTCGCCGAGTCGTACGGCGCCAACTCCGCCCCCCTGGCCGACCTGCCCGTCACCCTCGCCGGGGTGGACGTCGTGGTGGCCGCGACGGCCGCCACCGAGCCGGTCCTCACCCGGGAGGTGGTCGCCCGGGCGCTGGCCGGGCGCGACCCGGCCCGGGGGCCGCTGGTGCTGCTCGACCTGGCCGTCCCGCGTGACGTCGGGGCGGGCGTCGCCGAGCTGCCCGGCGTCGAGGTGGTCGACATCGACCGGATGGCCGCGGTGCTCGCCGGTGGCCCGGCCGCCACGGACGCCGCCGCCGTGGAGCGGATCGTGGTCGCCGAGGTCGACAGCTTCCTCAGCTGGCTGCGCGGTGCCGACGTGGCACCCACCGTGGCCGCCCTGCGCGGACGCGCCGACGACGTGGTCACCGCCGAGCTGCGCCGGCTCGCCCAGCGCCGCCCCGACCTCGACGACGACCAGCGCGCCGAGGTGGCCCGGACGGTCCACCGGGTGGTGCAGCGACTGCTGCACCAGCCCACCGTGCGGGTCCGGCAGCTCGCCGCGGAACCCGGCGGCGACCAGTACGCGGCCCTGCTGCGGGAGCTGTTCGACCTCCAGGTGCCGCAGACGTCCCCGGTCGACAGCGTTCCCGACGTGGTCGAGCCCGACCCGGGCCCGGCCGGCGGGGCCGACCTGTCCCAGTCGTTCGGGGCGGTCGACGTCCCACCCACCGGAGGTGAGCGATGACCACCCCTCTGCGCCTCGGCACCCGGGGCAGCAAGCTGGCGATGGCCCAGTCCGGGCAGGTCGCCGAGGCACTCACCACGGCCACCGGCCGGCCCGTCGAGCTGGTGGAGGTGGTCACCGCCGGTGACCGCTCCAGCGCCCCGGTGCATCGCCTCGGCGTGGGCGTCTTCGTCTCCGCGCTGCGCGACGCGCTGGTGGCCGGCACGATCGACTTCGCCGTCCACTCGTACAAGGATCTGCCCACCGCCCCGGCGGCCGGGCTGCACATCGCGGCCGTGCCACCCCGGCAGGACCCGCGCGACGCGCTGGTCGCCCGGCACGGCCGTACGCTCACCGAACTCGCCTCCGGGGCGAACGTGGGCACCGGCGCCCTGCGCCGGATCGCCCAGCTGCACGCGCTCGGCATGCAGCTGGAGGTCACCCCCATCCGGGGCAACGTCGACACCCGGCTCGCGCGGGTGCTCGGCCCGGAGGCCGACCTGGACGCCGTCGTGCTGGCCCGGGCCGGACTGGCCCGGCTCGGCCGCACCGACGTGATCACCGAGACGCTGGATCCGATGCTGATGCTGCCCGCGCCCGCCCAGGGGGCGCTGGCGGTGGAGTGCCGGACCGACGACCCGGACCTGGTCGAGCTGCTCGCCGCACTCGACCACGCACCGACCCGCGCCGCGGTCACCGCGGAACGGGCGCTGCTGGCCACCCTGGAGGCCGGATGCTCCGCTCCGGTCGCCGCCTACGCCGAACTCGCCGAGGGCGACGACGGCGATGAGATCTACCTGCGCGGGGCGGTGATCAGCCCGGACGGCGCCCGCGACATCCGGCTGTCCCGCACCGGAACGCCCGCCGACGCGGCGGAGATCGGCAAGGCACTCGCCGCCGACCTCCTCGACCTCGGCGCCGACTCGATCCTCGGCAAGGACGGACACACCGGCCCGGGGACACAGCACATTGGGAGCACAGAATGACCCGCACCCGTAAGCCCGTCGGCCGCATCGCGTTCGTCGGGGCCGGCCCCGGAGACCCGGGCCTGCTGACCCGCCGGGCGCACGACGCCCTGGTCGACGCCGACCAGGTGGTCTACGACCGGGGAGTCCCCGAAACGCTGCTGGACGCGGTGCGCACCGAGGCGCGGGAGGACGCGCAGTTCACCCCGGCGGAGGGCGCACCGGGTGACGTGGCGAAGGTGCTCATCTCGGCGGCCCGCGCGGGCCTCAACGCCGTGCACCTGGTCGCCGGCGACCCCTTCGGCCACGACTCGGTGGTCAAGGAGGTGCAGGCCGTGGCGCGGACCGCCGCGCACTTCGAGGTGGTTCCGGGCGTCGGCCAGGCCGAGGGCGTGGCCACCTACGCGGGTGTGCCGCTGCCGGGCGTACGGACCGCCGCCGACGTCGAGGACGTGGGCGCGCTCGACTTCGAGGCGCTGGCCTCGGCCGTCGGCCGGGGCTCGCTCGCGCTGGCGGTGGACGCCGGTGACCTCGCGGCGATCCGCGACGGGCTGCTCGCCGCCGGGGTCGACGGCGGCACCGGTGTCGGGGTGACCGGCGACGGCACGGGCGAGACGCAGTACACGACCACGTCGACCGTCGACTCCTTCGTCGCGGCGGCGCTCGGCTTCACCGGCCGGGTGGTGCTCACCCTCGGTGCGGGCGTCGGCCAGCGGGACAAGCTGAGCTGGTGGGAGAACCGGCCGCTGTACGGCTGGAAGGTGCTCGTGCCCCGCACCAAGGAGCAGGCCGGGGCGATGAGCGCGCGGCTGCGGGCGTACGGCGCGATCCCGTGCGAGGTGCCGACCATCGCGGTCGAGCCGCCGCGTACCCCCGCCCAGATGGAACGGGCCGTGAAGGGCCTGGTCGACGGCCGGTACGCCTGGGTGATCTTCACCTCGGTGAACGCGGTCCGCGCGGTCTGGGAGAAGTTCGCCGAGCACGGCCTGGACGCCCGGCACTTCGGCGGCGTCAAGATCGCCTGCATCGGCGAGGCGACCGCCGACGCGGTCCGCGCGTTCGGCATCCAGCCGGAGCTGGTCCCGTCGGGGGAGCAGTCCTCCGAGGGGCTGCTGGCCGAGTTCTCGCCGCACGACGAGGTGCTCGACCCGGTGGGGCGGGTGCTGCTGCCGCGCGCCGACATCGCCACGGAGACCCTTGCCGCCGGCCTGACCGAGCGCGGCTGGGAGGTCGACGACGTGACCGCGTACCGGACGGTCCGCGCGGCGCCGCCGCCCGCCGAGATCCGGGACGCGATCAAGTCCGGCGGATTCGACGCGGTCCTCTTCACGTCCAGCTCGACAGTACGCAACCTGGTGGGTATCGCGGGGAAGCCGCACGCTCGTACCGTGGTTGCAGTGATCGGGCCCAAGACGTCGGAGACCGCGACGGAGTTCGGCCTTCGGGTCGACGTGCAGCCGCCGCACGCCTCGGTGCCCGATCTGGTGGAGGCGCTGGCCGCCTACGCCGTCGAGCTGCGGGAGAAGCTCGCCGCGATGCCGGCGAAGCAGCGCCGGGGCTCGAAGGTGCAGGGGCCGACCGCCCTGAGGTTCCGCTAGGCAGGAGGCTCGTATGCCGTACCCCGAGATCCGGCCCCGCCGGCTGCGCCGCACCGCGGCGATGCGGCGGTTGGTGTCCGAGACCCGCGTCGATCCGGCCGAACTGGTCGTTCCGATGTTCGTCAAGGAGGGGCTGGCCGGGCCGCGGCCCATCGCCTCGCTGCCCGGAGTGTTCCAGCACTCCCGGGACTCGCTGCGCAAGGCCGCCGTCGAGGCGGTCCAGGCCGGCGTGGGCGGCATCATGCTGTTCGGGGTGCCCGCCACGCGTGACGAGTGCGGTTCGGGCGGGGTCGACCCCGACGGCATCCTGAACGTGGCGATCCGCGACGTGGTCGCCGAGGTGGGCGACGCCACGGTGGTCATGAGCGATCTCTGTCTGGACGAGTTCACCTCGCACGGGCACTGCGGGGTGCTCACCCCGGGCGGCGAGGTCGACAACGACGCCACGCTGGCCGCCTACGCGCAGATGGCGGTCGCCCAGGCCGCCGCCGGGGTCGGGGTGGTCGGGCCGTCCGGCATGATGGACGGCCAGGTCGGGGTGGTACGCCGGGCGCTCGACGCCGCCGGTTACACCGACGTGACCGTGCTGGCGTACGCCGCCAAGTACGCCTCGGCGTTCTACGGGCCGTTCCGGGACGCGGTGGAGTCGGCGCTGGACGGCGACCGGCGCACCTACCAGCAGGATCCGGCGAACCTGCGGGAGTCGCTGCGCGAGGTGGAGCTGGACGTCGCCGAGGGTGCCGACATGGTGATGGTGAAGCCGGCCCTGCCGTACCTCGACGTGGTGTCGGCGGTGCGCGCGGCGGTCGACGTGCCGGTCGCCGCCTACCAGGTCTCCGGCGAGTACGCGATGGTCGAGGCCGCCGCCGCGAACGGTTGGGTGGACCGGGAGCGGGTGATGCTGGAGACGCTCACCTCGATCCGGCGGGCCGGCGCGCAGGTCATCCTCACCTACTGGGCGGTGGAGGCCGCGCTACTGCTCCGCGAGCGTTACTGAGTGCACCGTCCCTGACGGCCGGCCCGGCCCGGGAAAGTGGAACCGGTGCGTTGTGCCGACCCTCGACCCTATATAGAGTACGAGCATGCTGCGGATGACGTTGCAGGTGCAGCTCGTGCTGCGTGCCCTGCTCCACGAACCCGACCGGGAACTGTACGGCCTGGAGATCGTCGACTCCACCGGCCTCCCGCCGGGGACCATCTACCCGATCATGTCGCGCCTGGAATCGGCCGGCTGGGTCGAGAGCCGCTGGGAGGTGATCGACCAGCACGCCGAGGGACGCCCGCGCCGGCGCTACTACCGGCTCGCGTCCAACGGCGTCACCGAGGCACGCACCGCGCTGGCCGCCGCCGGCGCCCGACGACGCGATCGCACCCGTACCGTCCCGGCCGGCCGGCTTCGCGGGGCGCAAGCCCGATGACCCGGCTGCTGACCGCCGTGCTGGCGGTGGCGTCGATCGCCCTGCCCCGTCCGCACCGGGCCCGGTGGCGCGAGGAGGCTCTGGCCGTCCTGCTCGCCGTACGGGGACTGCGACGCTGGCGCTACGGCCTCGACACCGTGCTCAAGGTGCCCCTGCTCGCCTGGCAGCACCGCCACCCGGGGGCCGCACGGTGGGCGGCGGTCATGGCCGGCGTCGGGCTGCTCGGCACCCCGGTGGTGCTCCTGGGTGCGCTGACCCTCGCCCCGCTCATCGGCGAGGACACCGCCGAGTTCCTCTTCCTCGTCGCCCCCTGCGGCATGCTGCTGGCGGTGGTGGCCCGCACCTGGAAGTGGGCGGCACTTCGGGGCGGAGGGCCGGTGCGGCACGGCGTCGCCGTGCTGCTGACCGCGTTCGCCGGCACCGGACCGGTCGCCTCCGGTGCGCTGTCGGTCGTCCTCGACGTGCCACTCGTGGCACTGCTCGGCAGTGTCGTTCCCGGCGGGTGGCTGATCGCCACCAACGGTGCCGCCCTGCGCCGCCGTCAGGGGCCGATGCTCCTGGCGGCGCTCGGAGTCACGGCCGGCGCCGCACTGGTCGGTGTCCTGCTGGCGGCGCAGCTTCCCGCCGTCGCGCCCGGCGCACGGTGGTTCGCCGCGGCGACGGGTGTGCTCTCGCTGGTGGTGCTCGTGCCCAGCTACCTGACCTGGACGACCTGGGCGGGGACCCGGCTGCTGGTCGGCCACGACCACGCGCCGGTGCTGACGTCGGCCCCCGGAGCGCCCTGACCCCGTCCGCGCGTCGGTCCGGGGTGCGAAGCGGACGGGCCCTGCGAGAGCCGGCTGGTCGCCGGCCCGCGCAGGGCCCGTCCGGTCACCGTGCCCGTCAGTCGTCGTTCGTGACGGTGCCGATCGCCAGCGGATCGGTGAACCGCAGGGCCGGCGAACCGGCAACCGCGAACAGGATCCTCTCGTTCGCCTCCGCCTTCCGGTCACCCCGGACGGTCACCGGGAATGCCAGCGAGGTCTGCCCGGCGGGCAGGATCCGGCAACCGACGTACGGGTCGAAGTCCACGCCGGCCCTGGCCGTCAGACCGACCGTGGCGGCGCACAGCGTCATCGGCTGCGACAGCGGCCGGGAGACGGTCACCTGGAAGGTCAGCTGGCGGGTGCCCCTGTCGCCCTCGACCACCGAGGCGTCCGCCACGCTCAGCGTCGCCCGCGACCGGAACCGGGCCACCTGCGGATCGTGGTCGCTGGAACCGCGCGAGCCGTCACCCGCGTGCTCCGCCGGCCAGTCCGCGTTGATGTGCGCGGCCCGTACCTGCACCAGGTCGGCGTGCAGTGCGGCGTTGACGAACAGGTGGTCCAACGTCTGCGCCTGCCCGGCGAAGCTGTACGAGTACGCCGAGGACGGCGCGTCGGCCAGCAGGTCGTCCCACAGGTTGCGCATCCCCGCCCCGTACAGCGGGCCGAGCTGGTCCGACGGAGTCGGCGCAGCCGCCGTCGCCACCGGGTCGTCGGGGCGGGGGAAGACGTTCAGGTCCCCGCCGAACACCACCCGCGCGTGCGGGTCCGACGCCTCGATCGCGGTGACGATCGCCGCCCCGTAGGCGGCCTGCTCCCGGCGCTGCCCGACCCGGCGGTCCGGCCCCGACGAGAAGTGGTTGCTCGCCGCCCACAGCGTGAAGGTCTCGCTCGACCCGGGCGCGGCGGCCACGGTGAACTTGCCGAGCTGAGGGGCGCGGGTGAAGACGTTGTCGCCGTCGAGGCCCGTCGAGGTGTCCACGTCGGCCGGCAGCGACGCGTTGAGCGCCTTGGGGTTCTGCACGTCGGCGTTGCCGGGCAGCCCCGCCGACCGGTACCGCACCGTGGGCGACGAGCCCAGGACCGGGTCGGCGGCGCTCGCCTCGGCGAGCGACAGCCGGTCGGTGCGGTACAGGAACGCCGAGGTGATACCGCGGTCGTCCGCGCCGGTGCGGTCGTACGCGGCGGCGTAGGCCGGCCCGCCGGCCGCCGTCACCGCCAGCGCCAACTCCTGGAGGGTGTCGGGGGCACCGTCGGCGTCGTTCGTGTCACCACAGACCAGCCGGCCACCGGCGACGGAACAGATGTCCTGGTCCTCGGCCTCCTGCACGAGGATCAGATCCGGTGCGTGCAGGTCCCTGGTGATCTGGTCGGCCAGCGCCGCGAGCTGGTCGAGGTAGTCCCGCTCACTGGCCGGCACGTAGTTGAACGGCGGGCGTACCCCGGGGCAGCCGGAGTTGCCGACGAAGTCGCAGCCGTCGAACGGGTCGTCGCGGAAGTCGTACAGGTTCTCCACGTTGTAGGTGGCGACCGCGACCTCCTCGGTGCGCTTCGCCGGTCGCGGCGGCGCGTTCCGCGACGGGTCGGCCCCGGCGGTGAACGCCGCGCTCTCCACCTGGACGCCGTACTTCTCGAACGAGAAGTAGACGCCGCCGACGGCGTCGGCGGTCAGCGTGTCGAAGGTGCGTGCGGGCGGCAGCAGCGCACCGCTGTCCCCGGTGGTGCCCTTGACGCCCATGCTGCCCAGCATGATCCGCTGGCCGTTGCCGTCGTCGAAGGTGCGGGTCGGGTCGTTGTCGAGCGGGTGCGCGTCCCGGAACACCCGGCGGGCGTACGGGTCGGCGCGGTCGAGCAGCGGATCGTCCCGGTCGACCACCCAGGTCTCGGCGTCGGCGGTGCCGGAGAACACGTCCCGGCCGCTGACCGCGCCGCTGCCGGCGCGCACCCGCATCCGGGCACCCTCGTGCCGCTCCCAGAACCGGCCGGCGTCCGCCAGGTCGACCGGCGGGACGGCGTCGGTCACCGTGACGACGGCGTCCACGTCGAGGCCGGAGGCCAGCCGGCGGACCAGGGACGCGCCGGAGAGCTGCGTCATGTTGAAGTACTCCGACACCCGCGCCCGCAGCACCACCTCGTCGCCCACCGTCGGCACGTAGCCGCCGATCAGCGAGGTGAAGGAACCCATGAACACGAAGATGCCGTCGGAGCTGGTCGGGTCACCGTCGGTGGCGTCGGACCGGCTCTGCAGGAAGAAGCCGCGCTGCTCGGCACCGGCCGACGAGCGGGCCAGGGTCAGCTGGGTGATGACGCCGCGCACGTCGTACAGGGTCGGGCTGGTGCCACTGGCCGGAGCCAGCGGCGACCGGTCGGCGGGGCCGGACTCGTCGTCACTGGTCGGGCCCTGCACCTCGCCGACGGTCAGTTCCCGGGTGACCTGCACAGTCAGGGTGCAGGTGGCGGTGCCGCCGTCGACGTCCGTCGCGGTGACCACCACCGAGTACGCCCCTGAGGGCAGCTCGGCGCTGGCGGTGACGGTGGCGGTGGCGGTGCCGCCGACCGCGTCGGCCGGGGTGCCGGCGGTGCGGGTGATCGAGCCGGCGGTGGGGGTGGGGGTGACCGAGGTGACAGCCAGGTCGACGACCCGGTCGTCGACGTCGGTGGCGGTCACCTCACGGGCGGCGGCGGTGCCGACCGCCGTGGTCAGCGGCGGGCCACAGGTGACCGTGGCGGGCCGGTCGACGGGCCCTCCACCGTCGACGGTGTGCGCGCCGAGACCGTCGAAGGTGTCGGTCGGGAAGCCGGCCCACTGGGCCGCGGGGTCGAACCCGTCCGACGGGTCGGTGTCCCCGGTCGGGACGCTGCCCGACCGGCGCAGGGTGTTGTCGGCGGTGCTGGTGAGACCCGAGCCCCACTCGGTGCCCGGGTCGACGCCGACCTGACCGATCGAGTCGACCACGGTGGTTCCCCGGCGGAGCACGATCGCGTCGTCGCCGTTGAACAGGCTCGCGCCGGTCGTCTGGTCGGCCGCGGCCAGGATGGCGGGCGCGGCGGACGCGGCGGCGAGGACGAACACGTCACCGGCCGCGACCGTGCCGTCCAAAGTCAGGGTCGTCGGGTTGGTGGAGCCGTTGAAGTACACCTGGAGCTGGTATCCGCCGACCGTCAGGTCGACGGCGGAAGCGGTGCCGTTGAACAGCTCGATCGCCTTGTTGTTCGACGAGCCCTCGACGTACTCGGAGATCAGAAGATCGGTGGGCGCGGCGCTGGCCGCGGGGGGTGCGACGCCGATGGCCGTGATGACGGCGGCGGCGGTCGCGAGCGCGGCGATGGTGCGGCGCGGGCGCATGGGGCCTCCACGATGGGTGGACGGGGGTCAACGCACGTTAAGCGTCGATGCTGTCCAGCGTCCATCCCCCGGAGGTCGGTGTGGTGAATTCGTGCCCCGGGACGGTCAACGGGCGGCGTCGAGCCGGTGCACCAGCTCGGCCACGTCGATGCTGTATTCGCACCAGTCGCGGTCGGGGCGGTAGCCCAGCTCGGCGTTGACCTTCAACATGGTCTCGTTGGCCTGCGCGTTCCAGGTCTGCACCTCGGCCAGCTGCGGTTCGGCCGAGCGCAGCTCCAGCAGCATCCGCGCCTTGATCGCCCGGTCGATGCCGTACCCGCGGTGGTCCTCCACGACGATCGTGTCGTACTGGTCGGCGCGGGTCGGGTGCTGGGCGGGCACCACCACCTCTGTCAGGCCCGCGACCTCGCCGGTCGGCTCGTGCAGGGCGAGCACGATGTACGGCTTCATGCCCCGCCGGTGCAGGCAGTCCAGGCTGTCCCGCAGCCGCTGCGGGTCGTAGGAGCTGGGACGCAGTTCGCCGTCGTCGACGTCCCGCACCTCGGCCTTCGTCCGCGCGTACGCCTCGATCAGCTCGTCCGGCGGGCCGCCGGGGTGGAACTGGAGCTGGTAGCCGGTGTCCACACCGGTGGTCATGCCGGCCAGCTCCGCCCAGTCCACCGAGGACAGGTCGAGGACGCTGCGGGTCTCCACGTACTCCCGGGCGAAGCCCAGCGCCTCGTAGAAGGCCACGGCCGGGGTGTCGCCCACGACCTCGACCCCGATCGACGAGAAGCCCTCCTGGTAGACCCGGCGGGCGGCGGTCAGCACGAGGTCGCGGCCGAGCCCGCCGCGCCGGTGCGCGGGGTGCACCAGCACCTCCAGCACACCGATGTCACCGAGCAGCAGCACGTGCACGTGGCCGACGATGGCTCCCGGTGTGCCGCCGGTGGCCGGATCTTCCTGGGCGACCCAGGAGAGCCGTCGTTCGCCGGGCATGACCTCGGCGAGGTATTCCCGCAGGGAACTCTCCCGCCACGGCGGATCCTGCGGGAGGTCGGCCGCCAGGACCGCGTTCAGCGTGTCCAGCAGCGACGCGATCTCGGCGGACGACGCGGTCCTGGGGTCCCACTCGCGCACCATCACGCTCCTAGCTTGCCGGTAACGGCAGCTTGGGGGAAGTGTCCAGTTCTCTAATGTATGCGGACGATCACGTCACGTGCGACTGGCCTGTCCGTACCGGTTGGCGGTGTCGAAGACCTCCTGGGCGTACCGGCGCACCGCGTTGTATGACAGGATGGCGTTCCACCAGTCACCCGGGATGGTCAGGTTCCGGCCGCCCTTGCACAGGTAGTTGCCGGCCGCGAGGGCGGCGTCGTGGATGTTGTGCGGGTCCTTCACGCCGTCGTTGTCGGCGTCCGCGCCGATCTCCTGCCAGGTCGTCGGGATGAACTGCATGGGCCCGACCGCCCGGTCGTAGGTGGTGTCCCGGTCGAGCCGACCGCCGTCGGTGTCGGCGATGCGCATCCGGTTGCCCTGGCCGTCCAACGGCAGCCCGATGATCTCGGGCAGGGCCCGACCGTCCGCGCCGAGGCTGGCGTTGTTGGCCTGCCCGTGCCCCGACTCGACGAACCCGATCGCGGCCAGCGTGGTCCAGCTCAGGCCGCAGCTCCGGTCGGTCTCGGCCAGCACCAGCTCGGCGTAGCCGTACGCCTGCATCGCCACCGGCGCGATGCCCACCTTCGGGCCCACCTGGCGGGCCCAGTCGGCGAGCGCGTCCGAGGGCCGGCCACCGACCGGGGCGGTGCCGGGCACGGTCGGCAGCGCGGCACCCGGCGGGAGCGTGGCGGTGGGCGGGGGCGTCGCGCCGGGCGCGGCGGGCACGAGGTCGGTCGGGCCGGTGGACGGGTCGGCGGAGGAGTCGACCGCGGCCGGCCGTGGCGGGGCGGCGGCGGGCACGACCAGTGCGCCGGCCGTCGCCGTGCCGGCGACCAGGACCAGCAGGAAGACGCCCGGCAGGGTGAGCCGACCGCTGGGTCGCCGTGACCAGTCACGGGTCGCCCGGGTGGCCCGCGCCGCCGCCTGGCGCGGCGTCGGCAGGCGTACGGCGTGTGCCAGTGGGACCCGGCGACGTCGGCCCGCCGGGGTCGGAGCGGACGTGACCTCGTCGGTTGTCGTGGCCGCCGGGCCCGGCGTGGCGTCCTTGGCGGGCGTGGCGCTCTCGGCCGGCGCGGCGTCCGTGGCCGGCGTGGCGCTCTCGGCCGGCGTGGCGTCCTTCGTCGGGACGTCCCCGGAGGAGGGTGCGGCGGGCGGTGCGGCCGGGGAATCGGTGGTGGACCTCGACCACGGCCGGCGGGGTCGCGGCAGCCTGCTGGCCGGCGCCTCGGCTGCCGCCGACGACCGGGTCGCCGGCCCGTCGGGCGGCGCGGCCGGTCGCAGGGGCCGAAGTACCGATCTGTCCTCGCCGTCCACCACCCGTCGAGTATCACCCATGTCCCCGCCGACGTCAGGTCCGGTCGTACCCTGTTGTCATGCCCCGGTACGAGTTCCGTTGCCGCGCCTGCGGCGACACCTTCGAGATCAACCGTCCGATGGCCCGGGCCGGCGAGCCGGCGTCGTGCCCCCAGGGGCACACCGACACGGTGAAGCTGCTGTCCACGGTGGCGGTCACCGGCCGGGGCGGCTCCCCGAGCGGTCCCGCGTCAGCCCCGACCGGCGGCGGCTGCTGCGGTGGCGGCTGCGGCTGCTGAGCCGGCTCCCCAGGGTGCCCGGTGGTCGGCGCGGCACCCGCCGGCCTGACGCGGGGTGCGACCTTGCCCGCGCGCTCGTCCGGTGGCAGCTTGGGGCGAAGCCCGACCGTTCTCACGATGCGTGACGGTGTGATGTCGGGCAGCATGAAGCCACGGTCAGGGGAGGTGCAGGCGTGTCGACACGGATCCACCTCCCCAGCGGCTGGGTGACGTTCGTCTTCACCGACATCGAGGGCTCCACCCGCCTGGCCCAGCTTCTCGGCCCCGGCTACCGGCCGGTGCTGCGCGAACACCGCCGCCTGCTGCGCCGCACGATCGCCGCGACCGAGGGCGCGGAGCTGCTGACCGAGGGCGATTCGTTCTTCCTCGCCTTCGGGGACGCCACCGCCGCGCTCACCGCCTGCCTCACCGCGCAACGTGCCCTGGCCGAGCACGAGTGGCCCACCAAGGAGGCCGCGCCCCGGGTACGCATGGGCCTGCACACGGGCTGGGCGGAGCCCCGCGACGGCGAGTACGCGAGCCCCGAGGTGCACCGGGCGGCCCGGGTGGCCGCCGCCGCGCACGGCGGGCAGGTGCTCTGTTCCGCCGCCACCGCGTCGCGCGCCGAGCCGCTGCCCGCCGGGGCGTCCCTGCTGGATCTCGGTCTGCACCGGCTGCGTGGCTTCGACGACCGGGAACGGCTGTTCCAACTCGTCGCGCCCGGCCTGGAGCGGCAGTTCCCCCGGCCGCGCACCGCCGACGCCGTCGCCCACAACCTGCCCGTGCAGGTCACCACGTTCGTGGGGCGGCAGGCCGAACGCGCCGAGCTGCGCCGGCTGGTCGAGGGGCACCGGCTGGTCACCGTGCTGGGGGCCGGCGGGGCCGGCAAGACCCGGCTCGCCGTCGAGTTGGGCACCGAACTCGTCGAGACGTACCCGGACGGGGTCTGGTTCGTCGACATCGCCGCCGTGACCGACCCGGGGCTGGTGGCGTTCGCGGTCGCCGCCGTGCTCGGGCTGCGTCCGGAGCCCGGCCGCCCGATGGTCGACACCCTGGTGGAGTACGCGGCACCCCGCCGGATGCTGGTCGTCTTCGACACCTGCGACGCCCAGCCGGCGGCCACCGCCGAACTGATCTCGCGGCTGCTCGCGGGCGGTGGCGGGGTGCGGGTGCTGGCCACCAGCCGGGAGTCGTTCGGGCTGCCCGGCGAGGTGGTCTGGCGGATCCCGCCGCTGGCGGTCGACCCGCCCGCCGAGGGGGCCGAGAGCGACGCGGTCGCCCTCCTGCTGGACCGCACCGCCGCCGCCCGGGGTGGCCGACAGCCCGACGCCGCGGAGTCGGCCGACCTGCGTCGGGTGGTCCGCCGCCTCGACGGGCTGCCACTGGCCATCGAGTTGGCGGCGGCGCGGCTGCGGGTGCTGTCGGTCGGTCAGCTCGCCGAACGCCTCGACGACGTGCTCGGCACGCTCGACGCCGGGCGGGACGCCCCGCAGCCGCCGCCGGTCGAGCGCGGCTGGACGGGCAACCAGGAGGACACCGTGGACCTGGTCGCGGCGGCGGCCGGGGCGTCCCCGCCCAGCCCGGCGTCCCGGGCGGTGCAACGCTCGGCGGTCGAGCGGCACCTCACCATGCAGGCCACGGTCACCTGGTCGTACCGCACCCTGGGGCCCCGCGCGGCCCGGCTGCTGCGCTGGCTGGCGGTGTTCGCGAACCCCGTCGACCTGCCGACCGTGGAGTGGCTGCTCGAAGACGATCCGCTCGACCCGCTCAGCGTGCTGGTGGACAAGTCGATGGTGCTGGCCGAGCCGTACGCGGCCGGGTGCACCTACCGGATGCTCGACCCGATCCGCGCGTACGCCGCGCGCCGGCTGGCCGAGGCGGGGGAGGAGCAGGCGGCCCGGGACCGGCACGTGGCCTGGTCGGCGCACGCGCTGGAACGGGCGCACCTGGGCCCGGACGGCAGCCCGGTGACCCTGTCCCTGTATGCGCTCGATCCCCTCGCCGGGGAACTGCGGGCGGCCCTGCGGTGGTGCGCCACCGGGGGCAGTGCCCGGGCGGGCCTGCGGCTGGCGGCCGGGCTGGACCAGTGGTGGCGGGAGCGGGGGCTGGCCCGGGAGGGTCGGCTCTGGCTGTTCCGGCTGTACGGGCGCATCGCCGAGACGGGTGAGGCGATTCCCGACGCGGAACTGGCCGCCGCGTACCACATGCATTCGCTGCATGCCGGCGCGGACGGCGAGTTCGGCGAGGAGTTGCGCTACTCGCAGCGGGCCGAGGCGGCGGCCCGGCAGGCCGGCGACGCGGGCCTGCTCGCCCGGGTCCTCGCCGGCCGGGCCGCGCCGCTGGTCGACATGAGGCAGTTCGCCGAGGCCGAGCGGGTGTGCCGCGAGGTCATCGACTGGGCCGACGGGCAACAGGTGGTGGGTGAGGCCCTGTTCGCGGTGTTCAGCCTGGCGGAGCTGCTGTGGCGGCGCGGTGCTCTGGACGAGGCGGCGGAACTGCTCGCGGCGGCCCGGCCGGTGGAGGCGGCCCGGCCGGTGGAGCGGGGCCGCCGGTCGGTGGACATGCTCCTCGGCATGGTCGCCCTGGCCCGGGGTGATCTGGTGGCGGCGCACGAACACCTGCTCGTGGCGCTGCGTTCCCGGATGGGCCACGGTTTCCACGGTCGGGCCTGCGACACGCTGAACGCGATCGCGGTGCGCTGCGCGGTGGGAGGTGACCCGCTCACGGGGGCACGGCTCTTCGGCGCGGCGCAGGCGACGCGGGCGAGCCTGCGGTCGACGCCGGGCATCTACGGGACGTACTGGACGCAACGGCAGGTGGCCCTGTGCGGGTTGCTGGGCGACGCGGCGTTCGACGAGGCGTACGGCGAGGGGGCCCAGCTGGGGCTGGACGAGGCGGTGGCGCTGGCGTTGGGGGTGGAGCACCCGGACCTGGCGGCCGACTCCGTACGCTTCGCCACGGGTCCGCATCCGCCCGCGCTCCCGCACCCGGCCCCCGCGCAACCGATCGGCCGCCCGCCCCGCCGCTCCGAACACGCCTGACGATCCGCCCTGCCAGCCGCCCCGGATCTGCGGCCCCCGCCCGGCTCGGCCCCCGCCCGGCTCGGCCCCCGCCCGGCCCCCGCCCGGCCCGGCCCCCGCCCGGCCCGGCCCCCGCCCGGCCCGGCTCGGCCCCCGCCCGGCCCGGGTCTGCCGGGGTCGTGCGGCGGCGCGAGGTCCGGCCCCGCGTCGGTACGCACCGCGACCGGAACCTCGTGACCCGCGCCGGGCCGGCGGCCGGGTTGGGTCAGGCGCGGGCGCTGGCGCGGCGTTCGGCGTCGGCCTTCATCTTCGCGGCCCGGTCGATGTCGGCCTGCTGTACCGCTGCCGTGGAGCCGAAGACCCTGACCGCCTGGTAGTACGTCCAGGCGAGGCTGTAGCAGGCGGGCCGCACCGCCGTGTTGTACCGGGCGCAGACGCGCTTCAGGTCCGCGTAGAAGGCGCTGTCCAGGCGGGACTTGTTGGCCGAGAACTGGCCGACCGCCTTGTAGTTGCGGTAGCCGAAGTCGTGCCGGTGGCAGGAGAGGTTGAAGGTGAACCCGAGGGGGTTGTCCGGGCTGGAGGAGCAGTAGTCGGTGGACCAGTTGAAGTTGTAGCCCGCCCAGGGGGCCTTGTTCAGCCGGGCGGAGTTCCAGGCGTTGTAGCTGGTGGCGCTGGTCTGGGTCCAACTGGACAGCACGGACAGCTTCTGCGCCGGGGTGACGGCGGCGGCGGGGGTGGCGACACCGAGCGCGACCAGCAGGCCGAGCGTGGCCGAGGCGAGGATGGTGGCGAGCCGACGAGGCATGGATGACCTCCGTGGGGGTGGATGGGTCCGTTGTTACCGGCGAGTTTCCGGATGTCGAGTAGTGTCGATCAATCCGTCGCCATGGATCTTGTATCGGCCTGAACAATTCATGGCAGGAGTCGAAACAGACGAATGCCCCGGACCCCGCGGGGTCCGGGGCATGTCGCCGGTCGGTCAGCCGACGAAGCGCGGCGGGCTCGCCGGACTCTCGTTCGCCACCCGGTCGAGTGCGGTCACGTGGTACGTGTAGCGCCGGCCGGGCTCGGCCGTCGTGTCCACCCAGGACTGGGCCGCGCCGGAGGTTGCCCGCACGGTGTCCACGAGGTGGGCGGCATCCGCGAGGTCACACCGGTCGGCGACGGTGGTGCCGTCGAGGCGGTAGATCGCGTACGAGGTGGCGGTGCCGAACGGACCCCGCCCGTCAGCCGGCTGCCGCCAGCGCAGCGCCACCCCGTCGTCCTGCCACCGGACGCGGGTCACCACCGGGGGCAGCAGCGGCTTCGCGGGCAGGTGCGACATGGTCGGCACCAGCGCCGGCCGCGCGTAGTGCTCGGCGGCGTAGATGTCGGTCGCGCCGAGCCGGTTGGCCCGCACCTGCACGGCCGAGAAGTGGACGTTGCCCAGCACCTCGGGGTACTGCCGGTTCAGCGTGAGGTGGTCGGACAATTCGCGCGGGTTCATCCAGAACGACCCGTACGCGGGCTGGCCGCTCTTGTAGTCGGCCTGCCCGATGTAGAGCTGCACCCGGGTGCCCCGCACCTGCTCCGCCCACCACGGCACCAGTCGTGCGTAGTCGGCGGCCGGGTACTGGCCGATGTACCAGTAGAGCTGCGGCACCACGTAGTCGATCCACTCCTGCTTGATCCACTTACGGGTGTCGGCGTAGATGATGTCGTACGACTGGCTGCCGGTGGTGTCCGAGCCGAGCGGGTCGGCGGAGGCGTTGCGCCAGATGCCGAACGGGCTGACGCCGAACTTCACCCAGGGCTTGGCCGCCTTGATCCTGGCGCTCATCTCCTGCACCAGCAGGTCGACGTTGTTGCGCCGCCAGTCCGCCCGGTCCGTGAAGCCGCGGTTGAACTCCGCGAACGTGGCGTCGTCGGGCACCTGGTGGGTGCCGCTCGGGTAGGGGTAGAAGTAGTCGTCGAAGTGGACGGCGTCGATGTCGTACCGCCGGACGGCGTCCATCATCGCGGTCTGGACGAACTCGCGGACCTCGGGGATGCCGGGGTTGTAGTAGAGCCGGCTGCCGGCGACGCCGGCCGGCGGGTAGACAAAGGTCCACTCCGGATGTTCGCGTGCCGGGTGGCCGGGCGCAAGCCGGTCGAGGTCGGCTCCGGCCCCGCCCGGGGCGGGCATCGAGACGCGGTACGGGTTGAACCAGGCGTGGAACTCCAGGTTCCGGCGGTGTGCCTCGTCGACCAGGAAGGCCAGTGGATCCCAGCCGGGGTCCTCCCCCCGGACGCCGGTGAGGTACTCCGACCAGGGCTCGTGCGGTGACGGCCAGAACGCGTCGGCGGTCGGGCGGACCTGGACCACGACGGCGTTGTGGTTCAACCGCTCGGCGAGGTCCAGCAGGCCGCGGAACTCGGCCTGCTGGGTGGCGATCCGGTCCGGCGCGGTCTGGGAGGCCTTGGTCGGCCAGTCGATGTTGACCACCGAGGATATCCACATGGCCCGGAACTGCCGCTTGGGGACGGCCGGGTCGGTGGCGCAGGTGGCGCTGGGGGGCGCGGTGGTGGCGTCGGGCGCGGCGGCGGCGGGGGGTGTGGCGACGAGCGCGCCGAGCATGGCCGCGGTCAACCCGGCGACCGAGAGCCGAGATGCCTTCATGCGGTGTGTCCCTTCGTTGGGGCTGCCCTGCAAGGGGGATCGAGGCGACAAGATTCGCCGTCAGCTATCTACCTCTGGTAGGAAATTTTCACACCGTCCGGCTCGGCGCAAGAGGGCGGCGTCGATCGATCCGTCCCGCCCTTCCCGGAGCGGGTCGCGTGACCATGGAGTTGGCGCGCCGGCACGCCTGGCGCGGGTGACAACTTCATGATCAACCCAGCGGGTGGGGCGGGGTCGGCCAGGTGGGCCAGGGGTGGGGGTCAGTCGAAGAAGCGGGCCAGGTGGGAGGGGGTGGGGGCGGCGGCGTCCGGGTCCAGCGGGGTGAGGTCGGCGAAGATGGAGGCGCCGTCGGTGGCCGCGTGCAGGGGGTGCCAGCGCGGGGTGCCCGGCGGACGCATCAGGCAGACGCCCTTGATCGTCTGCACGTCGAGCAGCCGGACGTGGGTCGGGTCGGCCACCGCGTTGACGTGGCCCCACCAGGGGCTCATCACGTGCAGCACCCCGCCGGGACGCAGCACCCGGTGGCACTCGTCGACCAGTGGCAGGAAGTCGATCAGGTGCTCCAGGATGTGCACCGCGAACAGCACGTCCACCGAGTCGTCGGCCAGCGGCAGCGAGCCGGACAGGTCGGCCAGCGCGTCCACGCCGGCGGCCGGGAAGATGTCCAGCCCCAGGTTGCCCGGCCACTGCTTGGTGGCCCCGCAGCCGAGGTCCACCACCACCGGGTCGCGTCCGCCGACCCGGACCCGGCACCAGACGCCGTACACGCCGGCCAGCCGGCCCACCCGGTCCCGCAGCATCCGCAGCTGTTCCGGCTCGTCGACCTCGCCGGTCAGGTGTGCCACCCCCCGGTCGAAGCGCACCTCGACGGCGAGGGCACGCAACCGCTCGTCGTGGCGGGCCTGGTCGGCCCACGCCTCGGTGAGGAACCCGTCGACCGCCCGCAGCCGTTCGGCCGAGGGCGGAGTCAGTGCCAGCGCGACCATCGACCCACCTCCGGCCGCCCGTTACCCGGGTTCGCGCCCGTTATGCCCCGACGATCCCGAAATGGCAGGACGGTGGCAGCGGATGCCAACCCCGCGCGGCGGTCACCGACGCCCCCACCGCCGCAGGAGAGGTCAGCCCGAGATGGTGCGCCGGGGGCGGCCGGCGGCACGCATCCGCTGCCGGGGTGACGGGGCCGCCGCCTTCGGACGCTTCAGGTGGTAGCGGTGCAGCTCGTTGGTGCCGGGCAGGGACGGGTCCTCGCTCATCGCCACCAGTTCCCAGCCCTGGTCGCCGGCCCGGTTCAGGTGGGCCAGCGCCGTGTCGCCGTACGGCGTCACGTCGACCATCGAGCCGTCCGGGCCGTACCAGACGAACGCGATCTCGAAGCCGAGGTCGGTCGGGGCCGGCTGACGACGGCGGACCAGCAGCGCGTACTCCCACTTCAGCATGGGTCGATTGTCACCCGGCGGCGGCGGGTCGGCACGGATCAGTGCTCGGTGACCAGCCCCGCGTCGACCCGCAACCGCCGGTTCACCGCCACCGAGTCGAGCATCCGCCGGTCGTGGGTGACCAGCAGCAGCGTGCCCGGGTAGCCGGCCAGCGCCGACTCCAACTGCTCGATCGCCGCCAGGTCGAGGTGGTTGGTGGGCTCGTCGAGCACCAGCAGGTTGACCCCGCGTCCCTGGAGCAGGGCCAGCGCCGCCCGGGTTCGCTCCCCAGGGGACAGGGTCGCCGCCGGCCGGGGCACGTGGCCCGACCGGAGGCCGAACTTGGCCAGCAGCGTCCGCGCGTCGGCCGGCGACATGTCGGGTACGGCGGCCCGGAAGGCGTCCAGCAACGGTACGTCGTCCAGGAACAGGTTCCGGGCCTGGTCGACCTCGCCCACCACCACCCCGGGGCCGAGCGCGGCGTGCCCCCGTTCCAGCGGCAACCGGCCCAGCAGGGCAGCCAGCAGGGTGGACTTGCCGGAGCCGTTCGCCCCGGTCACCGCCACCCGGTCGGCCCAGTCGAGCTGGAGGTCCACCGGGCCGAGGGTGAACCCGCCCCGGCGTACCACCGCGTCGCGGAGGGTGGCCACGACGGCGCCGGCACGGGGCGCGGCGGCGATCTCCATCCGCAGCTCCCACTCCTTGCGCGGTTCCTCGACCACCTCCAGCCGTTCGATCAGCCGGTCGGTCTGCCGGGCCTTCGCGGCCTGCTTCTCCGAGGTCTGCCCCCGGAAGCTCTTCACGTGCTTGTCGTTGTCGCCGGCCTTGCGCCGGGCGTTGCGCACGCCCTTGTCCATCCAGGCCCGCTGCGTCCTGGCCCGCGCTTCCAGCCCCGCCAACGTGTCGGCGTACCCCTCGTACTCGGCGCGTGCCTGGCGGCGGGCCACCTCGCGCTCCTCCAGGTACGCCCCGTAGCCGCCGCCGTAGTGGTTGACCTGCCGCTGGTGCAGGTCCAGCTCCAGCACCCGGGTCACGGTGCGGGCGAGGAACTCCCGATCGTGGCTGACCAGCACCGTGCCGGCGCGCAGCCCGGTGACGAACCGTTCCAGCCGGTCCAGGCCGGCGAGGTCCAGATCGTTGGTCGGCTCGTCGAGCAGGAAGACGTCGTAGCGGCTGAGCAGCAGCGAGGCCAGGCCCGCGCGGGCGGCCTGGCCGCCGGAGAGCCCGGTCATCGCGTGGTCGAGGTCGACGGTCAGGCCCAGCTCGGCGGCCACCTCCTCGGCCCGCTCGTCGAGGTCGGCGCCGCCGAGGCCGAGCCAGCGTTCGAGCGCGTCGGCGTAGGTGTCGTCGGCACCGGGCAGGCCCGCCGTCAGCGCCTCGGTGGCCGCGTCGAGAGCCGCCTGCGCCGCGGCCACCCCGGTGCGCCGGGCCAGGAACGCGCGTACCGTCTCGCCGGGCCGGCGCTCCGGCTCCTGGGGCAGGTGCCCGACGCTCGCGCCGGGCGGGCTCACCGTGACGCCGCCTATCTCGACCGGCAACAACCCGGCGAGGGTACGCAGCAGCGTCGACTTGCCGGCCCCGTTCACCCCGACCAGCCCCACCACGTCACCGGGCGCGACCACGAGGTCGAGCCCGCTGAACAGCGCCCGTTCCCCGTACCCCGCGCCGAGCCCCTTGACCACCAGAGTCGCACTCACGGCCACCGACCCTACCTGCCGCTCCCGCTCGTCCGATCTTGCGCGAGAGCTCCGGCTTCCGCCCAACATTCCTCGCAAACGGACCAGATCCGCATGGTCGTGCGGTGGGGCGGGGCGGGAGGGGGCACACTGCTCGGCGTGGTGACCACTCTGGCGATCGACTGCGGGGGCGGGGGGATCAAGGCGTCCGTCCTCGACGCCGCCGGGACCATGCGGGCGCGGGCCCTGCGGGTACCGACGCCCTACCCGCTGTCGCCCGACCTCTTCGTCAAGACCCTGCTGGCCCTCGGCGGACGGCTGCCGCCCGCCGACCGGCTCACCGTCGGGATGCCCGGCATGATCCGGCACGGGGTGGTGGTGTCCACCCCGCACTACGTGACCCGCTCCGGGCCGCGCAGCCGGGTCGACCCGGCGCTGCTCGCCGAATGGTCCGGGTACGACGCGCAGAGCGCCCTCGCCGACGCGTTCGGAGTGCCCGCCCTGGTGCTCAACGACGCCGAGGTGCACGGAGCCGGGGTGGTCGCTGGCACCGGCTGCGAGCTGGTGCTGACTCTGGGCACCGGGCTGGGCAGCGCCCTGTTCGACGGTGGGCGGATCGCCCCGCACCTGGAGCTGTCGCACGCCCCGGTGCGCTGGGGCACCACCTACGACACGTACGTGGGGGAGCCGGAACGCCGCCGCCTCGGCGACGCCTTCTGGTCCCGCCGGGTGCGGCAGGTGGTGGAGGGGCTGCGGCCGGTGTTCCGCTGGGACCGGCTGTATCTGGGCGGCGGCAACTCCCGACTGGTCCGACCCGAGCAGCTGGCCCGGATGGGCGACGACGTGGTGGTGGTGCCCAACAGCGCCGGCATCGTGGGCGGGGTGCGGGCCTGGGACCTCGCCGCCGCCGTCTGACCCGCCCACCCGGCGGTCCCCGGGCCACCCGGCGGTCCCCGGGCCACCCGGCGGTCCCGGGGCCGGTTCCGGCGTTGCCGGGCTCCGGCCGGTTCCGGCGTTGTCTGGCTCCGGCCGGTTCCGGCGTTGTCTGGCTCCGGCGTTGTCTGGCTCCGGGCGTGGGGGGAACACTCGCGGCACGGACGGTGTTGTGCCAGCGTCGGGACAGCGTCGACGCGAGGGAGGGGTCGAGATGGATCTTCTGGCCGAGTACCGGCGGGCGACCATGTTCTTCGAGGCCGGCGACCCGGGCAACGCCGCCCGGCTGCTGGAGCCGATCGTCGAGGCCGAGCCGGGCAACGCCTCGGTGCGGCAGCTGCTGGCGCGGGCGTACTTCCAGTCGGCGCAGCTCACCCGCGCGGAGGAGCAGCTCCGTGAGCTGGTCGACCGTGACCCGGCCGACCACTACGCCCACCACGTGCTGGGCCGGACGCTGGAGCGCCTCAACCGGCCCGCCGACGCGCTGCGCCACCTGCGCATCGCGGCGGCCATGCACGCCACCAACGACGACTACGCGACGGCCCTGCGCCGGGTCGAGACCCGGGTGAGCGCCGGGCAGTGACGCGGTGGGCGTCGCCGGGGCAGTGACCCGGCGGGCGTCGCCGGCCCGGCGACCGGACGAGGGGGCGGCCCGAGGGGGGCCGCCCCCTCGACGCGTCCGGGCCCGGAGACCCGTGCCTACCATGGCCGCATGGGAGCCGACCGGACGGTGGACGCGGCATGAAGCTGAAGCTCGACCTGCACGACATCTTCAACAAGGGCCACGACATCGACCGGGCGCTGCGCGGGATCATGGACGAGGCGGTGGCGAAGAAGGCCACTCTGGTCGAGATCATCCCGGGCAAGGGCTCCGGCCAGTTGAAGAAGCGGGTGCTGCGCTTCCTCGACCAGAAGGACGTCAAGCAGCTCTACCACCGGGTCGAGAAGGACTCGAAGAACTTCGGCCGCCTGTTCGTACACTTCCGCTGGAAGTGAGCCGCCGGCGTTCGCCGGGTCCGGTCCGGCTCGCCGTGCCCCGGCGCCACCGGTCCCCCGGGCGGCGTGCCGCGGTGTCGAGGACGGGCGGGTCGGCACCGCGCGGAGGTGGGAGTTCGAGATGGTGACCAGAAGCGACGTCGAGGCGGCGGCGAAGCTCGTCGCGGGTCGGGTGCGGCAGACCCCGGTGCTCTGCGTGGACGGCCGGGACCTGGGAGTGTCCGGGGAACTGGCCCTGAAGCTGGAACTGCACCAGCACACCGGTTCGTTCAAGCCGCGGGGGGCGTTCAACCGGCTGCTCCAGAGTCCGCTGCCGGCCGCCGGGGTGCTGGCGGCCTCCGGCGGCAACCACGGGCTGGCCGTGGCGTACGCGGCCCGGGAACTGGGCGTTCCCGCCGAGATCTTCGTGCCGGTCACCTCGTCGCCGGTGAAGGTGGAGCGGCTGGCCGGGCTGGACGCCCAGGTGCGGCAGGTGGGCGAACACTACGCGGAGGCGTTCGCCGCCAGCACCCGTCGCGCCGAGGAGACCGGCGCACTCGTCGTGCACGCGTACGACCAGCAGGAGGTCGTGGCGGGTCAGGGCACGCTGGCGCGGGAGTTGGAGCGACAGCTGGACCGGATCGACACCGTCCTGGTGGCGGTCGGTGGCGGTGGGCTGGTCGGCGGCATCGCGAGCTGGTTCGACGGGGCGGTGGGCGTGGTCGGGGTCGAGCCGGAGGGGATACCCACGCTGCACGCCGCCCTGGCCGCCGGCCGTCCCGTGGACGTCGAGGTGGGGGGCGTCGCCACCGACTCGCTGGGGGCCCGCCGCATCGGCGACCTGGCCTTCGAGGCGGCCACCCGTACGGGTGTGCGGTCGGTCCTCGTCCCTGACGAGGACGTGGTCCGGGCGCGGCGACTGCTCTGGTCGGAGCTGCGGATCGCCGCCGAGCTGGGCGGCGCCACGGCGCTCGCCGCGCTGCTGACCGGTGCGTACGTGCCAAGGCAGGGGGAGCGGGTCGTCGTCGTGGTCTGCGGCGGCAACACCGACCCGAGCGACCTCGCCCCCCACCGCGTGCGGTGACCGGTTCCGCCGCGTGGCGTGCCCGGCCGGTTCCGGACAGCCCCGCCCGGCCGGCTCCGGATGCCGGCCGGGCGACGCCGGTCAGAGTGGGTACGTGCGGGCCACCGCGAGCATCTCCGAGCTGTGCGAGCCGGCGACCCCGACGTCCGGCGGGCGGGGGCGGAAGCCCGGCAGCCCGTCCAGTCCGTCGCTGGCGTCCATCGCCCGGAACGCCACCTGATCCGTCTTCGGCGTGACCGTCAGCGTCACCTCGATCCCCTCGGCCGGCGGGGCGTGGAAGACCACCCCGAAGCCCCAGCGGCCCGCGCGGGTCTCCACCGGCACGGCCCGGCCCGCCACCTCCGCGCGCAGCACCGTCGCGGTGGCGGAGTCGACGTGCAGGGTGGTCAGCCGTACCGGCCGCTGCGGGGTGAGCCGCAGCCGCAGGGTGCGTTCCGCGCCGGCGCTGGTGTCGGCCAGCACGTCGAGGCGCGGCGCCGGCAGGTCGGCCGGTTGGGCCGGGCCGCCGAGCAGGTCGTCGTCGCCGATCCCGGGGAACTCGTCGGCCACGGAGACGTCGCCGTCGACGTACCCGTCGGTCCACGGCTGCGGATCGGACTCGTGACTGAGCCAGCGGGCCTGGCCGGTGCCGGCGTCGAGCGCGTACATCAGGTGGGTCGGCGCGGGATGCGCGGCGTCGAAGCGGTCCTCGGCGAGCCCGACCCCGGCGAACACCACCGCGGCCAGCGCGGCGGCACCGGCCGGCAGCGCGCCCAGTCGGCGGGCCCGCGCCGCGACCAGGCCGCGCTGGCCGCCGGCCTGTGGATGCAGCAGGTCCACCACCGGCAGCACCGCCAGGCCCAGCAGCACCGCGAACAGTGCCGCCACCCCGCCCATCGCCATGCCCAGCGCGGGGAACAGCAGCACCACCGTGGGCAGCAGCACCAGCACGGCCACCGCACCGGCGGCGGTCACCGCGACCACGGGCCACGGCCCGTCGACCCGGGTGGACAACGCGACCAGGGCACCGGCCGCGCCGGCCAGGGCGGGCAGGCTGACCAGGTACGCCCCACCCGGAACCAGCACCGCGAGGAGCACCCCGAGCAGAGCCAGCCAGCCCAGCCCGCCCAGCGCCAGCGCGGCCGGCCCGACCCGGCGGCGGGTCACCGCGTACCAGGCGACCAGCACCGTCGCGGCCAGGGCGACCACGGCCAGTCGGTACCAGGTCGGCCGGTACGGGTCGAGCAGTTCGGCGTGCCCGGGACGGACGGCGGTGACGCCCGCCCAGAACAGTTGCGCGGCCACCGGCGCGACCACGACCGGCACCAGGGCCAGCCCGAAACCGGCGGCCAGGCGGCCGACGGTCGCCCGGCCCCGCCTCACGGCCAGCCAGCCGGCGGCGGCCACGGCGGCCACGGCGAGCAGGGCCAGCGGCAGCACCAGCCAGCCTGGGTAGTGGAGCAGGCCGCCGGGCACCGGGAAGTAGGTGGCGTCGTGCCCGGCGCGCAGGTCGGCCAGGTCCATCCCGCCGAACTCCCGGGCCAGCCCCAGGGTGTTGTCGCCGTGGTGCTGGAGGCTGGCCCGGTCCATCGCGGCGGGCGTGTCCAGCGGGGTGTGGTAGATCGCCCCGCCGTCCAGGTAGGCCGAGTTGAGCCCGAGGAACCCCGCGCCCAGGAAGGCGGTGAAGTCGGTGTCGTTCGGCAGCGCCCGGTAGACCTCCACCGCGAACGAGGTGCCGACCGGGTGCGGGGCGGCCCGACCGAAGGCGGCCACCAGCGCGGCGTTGTTGCGTGACGTCTCGAACATGATGACCGGGCCGGTGGTGCCGCGGGCCTCGAGGTTGAGCACCACTCCGCCGTCGGCGGCCAGCGGGTGCTCCGACGCGAACGCCGACGCGCCGCACAGGCACGCCTCCTCCGCGTCGGTGAACACGAAGACGACGTCGTTGCGGGGCCGGGGACCTTCGGTCAACGCCCGGGCCACCTCCAGGATCGCGCCCGTTCCGGCCCCGTCGTCGTTGCCGCCCGGCCCGGACTGCACCGAGTCGTAGTGGGCGACGAGGAACACCTTCCCGGTCGGGTCGGTGCCGGGCAGTCGGGCCACCACGTTGCGGACCCGGGCCAGCGTCGCGCCGCCGGCCGCGCCGCTGAGCTGGCCGGCCTCCTCGGCGACGGTGTCCTGCACCGTGGTCTCCAGGCCCAACCCGCGCAGCACCTGCTCCAGGTGGGCGCGAACCTGGTCGTTGGCGGGGCTGCCGGCGGGGTGTGGACGGGCGGCGACGACCTCGACGTGCGCGTACGCCCGGCCGGCGCTGAACTCCCCGGCCGGCGCGTCGGCCGGACGGGGGGCGGGGGCGCGCAGGTCGAACACGGTGCCGGCGGCGACGGCGACGAGCGCGGCGAGCGCCGCCACGGCGGCCGGGACACGCCGACGCGGCCGGGAGAGCGCGCGGTCGGCGGCGGGGACGGGGGGTGCGCCCACGACGACTCCTCGGGGGGTGGGGGCAGGGGTGGACATCATCCTCCATGGCACCCGCCGCTGCTTCCGCCAGGTTGTGTGCGAACGTTGTCTAATACAGGATCAGCGGGGCACTCGGAAGGAGCCCGACATCACCAGCGATCACCCGCCCGTCGCGGCGGTGGCCCGCCCGCAACGGGGGACCGGTACGACCGGTCCCTCCGTGGTGTCGTGGGCGTATCCGCGTGGTGGTCTCGGACCGCACCCGAATCTGCCCCCGGGCGAGCGGCTGCGGGTCCTGCTGGTCGAGGACGACGAGGGCGACGCCTTCCTGGTCGGGGAGCTGCTGGCCGAGGCGAACTCGGGGATCGAGCTGCTGGTGGCGACCAGCCTCAGCGAGGCCCGGCAACGGATCGCCGGCGTGGACTGCGTCCTGCTCGACCTCGGTCTGCCCGACGCGCAGGGCTTGGACGGGCTGCGGCAGGTGCTGGAGATGTCCCGCAGCTCGGCCGTGTGTGTGCTGACCGGCCGCTCCGACGAGCACCTGGGCATCGTCGCGGTCGCCGAAGGCGCTCAGGACTACCTGGTCAAGGGGCAGGTCGACGGCGTCCTGCTGACCCGGGCGCTGCGGTACGCGGTCGAGCGCAAGAGGGCCGACGAGAACGCCCGCCGGCTGCGCGAGGTGGAGCTGCGCCAGGCCGAGTCCGCCCGCCTGGAGCGCGGCCTGCTGCCGCAGCCGCTAATGTCCACCGACCAGATCGCGGTGCACACCTTCTACCGGCCCGGTCGGCACGCCGCGCTGATCGGCGGGGACTTCTTCGACGTGGTGCAGACCCGGCCCGACCGGGTGGACCTGATCGTCGGTGACGTCTGCGGCCACGGGGCGGACGAGGCGGCGCTGGGCGTCGAGCTGCGGGTCGCCTGGCGGGCCCTGATCCTCGCCCGGGTGCCTGACGACGAGGTGCTGCCCGCGCTGGAACAGGTGCTGATGAGCGAACGCCGCCTCCAGGAGATCTTCGCGACGGTGGCGACGGTGCGGCTCGATCTCGACGTCAACCGGGCGACCGTACGCCTGGCCGGGCACCCGCCGCCGTTGCTGCTGGCCGAGGGCCGGGTGGTGCCGGTGCCGGCGCCCGGCGGCCTGCTGCTCGGCGTGCGGCCCCGCCGCCCCGTGGCTTTCGACCTGGAGTTCGACACCGAGGACTGGTCCCTGTTGATGTACACCGACGGCCTGATCGAGGGGCGGGTGGGCGTGGGCGACGAGCGCCTCGACGTGCCCGGCCTCAGTGGTCTGCTCGCCGAGCCCGACAGCCGAGCCGTGCCGCTGGCCGAGTTGCCCGCCTGGCTGGTCGGCCGGGCGGAGCAGATCAACGGTGGTCCGCTCGCCGACGACGTCGCCATGTTGCTGGTCAGCCGGGGTGGTGGCCGGTGACGGCGCGGGAGACCGGTGGCACTCTCCGCGGCCGGCTGGTGGTGCTGATCGCGATCGTGAGTGTGCTCCTGGTCGGCGTGGCCGTCGCGGCGGCGGTGGTGGCCACTCGCAACCGGGCCCAGATCGACGCGGTGCTCAACGAGACCGGTCCGCTGCGCGCCCAGTCGCAGGAGCTGCTCGCCGTGCTGGTCGACCAGGAGACGGCGATCCGCGGATTCGCCCTGACCGGTGATCAGCAGGACCTCGCCGCGTACGCCACCGGGCTGGACCGGGAGCGGAACCTGGTCGACTCGATGTCCCGGCTGCTGACGGACTATCCGCAGCTCCAGGACGAGTTCGCCGTGGTGCGGCAGCGGGCCGAGCAGTGGCGGCAGAGCGTCGTGATCCCGGTGATCGCCGCCATCGACAACGGCGGCACCGCCGCCGGGCAGGGGCTGCTCACCGACGAGGCGCGGGAGCAGTTCGACCAGATCCGGTCGGCCGTGAACACCCTCCAGGACGGCATCCTCGAAGCCCGGGAGCAGACCGCCGGGGACGTCCGCACCACCAGCAACATCCTGGTGGTACTGCTGATCGTCGCGGCACTGGTGGTGGTGGTGGCCGGGGTGCTGCTGCTCACCTCGCTGGAGCGGATGGTCATCCGCCCGCTGGCCCAGCTCGCCGGGCAGGTGCGCGACGTGGCGGAGGGCGACTACCAGCACGGCATCGTCGGCAGCGGGCCGCCGGAGTTCCACCACCTCGGCGAGGACGTGGACGCGATGCGCCGCAAGATCGCCGCGGACCTGGCCGAGGTGCGCGAGGCACGGGAGCGCATCGAGTGGGTCAACTCCCAGCTCCAGAAGCAGGCCGAGGAGCTGACCCGCTCCAACCGTGACCTGGAGCAGTTCGCCTATGTCGCCTCGCACGACCTCCAGGAGCCGCTGCGCAAGGTCGCCAGCTTCTGCCAGTTGCTCCAGCGTCGCTACGCCGGCCGGCTCGACGAGCGGGCCGACCAGTACATCGCCTTCGCGGTGGACGGCGCGCAGCGGATGCAACGCCTGATCAACGACCTGCTCGCGTTCTCCCGCATCGGCCGGCTCACCAGCGGCTTCACCGAGGTCGACCTCGACCGGGTGATGGGTGACGTCGCGGCGCAGACCGAGGCCGCCCGGCAGTACGCCGACGCGGAACTGACCTGGGACGAGCTGCCGGTGATCAGCGGCGAGGAGCCGTTGTTGACCAACCTGCTGGCCAACCTGGTCAGCAACTCGATCAAGTTCCGGCGGCCGGACGTGCCGCCGAAGGTGCACGTGTCGGCCCGCCTGGTCGACGGCGAGTGGGAGATCTCCTGCCGGGACAACGGCATCGGCATCGAGCCGGAGTTCGCCGACAAGATCTTCGTGATCTTCCAGCGGCTGCACGCGAAGGACGCGTACCCGGGCACCGGCATCGGGCTGGCGATCGTCAAGAAGATCGTGGAGTACCACGGCGGGCGGGTCTGGGTGGACACCGACGTCGACGAGGGCACCACGATCCGGTTCACGCTGCCCGCGCTGCCCGACGCCACGCAGGACGACGCTGCCGGGGAGGCCGAGGTGGCGGGAGCCGCCGCGACGTCGGCCGACGGGGAGCCTGCGCCCGACGGGGAGCCTGCGGCCGACGGCGATCCGGCGGGCGGACCGCGGGCCGGGGCGGACGATGGCGCGCCCACGGCGACCGGCGACGGCGCGGACGACACCGGCGCGGAGCCGGGAAGCGGTAGGCAGGGTGGCATGAAGGAGACGGTGGGATGACCGCGCCGGCGGACGGCAACAGCCCGATCGAGGTCCTGCTGGTCGAGGACGATCCGGGCGACGTGCTGATGACCCAGGAGGCGTTCGAGGAGCACAAGCTGCGCAACCGGCTGACGGTCGTCTCCGACGGCGCCGAGGCACTGGCGTACCTGCGCCGCGAGGGCCGGTACGCCGACGCGGTGCTGCCGGACCTGATCCTGCTCGACCTGAATCTGCCCCGCCGCGACGGCCGGGAGGTGCTGGAGGAGATCAAGAAGGACGAGCAGCTCTGCCGGATCCCGGTGGTCGTGCTCACCACCTCCCAGGCCGACGAGGACATACTGCGCAGCTACCAACTGCACGCCAACGCGTACGTGACGAAGCCGGTCGACTTCGACCGGTTCATCTCGGTGGTCCGGCAGATCGACGAGTTCTTCGTCAGTGTGGTGAAGCTGCCGCCGCGTGGCTGACACCCTGCTCGACGACGTCGCCGGGCTGCTGAGGGAGACCGCCGACGAGGTCGTCCTGCCGCTGTTCCGGACGCTCGACGACGCCGACGTCACCGAGAAGGCCCCCGGCGAGCTGGTGACCGTCGCCGACCGGCGGGCCGAGGAGAAGATCACCGCGGCGTTGCGCCGCCTGCGTCCGGGTTCCGTCGTGGTCGGCGAGGAGGCGGTGGCCGACGATCCCGGGCTGCTGCGGCACCTCCGGTCGGACGGGGACGTCTGGCTGGTCGACCCGGTCGACGGCACCTCGAACTTCGCGGCCGGACGCCGGCCGTTCGCGCTGATGGTGGCGCTGCTGCGTGACGGCGAGGCGACCGCCGCCTGGGTGTTCGACCCCCTCGCCGGCACGCTCGCGGCGGCCCGGTCGGGCGAGGGCACGTACCTGGACGGCCGGCGGGTGCGCACCAGCGCCGACGTGCGGCCGGTGGGTGCGCTGCGCGGTGCCGCGATGACCCACTTCCTGCCGCCCGACTCCCGTGCGGCGATGGAGGCCGGCGGCGGCCGGATCGGGCAACTGCTGCCGGGACAGCACTGCGCGGGCCGGGAGTACCTGGACATCCTCACCGGCGAGCAGCAGTTCGTCCTCTTCTGGCGCACGCTGCCCTGGGACCACGGCCCGGGGACCCTGCTCGTGCGGGCGGCCGGTGGGGTGGCCCGCCACCTCGACGGCACGGAGTACCACCCGGCGGACTCCGAGATCGGGTTGCTGGTCGCCGCGAACGAGCAGGTGTGGGGCGAGGTCCACGCGGCCCTCGTCGCCCGCTGACCCGCTCCACCGGACCGGTCCCTGCGGGGCGGGCGTGGCCGTCGACACCTCGTACGCCCTGCGTGACGGCATGGTCGCGGAGTGTGGAGCATCGGCGGTGCTCGGGGTTCGCGGGGAGGGACGACGGCGTGCGGTCCGGTATTCTGACCGGCGGTCTCCGCCAGCAGGCCGCCGTCCGGCGCCGGTGGAGACGCCGCCGGGTCGCTCCTCGGGGGCCGGCGGTTGACCGGAAGGATGCCTTCGTGCGCAGGACCATGCCCGTCGGGTGGCGCGGTGCCCGCCCGTTGACCACCCTGCTCGCCGTCGCGGCGCTGCTGTTCGGTCTGGGTGCCGTGCCCGCTCACGCCGAACCGAACGAGGGTGGCACCAAGAAGCTGCGGGACGCGTTGGCGGCCACGGCCAAGGCGCACATCGAGGCCAAGCGCAAGCTGGACACCTCGAAGAAGCGGCAGAAGGAACTGGCCCTCCAGGTGACCATGATGGAGACCCGGCTGGTCGACCTGACCGCGCAGGTCGGCGAGGTGGCCGCGCAGTCGTACAAGGTGGGGCGGCTGACCCCGGCGGCGATGCTGCTCGACAGCGCCAACCCGGAGCTGTTCGTGCAGCGGGCGGCGAGTCTCGACATGCTGGCTCAGCGCGACGGCCGGCGGGTGCGGGAGCTGACCGACGCCCGCGAGGAGGCCCGCCAGGCCAAGATCGCCCTGGACGGTGAGGTGCGTGAGCAACGCAAGCAACTCGCCGTGATGGCCAAGAAGAAGAAGGAGGCGGAGGCCGCCCTCGCGGAGGTCAGCTCCGGCTCCAGCGGCGGGTTCAGCGGCGGCAGCTCCACCTCGGCGAGGCCCGCGCCGCGCAACTCCGACGGTTCGTGGCCGTCCGAGTCGTGCTCCGTGGACGACCCGACCACGTCCGGCTGCATCACGCCACGCACTCTCAACGCCCTCAACCAGACGAAGGCGGCCGGTTACAAAAGGTACGTCTCCTGCTACCGCAGCGGTGGGTCGGGCGAACACCCCAAGGGTCGCGCCTGCGACTTCTCGGCCGCCACGGGCGGCTTCGAGGACAGAACGGCCACCGGCGGCGACAAGTCCTACGGCGACAGCCTGGCCGCCTGGCACGTGCGCAACGCCAACCGGCTGGGTGTGCTCTACGTCATCTGGTACCGCCAGATCTGGCACCCGGGCACCGGCTGGCGGGCGTACGGCGGCAGTGGCAGCCCGGCCGCCGACCACACGAACCATGTTCATCTCTCGATGTACTGACCCGGCGACCCAGTTTCACTGCGTAGCATCGCGCGGGTGAGTTCCCCAACGCCCGACGTCACGGTCCCGCCCGCCCTGCCCGACCCGGCACCGCCACGGGCCCTGCCGAACGCCCTGGCCGCCTTCCTGGTGTTCTTCTCCAGCGGCGCCGTGCTGGTGCTGGAGACCGCCGCGCTGCGGCTGGTCGGCCCGTACGTCGGGGTCACCCTCCAGGTGACCAGCTCGGTCATCGGCATCGCGCTGGCCGCGATCGCGTACGGGGCCTGGGCGGGCGGTCGACTGGCCGACCGGCGCGACCCGCGCACCCTGCTGGCCCCCGCGCTGGTGCTGTCCGGTGTCGCCACGGCGGTCACCCTGCCGGTGGTGCGCTACGCCGGGGAGGTGCTGCGGGGTGGGGCGGCCAGCGCCGTCCTGCTGCTGGTCGCGCTGGCCGTGTTCGTGCCGGCGTTGCTGCTGTCGGCGGTCACCCCGCTGGTGGTGAAGCTTCAGCTCGCCGACCTGCGCCGCACCGGTCAGGTGGTGGGCAAGCTGTCCAGCGTCGGTACGCTCGGCGCGGTCACGGCGACCCTCGTCACCGGCTTCGTGCTGGTCGCCGCGCTGCCCAGCACGGTCATCCTGTTCGGGCTGGCCGCCGCGCTCGGCGTCGCCGGGATCGCCCTCGGCGTGTGGCTGCACCGGCAGGACCGCACCGAGTTGCCCGGCCCGGCCCGCGCCAAGGCGGCCCTGGCGGTGCTGGGCCTGGTCGGGGTGGGCCTGACCACCGTCGCACCGGACCCGTGCGACATCGAGACGGCGTACCACTGCGCCCGGGTGGAGGTCGATCCGGCGCGGGACAGCGGGCGGACGCTGCTTCTCAACTCGGCACGGCACTCGTACGTGGATCTGGCCGACCCGACGCACCTGGAGTTCGCGTACACCCGGTGGATCGGGGCGGTCGCCGACGTGGTGGCCCCGCCGGGGCGGCGTCTCGACGCGCTGCACCTGGGGGGCGGCGGGTTCACCGTGCCCCGCTACCTGACGGCGACCCGGCCGGGCACCGACAACGTGGTGTTCGAGATCGACGGCGGGTTGGTGGACCTCAGCGAGGAGAAGCTCGGCGTACGCCAGGGGCCCGACCTGCGGGCGGTGGTGGGCGACGCCCGGATGCTCGTCGCGGAGGAGGGCACCGACAGCCGCGACTTCGTGGTCGGCGACGCCTTCGGGCACCTGGTGGTGCCCTGGCACCTGGCGACCCGGGAGATGGTCGCCGAGGTACGCCGGGTCACCCGGCCCGGCGGCGTCTACGTGCAGAACGTGATCGACTATCCGCCGCTGCGCTTCATCCGCAGCGAGGTGGCCACCGTCGCCGCCGAGTTCCGGCACGTCGCCCTGATCGCCCCGCCGGAGGCCCTCGCGGGGGAGCGGGGCGCGAACTTCCTGATCGTCGCGTCGGACGCGCCGCTGCCGCTGGCCGCCGTACGGGCCCGTCTCGACGCCGACGAGGAGCCGGTGAGCCTGCTCTCCGGTGCCGACCTGACGGCCTTCGCGGGTGACGCCCTGGTCCTCACCGACGACTACGCACCGGTGGACCAACTGCTCGCCACCGCCTGATCGGGTGATTGCCTGACCGATTCCGACCGGCCAGGTGTAGCCGGCCCGGGGCCGGGCAACAACGCACATCATGGGTGGAGCGGCACGCAAGGGCGCGCAGCTGCTCGGTGAGCGGTACCGGCTCATCGAGCAACTCGGCGCGGGTGGCATGTCCGTGGTCTGGCGCGGCTACGACGAGGTGCTCGGTCGTCAGGTGGCGGTGAAGGTGCTCGCGTCGCGGCTGGCCGCCGACCGGGCCTTCCGGCACCGGATCCGGATCGAGGCCCAGGCCTCCGCGCGGCTGTGCCACCCCAACATCACCAACGTGTACGACTACGGCGAGTCCGAGCAGGTCGGGCTGACCGTGCCGTACGTCGTGATGGAGCTGGTGGACGGCGCCCCGCTCACGGCGCGGCTGTCCCGCGACGGGCACCTGCCGTGGCGGGAGGCGGTGGCGATCGGCGCGGAGGTCTCCTCGGCGCTGGCCACCGCGCACGCCCGGGGCGTGGTGCACCGGGACGTGACCCCGGGCAACGTCATGCTCACCCCGACCGGCGTGAAGGTGGTCGACTTCGGCATCTCCGCGCTGGTGGGGGAGAGCGAGAAGGGCCCGGACGGCGCACTGCTCGGCACCCCCGCGTACCTGGCCCCGGAGCGGCTGGACATCGGCCAGGTGTCCCCGGCCACCGACGTGTACGCCGTGGGCCTGCTGCTGTACCGGATGCTGACCGGTCGGCTGCCCTGGCAGGCCGACACCACCACGCAGATGCTGCGCGCCCACATGTACAACGACCCGGAACCGATGCCACCGGTGCCGGGGCTGCCCGACGACGTGGTCGCGTTGGTGCACCGCTGCCTGGCGAAGCAGCCGACTGACCGCCCGTCGACGGCGGAACTGACCCGTACCCTCGCCGAGGCGGCCGGGATGGTTCCGGCGGTGCCGGTCACCGCAGAGGGCACGCCCACCGACCCGGCCCTGCTGGCGAGCGTGGGCACCACCATCCTGCCCTGGTCGGCGGCGACGGACGCGCTGCCGTTCTCCGGGGCACGGGCCCGCCGGGCGACGGCCCGGCGACGCCGGATCGAGGCGGGAGTGGTCGCGGCCGGCCTGCTGGCGGTGACGGGTGCGGTGTGGGGGGTGACCTCGCGTAGCCCGGCCAGCGGCGGGATCGACCAGCCCACGCAGGCCCGGATGGGTGTCGAGCAGCGGGTCCCGTGCCAGGTCACGTACGCGCTGCGCACCGACTCGGGCAAGGACTTCACCGCCGAGGTGACCCTGACCAACACCGGCGACCGGGAGCTGCGGGACTGGACGATGAGCTTCACCTTCCCGGGCGGGCAGACGGTGACGAAGGCGGCGCCCGCGCCGGTGCGTCAGCAGGGCCGGGCAGTGGTGGTGCAGCCGGTGCCGGAGCGTCCGGCGCTCGCGCCCGGTGCCGCGGAGAAGGTCGACCTGACCGGCACGTACACGGGTGCGAACCCACTGCCGGTGCAGTTCCGGGTCGGCGAGTCGGCGTGCGCGGTGCAGGTCTCCGGGGTCGCGGGCACCGCACCGAAGGTCGAGCCGACCCCGAAGACCCCGACGAAGAAGGCGACCACCTCGACCAAGGGCGGCTCGGGCGGCACCAAGGGGAAGCCGTCGAACGACGGGAAGGCGAAACCGGCGGACGGGAGTAAGGGGAAGCCTCAGCCCAAGGGCGCCAAGAAGGGGTCGGGTGGCGGAAAAAAAGCGGTCACCCCGGACGCGGACGGGGACGGGGATGACGACGACGGGGATGACGACGATGACGGTGACGACGACGGCGGGGACGACGACTGAGCGGTGTGCCCGGCTCAACTGAGCGCGGCGAAGCCCTGCACCTGCTCGATGGTGCCCTCGATGACCAGCATGCTGTCGCGGCCCAGCCGGATGTCGTCCGTGGCGTAGCGGAAGCGTTCGCCGGGCAGCTTCACCCCCACCACCCGTACGCCGCACCGCTGTGCCGGACCGATTTCGCCCAGGGTGCGGTCGACCAGCGTGCCGGGGGCCCGGACCTTGGCGATGGCGAAGTCGTCGCCGAACTCGACGAAGTCGAGCATCTTGCTGACGATCAGGTGCGCCACCCGCTCGCCGGTCTCCGCCTCGGGGAAGATCACATGGTGCGCGCCGACCGAGTCCAGGATCTTCGCGTGCTTGTCCGAGGTGGCCCGCGCCCAGATCTGCGGCACACCCAGCTCGACCAGGGCGAGCACGGTGAGGACGCTGGCCTCCACCGACGCGCCGATGGCGACCACCGCCCGACGGAACTCCGCCACCCCGAGCTGGTGTAGTGCGCCCTCCTCGGTGGCGTCGGCCTGCACCACCCGCTCGAGGTGGTTCGACCACCGCTGCACCTGTTCGGGGCTGTGGTCGATGGCGAGCACCTCGTGGTCGAGCGCGACGAGCGCGCTGGCCAGGTGGCAACCGAAGCGCCCCAGCCCGATCACGACGATGCCGTTGGAGTCCGTGTTCCTAGCCGACAATGGGTTGCTCCTCCGGGTAGCGGTACAGCCTGCGGCGGGTGTTCAGGGCCAGTGCCGAGCCCAGGGTGAGTGGGCCGACCCGGCCGACGTACATCAGGGCGGTCAGCAGCAACTGCCCACCGTCGGACAGCGACGACGAGATGCCGACCGACAGCCCGGTGGTGCTGAACGCCGACACGACCTCGAACAGTGCCTGGTAGAAGACGACGCCCTCGGTCAACAGGATCAGCATGGTGGTGCCGCCGGCCACCAGAGCGACGCTGAGCAGGGTGACGGCGAGGGCCTGCCGCTGACTGGACGTCGCCACCCGGCGGTGCCCGACGGTCACGTCGGGTTCCCCGCGCAGCTCGGCCCAGATGGTGTAGCCGAGCAGGAAGAACGTGGAGACCTTGATGCCGCCGGCGGTGCTGGCACTGCCGCCGCCGACGAACATCAGACCGATCAGCAGCGGATAGCTCTCCTCGGTCAGCAGGTCGGTCGGGAACATCTCGAAGCCGCCGGTGCGGGCGAAGGCGCTCTGCCCGAACGAGGCGAGCAGTTTGCCGGGCACGTCGTACCGGCCGAGGGTGCGTGGGTTGGCCCACTCGGCGAGCAGCAGGCCGGCGAACCCGACGACCAGCAGGACCACGCTGCCCCAGATCGTGAGTTTCGTGGCGACCGCCCAGCGCTTCGGCTTCCGCCAGTGCCGGGCGGCCTCGAACAGGGCCGGGAAGCCGAGTCCGCCGACGATGCCGCCCATGGCCAGCGGCAGCGAGACCCAGGGGTCGCGGGAGAACGCCAGCAGGCTGTCGGTGTAGAGGGTGAAACCGCCGTTGTTGAAGGCCTGCACGGAGTGGAAGGTGGCCGACCAGAGCGCTCGGGCCGGGGAGTAGTCGTACGCCAGCCAGAGCCGGCCGGTGAGGACGACCGTCATGGCCAGTTCGCAGGCCAGCGCCGTGGCCGCGATGCGCAGCACGAGCCGGCGGACGTCGCCGACGCCGTACTCCTGCGTCTCGGCCTGGACGAGCAGCCGGTTGTGTATTCCGAGTTGCCGGGAAACCGTCAGGAAGACCAGCGCGGCACCGGTGAGGATGCCCAGGCCGCCGAGTTGGGTGAGCACGGTGATCAGGGCGAGCCCGGAACCGGACCAGTAGTTGGGGGTGTCGGTGACCGTCAGGCCGGTGACCGAGATGGCCGACGTGGCGGTGAACAACGCCTCGACGAAGCCGGTGCGCTGGTACTCGATGGTGGCGGGACGCAGCATCAGCAGGCCGGTGCTGGCCAGGATCGTCACCAGGAAAGCGAGCGGCACCAGCCGGACGGGGTGACGAAGGAACCGGCGCACCAGACAATCTTCCTTTCTCCGGCGTTTCGGGGTGGGGAAACGGTGCCGGAGAGCGTTCACCCGCTGGTCAGGCGTCGACCAACTGCCGGCCAGACCCGCCCGGTCTGCTGTGGGCGATCCCTCGACGACAGGAGACGGCGTTGCGACGTTCCCTTTCCGCCCTCGGTGTTTCCGTGGCCCTGCTGGCCGCCGCCGTGGCCGTGCCCACGGTGGCCGCCTCGGCCGGCCCGGCCCACCAGGACCGGGCCCACGCCACCGACCGGCCGATCGTCATCGGCCACCGGGGCGCCAGCGGCTACCGGCCGGAGCACACCCTGGAGGCGTACCGGCTGGCGATCCGGCAGGGTGCCGACTACATCGAGCCGGACCTGGTCTCCACCCTCGACGGCGTGCTGGTCGCCCGGCACGAGAACGAGATCTCCGGCACGACCGACGTGGCGGACCGCCCCGAGTTCGCCGACCGCCGCACCACGAAGACCATCGACGGCGTGACGGTGACCGGCTGGTTCACCGAGGACTTCACGCTGGCCGAGCTGCGCACGCTGCGCGCCAAGGAGCGCCTGCCGCAGGTGCGGGTGACGAACACCGCCTTCGACGGCCGGTTCCAGGTGCCGACCCTCCAGGAGGTCATCGACCTGGCCCGGGCCGAGAGCCGGGCCCGGGGCCGCACCATCGGCGTGTACCCGGAGACCAAGCACCCGACGTACTTCGCCTCCATCGGGCTGGCGCTGGAGCAGCCGCTGGTCGAGGTGCTGCGGCGCAACGGGTGGACGAGGCGCTCCGCCCCGGTGATCATCCAGTCCTTCGAGACCGCGAACCTGCGCGCGCTGGACAGGGTCATCGACGTGAAGCTGGTCCAGCTCCTCGACGCCACCGGCCGCCCGTACGACTTCACCGCCGCCGGGGACGCCCGCACCTACCGTGACCTGGCCACCCCGGCGGGCCTGCGGTGGATCTCCCGGTACGCCGACGGCATCGGCGCGAACAAGAACCTGATCGTGCCCCGCGACTCCGCCGGGCGGCTGCTCGCCCCCACCACCCTGATCCGCGACGCGCACCGGCAGAGGCTGGTCGTGCACGCCTGGACGTTCCGGGCGGAGAACATGTTCCTGCCCGCCGACCTCCGCATCGGCACCGACCCGAACGCGCGCGGCGACATCCAGGCCGAGTACGAGCTGTTCTACGGGCTGGGGCTCGACGGCGTGTTCACCGACCACCCCGACACCGCGGTGGCCGCCCGGTCGGGGCTGCCCCGCCGCTGACCACCGTTGCCCTTGGTCGGGCGGGTGCCGCCGCTCCGACACCCTGACCGGTGTCATCTCGACAGCGGGGCAACCTCGACCACCTGAGGGCGGGTGATCAGCCGTTCGACGGTCGACCCGGCTCGTTCTGATCTGCCACGTGTCGGTCCGTCACCCGTCTCCGGGTGGCGGACCGATGGCAGTTCCGGGATCCGGGGCTGCCGGACCCCGGGACCGCGTGCCGAGGTCGCGGCGGGACAGCGCCAGTTCCGGCCGGTTGTGCTGCCCGCCTGCCTGATCGACGCGACGTGCGGCACGTCGGGCCGACCGCCGTCATGATCGACTCTGCTTGCGGCAAATCGGGCGATCAAGCCGCCGGATCACACCAACTTGCCGCAAGTCGTTGCAATGCGGAGCCGATCACCGCTACCTGCGGTGGCCCGGCCGGTGGCCCGGGGCGACACATCGGTGGGTGTGCGCGTGGGGGCGGAGGCCATCGCCCACCCGGGACGCCGCCCTCGCCGCCCCGGTGTTGTACCGGCCGGCCACCCCACCTCCGTTACTTGTGTGTTTCCGCCACATAGCCCGTGGGTGACGTCACTTCTAGCGTGAGCCGACACATGACGTTCCTTCCTCCCAGTCCTCACGTGGAGTCGCAATGACGGTCCGGACGACGCGGCGGGTGTTCCTCTCCGCCGCCACGATGATGGCCGCGGCGCTCGCCGCCACGGCCTGCGGCAGCCCGCAGGACACCGCCACCGGCAGTGACGGCGACAACGCCGCCCCGGTGAAGGTTGGCCTGGTCTACTCCCAGTCGGGCGCGCTGGCCAGTTACGGAAAGCAGTACATCGAAGGGTTCAGGGCCGGCCTGGACTTCGCCACCAAGGGCACCGGCAAGGTGGGCGACCGGGCCGTCGAGATCACCGAGGTCGACGACGCGGGCGACCCGGCCAAGGCGGTCTCCGCCGCCAAGGACCTGATCGGCAAGGGGCACAGGATCATCGCCGGTTCGACGGCGTCCGGGGTGGCCCTCCAGGTCGCCCCGATCGCCGCGCAGAACAAGGTCCTGTTCATCTCCGGTCCCGCCGCCACGGACGGCCTGACCGGCGCGAACAGGTACACGTTCCGCTCGGGCCGGCAGTCGTACCAGGACGTGGTGACCGCGAGGTCGTTCATCGGTGACCCGGCCGGCAAGAAGGTGGTGGTCTTCGCCCAGGACGGCGCGTTCGGCGACGCCAACGAGGCGGCCGTCAAGGCCGTCATCGGCGGTGCGGGCGCCACGGTCACCAGCGTCCGGGCGCCGGCGAGCGCCACCGAGTTCACCCCGTTCGCCAGCCAGATCAAGGCCGCCGAGCCGGACCTGCTCTTCGTCGCCTGGGCCGGCACCACCGGACCGGCCATGTGGCAGACCCTCGACCAGCAGGGCGTGCTCACCTCCACGACGGTGGTCACCGGGCTGGACATCCGCGCAACCTGGCCCACCTTCGGCGCGGCCGGCAGCAAGATCTCGTTCCTGTCGCACTGGTTCGACGGGGCGGCCGACACCGAGGCGGCGAAGGCCGCCAAGGCGAAGGTGCCCGGCGGTGTCCTCGACCTGTTCCACCCGGACGGCTTCGCCGCCGCCCAGATGGTGGTGCGGGCGATCGAGGAGGGCGGCGACGACGTCGAGAAGATGGTGACCGCCCTGGAGGGCTGGAGCTTCGAGGGCGTCAAGGGTGCCATGACCATCCGCGCCGACGACCACGCCCTGCTCCAGCCCATGTTCCAGGCCAGTCTGACCGGCAGCGGCACGGACTACACCGCGACCGTGCAGAAGGCGCTCACCGGCGACGAGACCGCCCCGCCCGTCGTGGCGATGAAGGGCTGATCGCCGATGCTCGCCACCCGCGGTCTGACCTGGCGGATCGGTGAGGTCGCCATCGTCGACGAGGTGACCCTCGACCTGGCACCCGGGGAGTTCCTCGGCGTGATCGGGCCCAACGGCGCCGGCAAGACCTCGCTGTTCAACCTGATCACCGGGCTGCGCCGGGCCACCGAGGGCCAGGTCACCCTCGACGGGCGGGACATCGGCGGTCTCCCGCCGCACCGGCGGGCCCGGCTCGGGCTGGGGCGTACCTTCCAGGCGTCCTCGGTCTTCGGCTCGCTCAGCGTGCGGGAGAACGTCCGGCTCGCCGTGCAGGCGTACCGCGGGGGTTCGATGAAGTTGTGGCGGCGGGCGGCGGCCGACCGGGAGGTGGCCGCCGCCGCCGACGCGGCGCTCGACCGGGTCGGCCTCGCCCACCGGGGTACGGCGCTCGCCGGCACCCTCGCCCACGGCGAGAAACGCAAGCTGGAGATCGCCCTGCTGCTCGCCGCCGAACCGCGGGTGATGCTGCTCGACGAGCCGATGGCCGGGGTCAGCGCCGAGGACGTGCCGGAACTGGTGCAGGTGATCCGCTCGCTGACCGGCGACAGCGGCCGGGCGGTGCTGATGGTGGAGCACCACATGGACGTGATCCTGGAACTGGCCGACCGGATCGCCGTCATGCACCACGGCGCGCTGCTGGCCTGCGACACCCCGGAGACGGTGATGGCCAACCCGACGGTGCAAGAGGCATACCTGGGGGAGTCCCTCTGATGGAACCGGTGCTCAGTGTGCGGGACCTGTCCGTGCGGATCGCCGGACTGCACATCCTCCAGGGGGTGTCGTTCACGGTGGCCCCCACCGGCGTCACCGTGCTGCTCGGCCGCAACGGCGTCGGCAAGACCACGACGCTGCGCGCGGTCGTCGGGCTCACCCCCCGCGCCGGTGAGGTGCGCGGCGAGGCCCGGATGGACGGGCGCAGCCTCCTGGAACGCCCCACCCACCGGCTGGTCCGTGACGGGCTCGGCTACGTGCCGGAGGACCGCTGCGTCTTCGCCGGCCTCACCGTCGCCGAGAACCTGCGGCTCGCCGAACGGCGGGGCACCACCCCGGCGTACGACCGGGTGTACGCCCTCTTCCCCGAGCTGGACCGGCGCGGACGGCAACGGGCCGGTTCGCTGTCGGGCGGCCAGCAGCAGATGCTCGCCATCGGTCGGGTGCTGCTCAACGACAACCGGCTGCTGCTGGTCGACGAGCCCACCAAGGGGCTGGCGCCGAAGGTGGTGACCGAGGTGGCCGAGGTGCTGGAACGGGTTGCCGAGAACGTGCCGGTGCTGCTGGTCGAGCAGAACCTGGCCGTGGTGCGGCGGCTCGCCCACGACGCGGTGGTGCTCGCCGCCGGGCGGGTGGCCTGGGCCGGTGACGCGCGGGAGCTGCTGTCGGAGGCCGCGTTGACGAGGTCACTGCTCGGCGTCGGCTCGGCCGAGGGCCACCACCACGTCGGGCCGCCCGGCGAGCCGGGCGCCGCCGACCCCGCCGCCGTGCCCGCCACGACGCCGAAGGACAGCCACTGATGGACACCGTGATCCTGTTGACGCTGACCGGGCTCGGCCTGGCGGCGCTGTACTTCCTGGTCGCCTCCGGGCTGTCGCTGGTGTTCGGCCTGGCCGACGTGTTGAACTTCGCGCACGGGCTGTTCCTCGGCGTCGGCGCGTACGCGACCTGGTGGGCGGCCGGGAACCTGCCCGGTGCCGGCCCGGACGGCTTCGGGTTCGTGCTCGCGGTCGCCTTCGGGGTGGCCGCCGGCACGTTGGTCGCGGTGCTGGTGGAGCTGGTGTTGATCCGCCCGCTCTACTCCCGCACCATCGAGCAGGTGCTGGTCACCGTCGGCCTGTCGCTGGCCGGGGTGGCGCTGCTCCAGGCCGTGTGGGGTGCCGACGCCCGGCCGTTTCCGCGCCCGGAGTGGACCCGGCAGGTCACCGGCATCCTGGGGGCACAGGTGCCCAACGGCGGCCTGCTGCTGATCGTCGCGGCGGTGCTGGTGCTCGGGGCGATCCTGGCATTCCTCCGCTGGACCCGCTACGGCCTGATCATCCGGGCCGGGGTGGAGAACCGGGAGATGGTCACCGCGCTCGGCATCGACGTGCGCAAGGCGTTCACCCTGGTCTTCGCCATCGGTGGGGCTGCTGCCGCGCTGGCCGGGGCGCTGGGCAGCGTCTACTTCGGCACCGTGTCACCGCAGCAGGGCGGCTCGTTGCTGATCTTCGCCTTCATCGTGGTGGTCATCGGCGGCATGGGCTCGGTGGTCGGGTCCGCGTACGCGGCCGTCGCGGTGGGGCTGCTGCAACAGTTCGTCAACTACTACGGCACCTCCGGGCTGGGCGACATCTGCGTGGTCGCACTGCTGGCCGTGGTGCTGCTGCTGCGCCCGCAGGGCATCGCCGGAAAGGTGGCAACGGCATGACCGAGGTCAAGAGTCCCGAGAGCGCGGCGCCCCCGGCGGCGGTGCCCGGGGAACTGACGCCGCACGGCGGGCCGTGGGGCCGGCTGCGCCCCTTCCTGCCGTTGGTCGCGCTGGCGGTGGCGCTGGTCCTGCCGTACTCGACGCTGCACCTGCCGGGCGTCTTCGAGGGGGCGCTCAACTCGCCGGGCACCCTGCAACTGCTCGCCGTGTGCCTGGTCTTCGGTGGCCTGGCCGCCGGGTACGACCTGCTGTTCGGTCGCACCGGCATGCTCTCCTTCGGGCACGCTCTCTACTTCGCCGCCGGGGTGTACGGCACCGACATCCTGATCACCCGGGCCGGGCTGCCCCTGTGGCAGGCGGCGCTGCTGGCCGTCACCGGCGGGACGATCCTCGCCGGGCTGCTCGGGGCGGTGGCGCTGCGTACGGTCGGCATCGCCTTCGCCATGGTCACGCTGGCCTTCGCCCAGGTCGGGGCGATCCTGGTGGCCCGTGACTTCGGCGGGCTGACCGGCGGCGAGGAGGGCCTGCCGCTGGACGTCTCCGGGCTGCCGGCGGGCCTGGTCGGGGTGGCCAACACGGTCAACCTGTACTGGCTGGCCCTGGCCTACCTGGTCGTGGTGGTGTTCGTCGTGCACCGGGTCAGCGGCTCGCCGACCGGGCGGGTGCTGGCGGGGCTGCGCGACGACGAACGGCGGATCGGGGTGCTGGGGCTCGACCCGTACCGCTTCAAGTTGGTGGCGTTCACCCTGGCCGGCGGTCTCGCGGCGGCGGGTGGGGTGGTCTACTGCCTGATCGTCGGTGGCGCCTCGCCGCACATCACCAGTAGCGAGCTGACCCTGTCGCTGCTGGTGATGGTGGTGCTCGGCGGCCCCGGCACCCGGTGGGGCCCGGTGCTCGGCGGCATCCTCTACGTCTACCTCGACCACCGGCTGGTCTCCGTCGGTTCCTCCGGCGCGGTGGACGCCCTGCCGGCGTTCCTCAGCCGGCCGCTGTCCCAGCCGCTGTTCGTGCTCGGCACGGTGTTCATCCTGGCGGTGTACTTCTTCCCCGGTGGCCTGGCCAGCCTCGCCGCCCGCATGCCCTTCCTCCGCCGTCCCACCCCTGACCCTCGCTGCCCCACCCCCGCCCTGTTGATCATGAAGTTATTGCCGCGACAAGGCACCATCGACCGCGATAACTTCATGATCGACGGGTCATCCACACGGGGAGGGCGGACTCATGCGACGCCGGGTGGCGGTGGTCAGCGGAGGCGGGACGGGAATCGGGGCGGCCATCGCGGGAGCGTTGGTCGGCGACGGGTACGACGTGCTGATCGTCGGCCGCCGGTCGGAGGTGCTGGAGGCAACGGCCCAGCGGTCCGGGGTGGAGTGGGGGCGGTCGGGCGCGGTGCGTCCGGTGACCGCCGACCTGACCGACCCCGAGCAGGTCGGCCGAGTCGTCGACGCGCTCGCGGGTCGGAAGGTGGACGTGCTGGTCAACAACGCCGGGGGGCGTCGGGGCGGCGGAACCGGGACGTTGGCGGACGTCGCGGCGTACTGGCGGGCCAACCTCGACGCGAACCTGCTCACCGCCGTCCTGCTCACCGAGGCGCTGCTACCGCACCTGTGTCGCCCCGGCGGTCGGGTGATCCTGGTCAGCTCCGTCGCCGCCCAGCGCGGCGGCGGCGGGGCGTACTCGGCGGCCAAGGCGGCGCTGCACGGCTGGGCGTACGACCTGGCCGTCGAGCTGGGGCCCGACGAGGTGACCGTGAACGTGGTCAGTCCCGGGTACGTCGCCGACACGGAGTTCTCCGGCGAACGGACGACGCCCGAGGAGCGCGCCCGGCAGGTGGCCGGGACGCTCCTCGGGCGTGTCGGCACGCCCGAGGACGTCGCCGCGGCGGTGCGCTATCTCGCCAGCCCGGCAGCGGCCTACGTCACCGGTCAGGTGCTCGGCGTCAACGGGGGGTCCGTGTTCGGGCGTTGACCGCGACACCGGGGCCACGGGGCTGACGGCCGCCGTGCCGGGCCACGGGGGCGACGGCCGCCGTGCCGGGCCACGGGGGCGACGGCCGCCGGCCGGGCGCGGGGGCGGGTGACCTCCGCTGCGGGGCGACGGCGGCCGGTCGGATCGCCTCAGTCGTTGAGCAGCTCGTACGCCGAGGCGGGAGCCTTCGTCGCGTCCGTGTCGGTGAACGCCGTCACCGGGGGCGTGGTGCCGTAGTCGAAGTACCGCACGGCGTACTCGGTGGCCTTCCGCTTGCCGGCCGCCGGAATCTCCAGGACGAGCGAGGTGAGGTTGCCCTCCGCGTCCACCTGGGCGGTGAGGGGGACCTGCCGGGCGGCGTCGGCCAGCTCGACCACGTCGACGTCCTCCAGCACCTCCGCCACTGCCGGGTCGGCGGTCAGGTCGACCACTCCGGTGTAGGTGCCTTCCTGCTCCTGGATGTCACTGGCCGCCCGGATGATCGTCCGGGTGTTGCCCGGGTCGGTGCCGTCGTAGGTGGGTGCGCCGGCCGGATCGTCGAGCTTGGCGAGGTCCAGCTCCATCCACTCCTTCGGCAGCTTCATCAGGTCGTGCAGTTCCTCCGCGCCCTTGAAGTCGACCTTCATCCAGGTACGCGACTCCAGCACCCGGAACGACATGGTGAGGGTGAAGTCCTTCTCCTTGACCACCGTGTCGATGTCGAGGCCCCGGTTGAGGGGGTCGACGACACCGGAGACGTCGCCGGTGTTGTCGGCGCTGGTGAACCTGAAGGCCGGGTCCTCCTCGTCCGGCACCGCGGCCAGCAGGTCGGCCTTCGGGTCCGGCGACGGCGAAGGCGTCGGGGCGGCCCCGCCGGAGTCGTCGGAGCCGGTGCAGCCGCCCGCCAGGACGACGGCCAGGACGGCGACGGCGGCGGTGCCGACCCGACGGGTCGTGCCGGTACGCAGTGTCATCGGTCTCTCTTCCTCGCGTACGTGGGTGGGCCGCCCCGGCGCGGCGACCGCCGCGGCGGACCGTTGGCCGCCGGGACGGACCGTTGGGCGGACCGTTGGCCGCCGCCGGCGGTTGCCCGCCGGACCGTTGGCCGCCGCCGGTGGTCGCCGGCCGGACCGCCGTCCGCTGCCGGCCGGGGCGGGGTCCGCGACGGGCCCGGGAACGCCGATCCTATGCCAGCGCTGCGCCGCTGGTAGAAATGCCGGATGAGCCAGGACAGGGCGGCGGTACGCGAGCGGGCCGAGGCGGTGCTGCGGCGGCTGGCCGGGGAGCACGCCCGGCTCCGCGAGGACCAGTGGCGGGCGATCGAGGCGTTGGTGGTGGACCGGCGGCGGGTGCTCTGCGTGCAGCGCACCGGCTGGGGAAAGTCCGCGGTCTACTTCGTGGCCACCGCCCTGCTGCGCGGTCACGGTCCGGCCGCGCCGAGTGCCGCCGGGCCGACCGCCGGCCCGGCACCGACGCCGCCGGACACCGGGCCCACCGTGATCGTGTCGCCGCTGCTGGCGCTGATGCGCAACCAGGTGGAGGCCGCGGCACGGGCCGGTATCCGGGCCCGCACCATCAACTCCGCCAACCTGGCGGAGTGGGACGAGATCACCGCCGAGATCCACGCCGGTGCCGTGGACGTGCTGCTGATCAGCCCGGAACGGCTCAACAACCCCGACTTCCGCGACAGCGTGCTGCCGAGGCTCGCCGCCACCACCGGCCTGCTGGTGGTGGACGAGGCGCACTGCGTCTCCGACTGGGGGCACGACTTCCGCCCCGACTACCGCCGACTGCGGACCTTCCTCGGCAACCTGCCCGACCGGACTCCGGTGCTGGCCACCACCGCCACCGCCAACGCCCGGGTGACCGGGGACGTCGCCGAGCAACTGGGTGACGCGCTGGTGCTGCGGGGAACGCTCGACCGGGAGTCGCTGCGGCTGGGCGTGGTCGACCTGCCCGGCCCGGCGCACCGGTTGGCCTGGCTCGCCGACCACCTGGACGGGCTGCCCGGCTCGGGCATCGTCTACACGCTCACGGTGGCGGCGGCGACGGAGACCGCCGAGTTCCTGCGTACCCGGGGCTGGTCGGTGGCCGCCTACACCGGGCAGGCCGAGGACGCCGACCGGCGGGCCGCCGAGCAGGACCTGCTCGACAACAAGATCAAGGCGTTGGTGGCGACCAGCGCGCTCGGCATGGGCTTCGACAAGCCCGACCTCGGTTTCGTGGTACACCTCGGCGCGCCGCCGTCACCCATCGCGTACTACCAGCAGGTCGGTCGCGCCGGCCGGGCCGTGGCACACGCCGAGGTGCTGCTGCTGCCCGGCCCGGAGGACCAGGCCATCTGGCGGTACTTCGCCTCGCTGGCCTTTCCACCCGAGGAGCAAGTCCGCGCGGTGCTGGCGGCGCTGCCCACCGACCGGCCCATGTCCACCCAGGCCCTGGAACCCCTCGTCGACCTGCGCCGGGCCCGGCTGGAGCTGATGCTCAAGGTGCTCGACGTCGACGGCGCGGTTCGCCGGGTGCGCGGCGGCTGGCTCGCCACCGGGCAGCCGTGGATCTACGACGAGGCCCGGTTGCGCCGCGTCGCCGCCGCCCGCGCCGCCGAGCAGCAGGCCATGACGCAGTACGCGACCACGCCCGGCTGCCGGATGCGTTACCTGCGGGAATGCCTCGACGACACCGGGGCGGCCGACTGCGGTCGGTGCGACCGGTGCGCCACCCCGTTGTTCGGCGCGGACGTGTCCGACGCGGCTCTGACCGCCGCGCAGACCTTCCTCGGCCGCCCCGGCGTGCAGATCGCGCCCAAGAAGCTCTGGCCGACCGGGCTCGACGCGGTGGGCGTACCCCTCAAGGGGCGGATCGCCCCGGCGGAGCAGGCGCTGCCCGGTCGGGCCGTCGGCCGGCTGTCCGACCTGGGCTGGGGTGGGCGGCTGCGCGGCCTGGTCGGGCCGGACACGCCCGACGGCCCCGTTCCCGACGACGTGGTCGCGGCCGTGGTGGAGGTGCTGAAGGCGTGGGCGCACGGCGACGATCCGTGGCCGCGCCGCCCGGCGGGCGTCGTCGCGGTCGGCTCCCGCACCCACCCGTTGCTGGTCGGCTCGCTCGCCGAGCGGATCGCCGCCGTCGGCCGGCTACCGCTGCTCGGCCAGGTGCCGGCGACGGGATCGCCGGGGGTGGGCGGTCCGCGCGGCAACAGCGCCCAGCGGGTACGCGCCCTGCACGGCACCGTCGACGTGCCGGCGGCGCTCGCCGACGTCCTGGCCGGTCTCGACGGCCCCGTCCTGCTCGTCGACGACCTGGTCGAATCGGGCTGGACGATGACCATGGTGACCCGCGAACTGCGGCGTGCCGGCGCTCCCGCCGTCCTCCCCCTGGCCCTAGCCGTCGCCTCCTGACCGACGCCCGCCCCCACCTTCCGGGGGCGCGCGACGGTCCGGGTCGGGGGCCCGAGGCGGGCGCGCCCTGGGCGGTGGGCGGCGGCTCGCCTCCGACCGGCCGCCTGATCGCTCGGCCCGGCGCGGTCGGCGCGAGTGCGACGTGCCGGGGTCAGCGGGCGGTGGGACGGGGCGGCGGTACCGTGGTGGCATGGGTGAGCAGGGAGATCACGCGCCCGTGCTCGGTTCCGTGCTGACCGGCCGGCGGGACCCGGGCACGCCGACGGCGGGCGAAGCCCGGGTCGGGGAGAGCGGCGCGCAGCCCACCTCGGCCGCGCCCGATCCGGCGTCAGCCGTCCCCGACCGGGGCACACTGCGCCTGGCGTTGGTCGTCGGCGGGCTGGTCCTCGCCGTCCTGCTCGGCTTCGGCCTGGGGCGCGTGGACGGCACCGCCTCCCCGGCGACGGCCGGTGGCGACAGCGCCGTCACCGACCACTCCCACACCCCCGGCACCGGAGCGCACTCGCACGGCGTCGACCAGGGCGCGGCGACCGAGGCGGGCGGCCTGGCCGTCAGCCGCGACGGCTGGACGCTCCACCCGTCGGGCGTGGAGTTCACCGCCGGTCGGGCCGGCGAACTGCGCTTCCAGATCCGGGACGCGCAGCGCCGGCCGGCCACCCGGTTCGCCGTCGTGCACGACCGGCCGATGCACCTGATCGTGGTCCGCCGCGATCTCACCGGCTACCAGCACCTGCACCCGACCATGGCCGCCGACGGCACCTGGTCGGTGCCGCTGACCCTGCCACAGCCGGGCGTGTGGCGCGCGTACGCCGACTTCACGGCCGTGGCCGACGACGGCCGGCAGACCGCGACGACGCTCGGCGTGGATCTGGTGGTGCCGGGGGAGTACGCGCCCCGGCCGCTGCCCGCGGCGGCCACCGGGGCCACCGTCGACGGGTTCACGGTCGACTCCACGGGAACCCCGCAGCCCGGCCTGACCGCGCCGCTGACCTTCCGGGTCACCGGGCCCGGCGGTGCCCCGGCGGCGCTGGAACGCTACCTCGGCGCGTACGGGCACCTGGTGGCGCTGCGCGAGGGCGACCTCGGTTACCTGCACGTCCACCCCGAGCCGGAGGCCGCCGACGGGACGGTCACGTTCTGGGTCACCACCCCGACCCCCGGCCGGTACCGGCTCTACCTGGACTTCCAGGTCGGCGGCACGGTGCGCACGGCGGAGTTCACCGTCGACGTCCCCTGACAGCGGCCCGCCGTCGATGCCCGCCCACCCACCGAACCGGCGCCCGCTCGGCCGACGCCTGCTCGGCCGACGCCCGCCGGCCGGCGATTCCGACGAGCGGTGCGGTGGAGCCAGCCGGTGCGGTGGAGTCAGCCGGCCCGGCGGACAGGCCGGCGGGCCAGGTAGCGCAGCAGGTCCCGGATGTGGTGCTTCTCCTCGGCCGGCACGGCCGGGTCGGCCAGCCGCTGCATGATGATCCGCACGTCCGCCTCGACGGGGCCCTCGTCGCCGCGCCGGTGGCGGGCCGGACTGGCGTCGGGCAGGCCGAGAGCCCGGAACGCGGCGGCCACCGGAAGGTTCAGGGCAGCGCAGAAGCCGCGCACCTTCGCCAGTTCGGGGTAGTCCTGCCAGTCGCCGGCCAGCCACCGGAAGACGGTGGACCGCCCGACGCCGGTGTGCGACGCCAGGTCGGTGACCGTCCAGCCGCGTTCCTCGCGGGCGTCGTCGATGGCCCGTCGCACGAACCGGGCGAACGCCATCTGCGGCGATACGTCTGCCGAACCCATCCGCGGGGTCTTCCCTCCCGACCGGCACCCTTCGGTGCGCCATTCGAGGGTAGTACGGGAACGGACCGACACAGTTGACTGACCGGCCAGACAGTCCCGAGGGGCGGGACCGGTCAGGTCGGCTGCGCCAGCAGGGTCTCCAGTCGCGGCGTCAGCCGCCACTGGTCGACGAGTTCGCGGTACTCGTCGCGCTGGTCGCCGGTCGGGGCGGTGTCGGCGCGGCGGGCCCGGATCAGCAGGTTGCGCGGGGTGTGCCGGGAGTCGACGAACTCGACCACCTCGGCGCGGTAGCCGTGCTGCCGGAGCAACCCCGCGCGCAGCGAATCGGTGAGGACGTCCGCGAAGCGCTCCCGCAGGATGCCCTGCCTGGTGAGCAGCTCGTACGGCCCCGGCGCGGGTCGGTTCCGCAGCTGCTTGGCGACGTCGTGGTGGCAGCAGGGCGCGGCGAGCACCCAGCGGGCCCGCCAGCGCACCGCCCGGGCCAGCGCCTCGTCGGTGGCGGTGTCACAGGCGTGCAGCGCCAGCACCAGGTCGGGAGCGGGCTCGACGACGGCGTCGGCGATGGTGCCGGCCACGAACCGGACCCGGTGCGCCCAGCCCAGCCGCTCCGCCAGCTCGGTGTTGCGGCGGCGTTGGTCCTCGCGGACGTCAACTCCGACGAGGTCGACGTCGAGGCCCCGCCCGGTCAGGTACCGGTACGCGGCGAAGGTCAGGTACGCGTTGCCGCACCCCAGGTCGACGACCCGCAGGGGGCCGGTCAGGTCGTCTGGCAGGGTGGCCGCCAGCGCGCGGAGGAAGGCGTCGACCTGGCGGCGTTTCGCCGCCGTGCCGCCGATCTCGGCGAAGATCGGGTCGCCCGGGTCCAGCAGGTACTCCTTGGCGCGGTCGTGCCCGGTGGGCGCGTCGGCAGGTCGCGTGGCGGCGGCCCGGTGCACCTGCGCCTCGCCCGACTTGGTGACCCGCAGTTGCAGCGTGGCGTCGGCCGTCTCGACGTGCCAGTTGCCGAAGGGCTCCGCCAGCAGGACGTCGACCGCGGCGTCCGCCTCCGCGCCCGGTGCGACGTTGCGGGTGTGCGGTCGGGACCCGTCGGAGGTGGAGATCTGTAGCCGGCGCCCCGCCTTCAGGCTGACCGGGCGCAGCTCGGCCCGGACCACCGAGGGGCGCTGACCGCGCCGCCGGCCGGCCGCCACGGCCCTGGTCAGGGTGGGGGCGAGCAGCAGCGTGCGGACCTCGGCCAGGGCGGCGTCCAGGGGTTCGGGCATCTCGTCATCTTCCTGCTCGGGCGGGCTGCGGCGGGGGACCGACCTGCGGCGGCGGGTGTGGGGTCGCCTCGGGACAGGCGACGTCCCCCGCACCGGCTCAGCGGTACGGGGGACGTCGACGTTCGTGCGGTCAGTCCGCGGCGGTCGCCTCGGCCGGCGTACCGGCGGCGGATCCGCTCCGGCGGCGTCGGCGGCGACGTGGCCTGGCCGGCTCGCCCTCGGCGCCCGGGGCCTCCGCCGCGCCCGTGGCGGGTGTGCCGTCGGTGGCCACCACGGCGGTCGGCTCACCCGCGACCGTCTCGCCGGCCCGGCGGCGCCGGCGGCGACGCGGGCTGCGGGTGCCCTCCTCGGCGGGACCGTCGGTCGCCGCCTCGACGGCGTCGGGCCCGGCTGAGGAGCCGGCACCACCGCGATCCCGGCCCTCGCCGCGATCCCGGCTCTCGCCCCGGCGGGAGCCCCGGCCCTCGCCGCGACCCCGGCCCTCGCCCCGGCGGGAGCCCCGGCCCTCGCCGCGCCGCGACGGGCCACCCAGGTCCTCCTCGACCTCGGCGGACAGCCCGGCTCGGGTGCGCTCGGCGGTCGGCAGGGTGCCGCTGACCTCGGTGGAGATGTCCAGGTCGGTGTAGAGGTGCGGGGACGTGTGGTACGTCTCCGGCGGCTCCGGCATCTCCAACCCGAGGGTCTTGTCGATGATCCGCCAGCGGGGCATGTCGTCCCAGTCGACGAAGGTCACCGCGACACCCGTGGCCCCGGCGCGGCCGGTCCGGCCGATCCGGTGGGTGTAGGTGTCCTGGTCCTCCGGGCAGTCGTAGTTGATGACGTGGGTGACACCCGAGACGTCCAGCCCACGCGCCGCCACGTCGGTGGCGACCAGGATGTCGATCTTGCCGGCCCGGAACGCCCGCAGCGCCCGCTCCCGCGCGCCCTGCCCGAGGTCGCCGTGCACGGCGGCCACCGCGAATCCCCGGAAGTCCAGGTCCTCGGCGACGCGGTCGGCGGCCCGCTTGGTACGGGTGAAGATCATGGTCAGCCCGCGTCCCCCGGCCTGGAGGATCCGCGCCACGATCTCGACCTTGTTCATCGAGTGGGTGCGGTAGACCAGCTGCTGGGTCTGCGGCGAGGGGCCGGTCTCGGCGGTGTGCCCGGCGTGGATCGTCACCGGCCGGCGCAGGAAGCGCCGGGACAGCGCGACGATCGGGTCGGGCATCGTGGCCGAGAAGAGCATGGTCTGCCGGTCCTCCGGCAGCATCGCGAGGATCTTCTCGACGTCGTCGAGGAAGCCCAGGTCGAGCATCCGGTCGGCCTCGTCCAGGACCAGGGCGTGCACCCGGTCCAGGCGCAGGTGCTTCTGCTTGGCCAGGTCGAGCAGGCGGCCGGGGGTGCCGACGAGAATTTCGACGCCCTTGCGGAGCGTGTCGATCTGCGGCTCGTACGCCACGCCACCGTAGATCGGCAGTACGCGTACGCCCCGGGTGCGACCTGCCGCCGCGAGGTCCTTCGCGACCTGGATGCCCAGCTCGCGGGTGGGTACGACGACCAGTGCCTGGGGCACGCCGTCGCTGCCCTCGTCGGGTGCGAACACCCGCTCCAGCAGCGGCACGCCGAAGCCGAGGGTCTTGCCGGTGCCCGTCGGGGCCTGGCCGATCAGGTCGGTGCCGCGCAGCGCGATCGGCAGCGCGTACTCCTGGATGGCGAAGGCGCGGGTGATGCCGGCGGCGGCCAGCGCCTCGACGGTCTCCGCCCGCGCGCCCAGCTCGGCGAACGTCGGCGCCTCCGGTCGCACCGGGGCGGTGGGGGCCAGTTCCTGGCCGGTTGTGAGGTCTTCTGTCAGCTCACTCATATGGATTTGGGGGTGCCCTCTCGTGGGTGCGCCCCGTCATGTCCTCAGGGCGCTCTCGGTTTGGCGCGGGCCACACGGTCGGCGGCGAAGAGCCGGGCGGACCGGGCCGCACGCGCGCCGCGTGGACCGGACGTCGACCGGGTGGAATGCCACTGCCGGTTGGGATGCCACTCCGGGTGATGGTCGTCCGGGTGGAATGCCACTGCGGTGGAATGCCATTGCGGTCGGATCGGTGCCCACGGCAACTCGTCCATGCTACCTGAAGCCCTGCTCGGACGTCCTGATTCCGATAGCGGGCAGTGCGGGCGGGGGTATCTGTTGTGACCTGCATCACTTGCGGCTGACGGATGGCGGCGTCCCCGCCGGGGCGCGGCGGACGGTAACCTGCGCTCGTGCCCGCCCCCACCGACCACGCCGTCGTCGACCTGCTCGGGCTGGTGGCCCTGGGCGAGCTGCTCGCGTTCGAGCGGCTGGCCGCCGACGCCCGACTCGCCCCCGACCTGCACAGACGTGCGGCGCTGGGCGAGATGGCCGCCGCGGAGATCGCCAACTACCGACGTCTCGCCGACCGGCTCGCCGTCCTCGGCGTGCTGCCCGACGACGCGATGGCCCCTTACGTCGCGCCCCTGCAGGCCTACCACGACTCGACCGAGCCGAGAGACTGGGCCGAGGCCGTCACCAAGGCGTACGTGGGGGACGCCATCACCGACGACTTCCTTCGTGAGATCGCCGGGGCGCTCACCGGGCCCGACCGGCAGCTCATCCTGGATGTGCTGCACGAGTCGCGCTACGCGGACTTCGCCGCCGCCGAGATCCGGCTCGCCGTCGCCGCCGACCCGAAGGTGGCCGGGCGGCTCTCCATGTGGGCCCGGCGCCTGGTCGGCGAGGCGCTGTCCCAGGCGGGCCGGGTGGCGGCGGCCGACCGGGGGGCGCTCACCGCGCTGATCGCCCGTGACGAGCGGATGGACCCCCAGATGCTGTTCCGGCGGCTGACCGCCGCGCACACCACGCGGATGGCCGCCGCCGGACTCAACAACTGACCGTCAGCGAACGGTGAAACCCACCGCCCGCGGGGACGCCTCGGCGATCTCGACGTAGGCGACCTTGTTGACCGGCACGATGACCCGCCGGCCCTTCTCGTCGGTGAGGGACAGCGTGCCCTCGGCCTTGGCCATGGATTCGGTCACGATCTGCTCGATCTCGGCCGGCGTCTGGGCGCTCTCCAGCACCAGTTCGCGGGGCGCGTACTGCACGCCGATCTTGACCTCCACTGTGCCTCCTCGTTCGGGCGAAAGGACCGCCGATGGGAAGGCTATCCGATCTCGGGGCCGGATGTTCAGGCTGACTCACCCTGCAACGGGAAGCTGGCGATCCCTCGCCAGGACAGGGCGGCGACCAGCGCCTCCGCCTCGGCCTTCGGCACCTGCCGGCCGCCGGCCAGCCAGAACTGCGCGGCCGTCTCCGCCGCGCCCACCAGACCCGAGGCGAGCAGCTCGGCGTGCGACCTGCTCACGCCGGTGTCCGAGATGATCGTGTCGGTGATGGCCGCGATGCAGCCCTGCTCGACCCGTTCCACGCGCTGCCGCACCGCCGGGTCGTTGCGCAGGTCGGACTCGAAGACCAGCCGGAACGCCTCGCTCTCGTGGTCGACGAAGTCGAAGTAGGCCTGCACCGACGCGCCGACCCGCTCCTTGTTGTCGTTGGTGCTGCGCATGGCGTCGTGCACCTTCGCGACGATCGCGTCACAGTGCGTGTCGAGCAGGGCGAGGTAGAGGTCCATCTTGCCGGGGAAGTGCTGGTAGAGCACCGGCTTCGACACCCCTGCCCGCTCGGCGATGTCGTCCATCGCCGCAGCGTGGTAGCCCTGCGCGACGAACACCTCCTGAGCCGCCGCGAGAAGCTGCTTGCGGCGCGCGGATCGGGGCAGGCGGGTGGGCCGGCCGGCGGTCTGGGCACCGTTCCCCACAGCGGTCATGGGAACCTCCGAGTTTCTTCGTACGAGCCGGCATTCACCTCGAACCGGTCAGGGCCCCTCGGCCCCTCGCGGAATTGGCCCGCTGCTGTAACTTATCGCCACTGTCGCCACACGGTAGCCTCAGCGGGGGCGACCAAGGAGCGCGCGGTGAGTGAAACAGGGCAACCCGGTGCCGCCACCCCGGGAGAGCACGGCGAAGGGACGGGTCAGCAGGACGACCTGACCCGCGCCGGCGACGGATGGGCGCCCCCCACGGCCGGTTGGTCCTGGTCCGGCGGGGACACCCGGGATCCCGCGTCGTGGGCCCCCGAGGAGATCGGCTGGGCCGCCTCCTCCTCCCGGCACGGCGACCTGCCCGCGTCCTCACCCGGCCCGATCGGGGACACCAGCGGGGCCGGCCGGGTCAACGGGCGCCGGGTCAACGGCGTGTCCTCCGACCCCGCCGGCGGGTGGCGCTCCCCGGTCAGCGTCCCGCCCGGCGGGCACCCGGACCCGCACGGCGACGAACGGCTCGCGGTGCCGCTGCAACGCCCGGCCCCGGCCGCCGAGCGCTCCGCCGCCCCGACCGACGCGGGCCCACCCGACAGGCCGTCCCGGTTGGACGACCACCCGGGCTTCCGCCGCTGGTCGCCCGCCGGCCCGCCGACGTCCGCGCCGCCCGCCGGCCAGGTTCCGCCGGTCGGCACCGCCGCGTCCGGCTTCGAGATGCCACCCGGGTTGCACGCCCCCGACCGGCCCGCGGTGGCCGCGAGCGCCGATGCTCCGGGCGACGACACCTTCCCGTCCGAGCCGAACCCCGCCGACCGTGCGCCGGCCGCACCGGAACCCGGCCGGGGTCGGTCGGGCGGCGGTGCGCCGGCCGAACCCGACTGGTCGGGCCCGAGCTGGAACCGGCCGAGTTGGGGCGGTGGCTGGGCCCCGTCGTGGAACCGGGAGGACGAGGGGGAGCCGGTCGCTCACCGGTCCCGTGCTGCCCGGATGTCGGCCCGGGAGGGCGAGTCACACCGGTCGTACGAGCCGGTGCGTGCCGAGCCCACCCGACCGTACGAGCCGGTGCGGGCAGAACCGGCCCGCCCCTACGAGCTGCCCCGACCTAACGAGGCGGGCGACCCGCCGACCTCGGCCCCGCCCGTCCAACCCGCCTGGGCCGGGCCGGAGCGGCCGGTCGACGCCACGCGCCCGTCCTGGGCCGACCCGACCCCCGTACCGGAGGCGGCCCCCGCCCCGACCGGCCGACCCCGCTGGGCCGACGGCCGACCAGTTCCGGCCGACGGCCCACCTGTCCCGGCCGGCGCCCCACCCGCTCCGGCCGGCACCCCACCGGTGGCGGAGTCCCGGCCGCGCAGCGCGCCACCCGTCGACCGGTCCTCCCAGCCCGCAGGCGGGCCGACCAGCGCGCCACCGGCGGCCGGCCCCGGTTCCACGGCCGATCGACCGCCCTGGGCCACCGGCCGCCTGACCGCCGTGCCCCCCGTCGCGGAGCCTGCCTCGCCCGCCGCCCAGCGGGCGTGGTCCCTCGGCGGTCCCGCGCCGACGGGTCGCCCGGTCAGCGTGCCGCCGGCCGCGTCCGACCAGTCGACCGGCGTCCCGCCCTGTCCGGCCGGCGTCGCGCCCGAGGACCGGCCCGCCTGGGCCCGCCCGACCAGCGCTCCGCCGGCCTCGCGGGACATGCCTCCCGCCGGGACGGCGGAGGCCGACGCGGCCCCCCGAGGGCCACCCGGCCGTTCCGGCTCCGGCCGGTCGTCGACGAGACGGCGACCGGCCCATCGGCCGCCGGGCCCGCCACGAGCGGCGCCGGCCGACACGACCGCACCCCGTCCGCGCCCGCACCGACGAGCGCACCCCCCTACGCGGCCCGCCGCTCCGCCCCCGACCCGGTGCCGGTGGCACCGGCCGACGACCGGTCCCCGGACCAGACGTCGCCGGTGCTGCCGCAACGTGTCCCCGCCGAGCCGGACGTGCCCGTCGTGCCGGAGCCGCCAGCCGTGGAGCCACCTGCCGAAACCCCGGAACTCGCCCGCATCGCCACCCACCTGCGCCGCGACGACGAGCCCGCTCCACTGCGCGAGCGGCCCGAGGGCTTCGACGTCGACGCGATCCTCGACGCCGTGCGGGGGGTGGGCGGCGTCCGCGACGCCAAGCTGCGCCGTACCCCCGCGGGCGCGCACAGCCTCCGGCTGGACCTCTCGGACGGGGCCGACCCGGCCGAGGTGAGCCGGCAGGTGGCGCGGTTGCTCCAGGAGCGGATGGGCCTGGCCGCGGCCCCGCAGAACCTGCCGGGAGCACCCCCGCCGCCACCCGTGCCGACCGCCCGCCGCCGTGCCGCCGAGTCCCGTGCCGCGGAGTCCCGTGCCACGGGTTCGCCCGCCGCCGCGTCCGGCGCGGAAGCCGGGCCGACGGCTGAGGCCCTCGCCGAGGCCCGGGTGCCGGGACGGTTGGCGGTGCCCGGCCGCCCGGACGCTCCGCAGGTACGCGCCGAGGCAGCCACCGAGGCTCTCCGCCGTCGCCGGCCGTCCACCACGCCACACCGTGGTCGGGCCACCGTGGAGGACCCGGCGACGTCGGTGGTGGGCGCGGCGACCGGGAGCCCCGCCACGCTCGGTTCCTCGTACTCGGGTGGTCAGATGACCAGCACGGAGACGGCCCCGTCCCGGCCGCTGGACACCGGCGGCAATCCGGGCCCCCGCGTGGTGATCGACCACGTCCAGGTCAGCACCTTCGGGCTGGACGCGACGGTGGAGGTCCGCCTGGTCGCCGGCGAGCAGAACGCCGCCGGCTACGCGACCGGGCCGGCGGTCGACGGGTACGTGCTGCGGCTGTGCGCCGTGGCCGCCGCCGCGGCCGTCGACGAACTGCTGGGCGGGGCGGCCACGTCCACCGACCGGGGCCGGTGTTTCGTGGAGCACACGGCGGTGGTGCCGTTCGGCAACTGCGAGGTGGCCACTGTGGTCGTGCTGCTGGTCTGCGACGGCTGGGTGGAGCAGCTCGCCGGTTCGGCGCTGGTGGCCGGCGATCCCCGGCAGGCGGTGGTGCGGGCCACCCTGGCCGCGGTGAACCGGCGGCTGGAGGCCCTGCTGGCCTGAGCGTGTCCGGGCAGACTGGAATGATGAAGCGCGCCATCCTCGGCCCCGACCACCTGTTGCCCGCGCCCTCGGTCCCACCGCCCTGGCCCGGCCGGGAGGTGCACCTCGACGGTTCCGTGACCTACGTGCGGGACACTCCGGCCACCGGGCCCGACGCCGAGCCGGCCCTCTACGTGCACGGTCTCGGCGGCTCCTCGCAGAACTGGACCGACCTCGCCGGCCTGCTCGCCGAGCGGCTCGACGGGCAGGCGATCGACCTGCCGGGCTTCGGACGCAGCGAGCCCGGTCAGCGCTACACGATCCCGTCCTTCGCCCAGCGGGTGGTGCGCTGGATCGAGCACTCCGACCGGGGGCCGGTGCACCTGTTCGGCAACTCCCTCGGTGGCTCGGTGTCGGTGCACGTGGCGGCGTTGCGGCCGGATCTGGTGCGCACCCTGACCCTGGTGTCGCCGGCCCTGCCGTTCCTCGACTTCCGCCGGTCGTTGCAGGGGCGGATGCTGCCGCTGCTGGCGGTCCCCCGGGGGGAACGGCTGGCCGCCTGGCGGCTGGCCCAGCTCGCACCGGAGGTGATGGCACAGCAGGTGATGGAGTCGTGCGTCGCCGACCTGACCCGGATCAGTGACCAGCGCCGGCAGGAGGCGCTGGAGGAGATCCGGGTGCGGTACGAGGCGGAGCACTACGCCGCCGCGTACGTCCGCACGTTCCGGGGCCTGGTCGCCAGCTTCCTGCGGGCGTACCTGCCGGGGTCGGGTTCGCTGTGGCGGCTGGCGGCGGCGGTTCGGGCACCGACGCTGGTCGTCGGCGGTCGTCAGGACCGGCTGGTCGACGTGCGGGTGGCGCCGCAGACCGCGCGGGTGATCCCGGACAGCCGGTTGATGCTGCTGGACGGCGTCGGCCACGTGGCCCAGCTCGAGGTGCCCCGGCTGGTCGCCCGCGCGGTGCTGGGGCTCCTCGCCGAGACGGACGGGGTGGGTACCGCCCTGGAACGGCCCGACATGGCAGGATGAGCCGGATGTCCCGGTTCCGCCGCAGGTCGGCCTCCGTCCCGACGGGTCGCCGCCGCCCGCGGCGCGTCGACACCGGGCGGGTCGGCGGCTTGCGCAGCCGGCAGCTGTTCGGTCTGGTGCTCGCGGTCGGTGCGGTGGTGGTCGTGGTCGCCACCCGGCCTGTTCCGGACGCCGGGGGGTCGGCGGCCGGCGTGCGGGCCGCCGGGTCGTCTCCCGCCGCGCCCTCACCGGCCACCGGGACGCCGCCTTCCGTGGGGACGCCGCCGTCCGTGGGGACGGCCCAGCCGGGGGTCGCGGCACCGGCCGGTGCGGGGCCGGGCAGCGCCCCGCCACGGACCGAGCCGGTGTTGCAGCTGACCGGGCCGGTTCCCGACGCCGGGCGGGGCAGCTTCGGCTACGCCGATTGGGCGGGTCGAGTGCTGGGCGGGTCGGGGGCGGTGCAGCGCTACCGGGTGGCGGTGGAGCGGGGTGCGGGCGAGGATCCGGGGCAATTCGCCGCCGAGGTGGAGGCGGCCCTCGCGGGGCCGGGCAGCTGGGTGGACGGCGGGCGGCTGCGGCTGCGGCAGGTGGGCCGGGATGCCCGGCACGACTTCACGGTCTACCTGGCGACCGCTCGCACGGCGGGGCTGATGTGCGCGGCGGGCGGCGTGGACATCCGGGTCGGTGGCCGGCCGTACACGTCGTGCCGGGCACCCGGCAAGGTCATCGTCAATCTGGAGCGCTGGCGGCTGTCGGTGCCGCACTTCGTCCGGGCCGGGGTGCCGCTGTCGGTCTACCGGACGTACGTCGTCAACCACGAGGTCGGCCACCAGCTCGGCAACCGCCACGAACGCTGCCCGGGGCGGGGCCGGCCGGCGCCGGTGATGATGCAGCAGACGCTGTTCCTCAAGGGCTGCGTGGCCAATCCGTGGCCGTACCGGGACGGTCGCCGATACCAGGGTCCGCCACTCTGACTGGGGTGTTTCACGTATCAGGCGGCAAATGCCCGATAAAGGGTGGTTGCTGTGCGACGCTCGGAACATGACGCCGCCGTACCCCCGCGACCTGACCGGGCCGTCGCCGGTCCGGTCGGTCCGCCGGCAGGTCGCGGCGCTCGGGGCGGTTCTGCTGCTGGCCGTCGTGGTGACGACGCTGCCCCTCCGGTCGAGCGGGCGCGTCGCCGAGCGGGCCCCGACCGGCTCGGTACGGAGCGTGTCCGCCCCGCCGGTACCCACGCATCCGAGTGCCGGCGCGGGAACCTTCGCGTTCGCCGACGGCGGCTCGCCCACGTACGGGCGGGCCGGCCCGCTGTGGCGCTACGCGGTGGCGGTCGAGCACGGTTCCGGGCAGGACCCGGCCGACTTCGCCGCCGCCGTCGACGCGACCCTGGCCGACGGGCGCAGTTGGGTCGGCTCGGGCGGGCTGCGGGTGCGCCGGGTGGCCGACGCGGCCGACGCGGACTTCGTCGTCCACCTCGCCACGTCGCGCACCTCCGCGCAGATGTGCGCGACGGGGGGCCTGCACACCGAGGGCTACACCTCCTGCCGGCTGCCCGGAACGGTGATCGTCAACCTGGACCGCTGGATGACGGCGGTGCCGGGCTACGGGGCGCCGCTGGCGGTCTACCGGGCGTACGTGGTCAACCACGAGGTGGGCCACGAGTTCGGCGAGGGGCACGAGGCGTGTCCCGGGCCCGGCCGACCCGCGCCGGTGATGCAGCAGCAGACGTACGGGCTGGCCGGCTGCGTGGCCAACCCCTGGCCGTATCCCGACGGGGCCCGGTACGCCGGGCCGCCTGTGGACGGCGTCTGAGATATTCCCGCTCCCGCATGTCGGGCGACGTGTCCCTGCTCATGGTCGATCGACGGCCGGTCGAGCGACAATGGCGCGGTTGTCCACCACGCCGATCCCGGGGAGTCCACCGTGTCGCTGCCCCCGCTCGTCGAGCCCGCCGCCGAGCTGACCGTTGACGAGATCCGCCGCTACTCGCGCCACCTGATCATCCCGGACGTCGGGGTGACCGGGCAGCGGCGGCTGAAGAACGCCCGGGTGCTCTGTGTCGGCGCCGGCGGCCTCGGCTCCCCGGCCCTGATGTACCTGGCCGCCGCCGGGGTGGGCACCCTCGGCATCATCGACTTCGACACCGTCGACGAGTCGAACCTCCAGCGCCAGATCATCCACGGTGTCTCCGACATCGGCCGGTCGAAGGCCGAGTCGGCGGCGGCCAGCATCCGGGAGATCAACCCGCTGGTCAACGTCGAGATCCACAACACCGCGCTGGACCGGGAGAACGTCCGCGACATCTTCTCCCGGTACGACCTGATCGTCGACGGCACCGACAACTTCGCCACCCGCTACATGGTCAACGACGCGGCGGTGCTGCTCGGCAAGCCGTACGTCTGGGGCTCGATCTACCGGTTCGACGGCCAGGCGTCGGTGTTCTGGGCCGAGCACGGCCCCTGCTACCGCTGCCTCTACCCGGAGCCCCCGCCACCCGGCATGGTGCCCTCCTGCGCCGAGGGCGGCGTGCTCGGCGTGCTCTGCGCCTCGATCGGCTCGATCCAGGTCAACGAGGCGATCAAGCTGCTGGCCGGCATCGGTGAGCCGCTGGTGGGCCGGCTGATGGTCTACGACGCCCTGGAGATGTCCTACCGCAAGATCAAGGTGCGGAAGGACCCGAACTGCGTCCTGTGCGGCGAGAACCCGACGGTGACCGACCTGCTGGAGGACTACGAGGACTTCTGCGGCGCGGTCTCGGTCGAGGCCCAGGAGGCGGTCGTCGACGCGACCATCACCGCCGCCGAGCTGAAGGAGTGGCAGGACGCGGGCAAGGACATCTTCCTGGTCGACGTGCGTGAACCTGCCGAGTACGAGATCGTCCGCATTCCCGGCGCCACCCTGATCCCCAAGGGCGAGATCATCTCGGGTGAGGCGCTGGCGAAGCTGCCGCAGGACAGGCAGATCGTGCTGCACTGCAAGTCCGGCGTCCGGTCCGCCGAGGCACTCGCCGCGCTCAAGTCGGCCGGGTTCCGCGACGCGGTGCACGTCCAGGGCGGCGTGCTGTCCTGGATCAAGCAGGTCGACCCGTCGCTGCCGGCGTACTGACCCGTCGTGGGGCGGGCCCACCGCTCGCCCCACGACCTCGGCCGATTCCCCGAGGCGGGATCGCGTTCGCGCCGGTAGCGTGACCGCCGTGGTCGACATCGACGCCGCGATCGGATTCGTGGTGGCTCACGGGGACGCGGTTGACCGCGCCCGCCTGTCCTGGCTGCGCACCGGCACGCCCCCGCCGCCCGAGGTGCTCGACAGCGCGGAGGTCGGCCAGGCCCCGGGCGGCGGCTGGCCGGCCACCTGGGGAGGAGAAGTTGCCTCCGTCGACGCGACCTGCTTCCGGCTCGCCGAGTTGGACGACCTGGGCGCGCTGGGCCGTCCGGCGGCCCGCCGGGCGTTGGACTGGCTCGCCGGCCGCCAGCAGCGCGACGGCGGCTGGGAGGAGGACGAGGCCCTCGCCGGCACCGCACCGGAGTGGGCCCGGCCGGGTGATGCGGCGGCTCGGCTCTACCTGACCGCCAACGCCGGGTTCTGGCTCACCGTGGCGGGTCTCGACGCCCGCGCCGCGGGCCCCCTGGACCACCGGGTCGGCGGTGCCTACGCGGGGGTGGTGCACGCCGCCGCGCAGGCCCTCGCCGCGCAGTTGCGTCCCGACGGGAGTTGGCCGTCGTTCCTGGCGGCCGGCTGGCTGAGCGCGGCGGTGCTGCACCGGCAGCAGATGTTCTACGAGTCGGCGCGGATCAAGCTGGTGCTCGCCGAGCGGTTGCCGCAGATGTCACCGACGGACGCGGCCTGGCTGGCCGCCGCGCTGCGCCGGGTCGGCGTCGACGACCAGGAGTGGACGTTGACGGCGGCCCGTCGCCGGCTCGCCGAGACCCAGCGCAGCGACGGCGGGTGGGAGAGCGACGACGGCCACCAGTTCGACGTGCACACCACCCTCACGGCGATCCGCGCCTGCCGCTGAGCCGGTTCCGTCCACCCGGACGACCTGCCCATGAGCCGGACCACCTGCCGCTGGGCCGGGGCCTCGACCCGGACCACCTGCCGCTGGGCCGGGGCTGTCGACCCGGACCACCTGCCGCCGGGCCGGGGCCGTCCCCCGGCCCGGGGGAGCGGGCCGGGCCGGCGGTCACGGTGCGGCGCGGGGTGGTCAGCCGCGCAGGTGACCGTCGCCGGTCACCACGTACTTCGTGCTGGTCAGCTCCGGCAGGCCCATCGGGCCCCGGGCGTGCAGCTTCTGGGTGGAGATGCCGATCTCGGCGCCGAAGCCGAACTGGCCGCCGTCGGTGAACCGGGTGGAGGCGTTGACCATGACCGCCGCCGCGTCCACCCGGGCCACGAACTCCCGGGCCGCCGCCTGCGAGTCGGTGAGGATCGCCTCGGTGTGCCCGCTGCCGTACCGCCGGATGTGCGCCACCGCCGCGTCGAGGGAGTCGACCACGGCGACGGAGATGTCGGCCGAGAGATACTCGGTGGCGAAGTCCTCGTCGGTGGCCGGCACCACCGCGTCGGAGTGCCCGGCGACCCGGGCGTCGCCGTGCACGGTCACCCCGGCCTCGGCGAACGCGGCCAGCACCGGCGGCAGGAACGCGTCGGCGACGTCGGCGTGCACCAGCAGCGACTCGGCGGTGTTGCAGGTGGACAGCCGCTGGGTCTTCGAGTTCAGGGTGACGGCGAGCGCCTTCGACAGGTCGGCGGCGGCGTCGACGTAGACGTGGCAGTTGCCCACGCCCGTCTCGATCACCGGCACGGTCGACTCCTCGACCACGGTGCGGATCAGGGCCGCCCCGCCGCGCGGGATCAGCACGTCGACCAGGCCCCGGGCGCGCATCAGCTCCTTGACCGAGTCGCGTGAGGTGGCGTCGAGCAGCTGCACGGCGTCCGCCGGCAGGCCGGCCGAGGCGACGGCGTCGCGCAGCACCGCGACCAGCGCCGCGTTGGAGTGGGCCGCCGAGGAGGAGCCGCGCAGCAGGGCGGCGTTGCCGGACTTCAGGCAGATGCCGGCGGCGTCCACGGTCACGTTGGGCCGGGCCTCGTAGATGATGCCGACCACGCCGAACGGCACCCGCACCTGCCGCAGCTCCAGGCCGTTGGGCAGGGTCGAGCCGCGGACCACCTCGCCGACGGGGTCGGGCAGCGCGGCCATCTCGCGCAGCGCCTCGGCGATGCCCGCCACCCGGCCCTCGTCGAGAGCGAGCCGGTCCAGCACGGCCGCGCCCAGTCCGGCCCCGCGCCCGGCCGCCAGGTCCGCCGCGTTGGCGGCCAGGATCTCCGGGGTACGCGCCACCAGCGCGTCGGCCATCGCCGCCAGCGCGGCGTCCTTGGCGGTACGGGTCGCCACGGCCAGCTCGCCGGCCGCCACCCGCGCCCGCCGGGCCTGTTCGGTCACGCTCATCCGCCACTCCTCACAGCAGTACCAGGTCGTCGCGGTGGACGACCTCCCGTTCGTACGCCGGGCCGAGTGCCGCGGCGAGGTCGGCGGTCGAGCGCCCGAGCAGGCCGGGCAGCTCCACCGCGTCGTAGTTGACCAGCCCCCGGGCGACGGGGGCGCCGGCGGCGTCCACCAGGTCGACCGGGTCACCGGCGGTGAACGCCCCGTCGACGGCGGTGATGCCGGCCGGCAGCAGCGACTTGCGCCGGCCCACCACGGCGGCCACCGCGCCCGGGTCCAGATGTAGTCGACCCCGGGGGAGGTGGCGTGCGCGAGCCAGAACAGGCGGGCGGCGGGGCGGCTGCGGCTCGGGTGGAAGAAGGTGCCGACGGGTCGGCCGGCGAGCGCGTCGGCGGCGAGCGGGGCCGAGGTGAGCACCACGGGGATGCCGAAGCCGGTGGCGATCCGGGCCGCCTCGACCTTGGTCACCATGCCGCCGGTGCCGACCCCGGCCCGGCCCGCACCGCCGATGTCCACGCCGGCGAGGTCTCCCTCGTCGCGTACCTCGGTGATGCGCCGGGAGCCGGGGCGTGCCGGGTCGCCCGTCCAGAGGGCGTCGACGTCGGAGAGGAGCACCAGCAGGTCGGCGTCGACCAGCACGGCGACCAGCGCGGCCAGCCGGTCGTTGTCGCCGAACCGGATCTCCTCGGTGGCGACCGTGTCGTTCTCGTTGACGATCGGCACCGCCCCGAGGTCGAGCAGCTTGCGCAGGGTGCGGTAGGCGTTGCGGTAGTGCGCCCGCCGGGTCACGTCGTCGACGGTGAGCAGCACCTGGCCGACGGTGCGGCCGTGCCGGGCGAGGGCGGCGGCGTACCGGCCGATGAGCAGGCCCTGCCCGACGCTGGCGGCGGCCTGCTGGGTGGCCAGGTCACGTGGGCGTCGGGACAGCCCGAGGGGCGCGAGGCCGGCGGCGATCGCGCCGGAGGAGACCAGGACGACCTCGCGGCCCCCGGCGGCGCGCTCGGCGAGGGTGTCCACGAGCGCGTCGACCCGCCCGTGGTCCAGGCCGCCCCCGGCCGTGGTCAACGAGGAGGATCCGATCTTGACGACGACCCGCCGGGCCGCCGTGACTGCGTCGCGCACCCGCCTATTCTGCGTGGTCGCTCCCGCGACCTCCGGCCGCGTTCCCATAGTCTGGCCGCTCGTGACACCTGACGAGTACGTCGAGGCGGTGCTGGCGCTGGTCGAGCGGATCCCGCCGGGGCGGGTGATGTCGTACGGGGCGGTCGCCGACGCACTCGCCGAACGGTCGGGGCGGGCCTCGGCCCGGCTGGTGGGGGCGATCATGGCCCGGTACGGGGGCGGGGTGCCCTGGCAGCGGGTGGTGAACGCGTCCGGCCGGTTGCCGCCCCGGCTCGCCGGTCGGGCGCGGGCGCGCTGGCTCGCCGAGGGCACCCCGTTGCGGGGATCGGGGGTGGACCTGCCGGCGGCGAACTGGTGGCCGGACGAGGGGATGTGACCCGGGCCATAACGTGAGTAACATTCGGCCCCATGAACGCGCCGTCCGCCCCCCTCCCGCGTGGGGTGCACGCGGGGTACGCGCTGGGATCCCTGGCCACCGGGGCGTTCGGCACCGTGCCCGGCCTGCTCCTCCTGCCGTACCTCACCGACACCCTCGGCATCGCCGCCGGGATCGCCGCCCTGCTGGTGCTGCTGCCGAAGGCGTGGGACGTCCTCGTCAACCCCGTCGCCGGCCGGATCTCCGACCGCACCCGCTCCCGCTGGGGCGCCCGCCGCCCGTACCTGCTGGTCGCGGGCCTCGCGCTCGCCGTGCTGTTCGCCGCGATCTTCGCCGCGCCGTTCGGCGTCGGCTCCGCCGCCGGGGCGTACGTGGCGGTCGCCTTCCTGGCCACCGCGACGGCGTTCGCCTTCTTCCAGGTGCCCTACGTGGCGATGCCGGCCGAACTGACCGGCGACTACGCGGAACGTACCCGGCTGATGACCTGGCGGATCGCCGTGCTGGCGCTGGCCATCCTGGTCTCCGGCGCGGTGGCCCCGCTGGTGCGCGACGCCGGTGGCGGGGGCGTGGCCGGGCACCGGTGGATGGGGCTGTTCGTGGCGGCACTCATCGCCGTCGGCGCGGTCGGCGCGTTCCTCGGCACCCGGTCCGCGCCCACCGGCGTGGTGGGGGAGAGCGAGCCGACGCTGCGCGCCCAGCTCGCCGTCGCCGGGCGCAACCGGCCGTTCCGGGCGCTGCTGCTCTGCTTCGTGGTGCAGTCCGCCGGGGTGGCGACCATCCTCGCCGGCGTGCAGTACTTCGCCGACCAGATCCTGCGCGACCCGGTCACCGGGCCCACCGTGCTGTTCGTCTGCTTCGTCGGGCCGGCGCTGCTGGTGATGCCGCTCTGGTCGCGGGCCGGCGCGCGGCTCGGCAAGCTCGCCGCCCTGGTGGCCGCCTCGCTGATCCTCACCGTCGGGGCGCTGGCCCTGGTCGCCGCACCGGTCCTGCCGGCCGCTGCCGTCTACGCGCTGGTCGCGGTGGTCGGCGTCGGGTACGCCGGTCAGCAGGTCTTCGCGCTGGCCATGCTGCCCGACTGCATCGCCTACGACACCGCGCGCACCGGGCGGCGGCAGGCCGGCGTGTTCACCGGCCTGTGGACGGCGGGGGAGACGTTCGGCCTGGCCCTGGGGCCGGGGATCTACGGCCTGGTGCTCGCCGTCAGCGGCTACGTCTCCTCGTCCACCGGCACGGCGGCGACCCAGTCGGACACCGCCCGCCTCGGCGTGCTGCTCGGCTTCACGGTCCTTCCGGCCCTCCTGGTCGGCCTGGCCACCCTCCTGCTGCGCCCCTACGACCTCACCCCGTCCCGCCTGGCCGCCGCCCTGCCCGCCGACACCGCCGGTCACCCGGTCGCGGTCGGGACGAACACCGCCGACAACCACGGAAAGGGCACCACGACCCCATGATGGACGAGACGACCGGGACCGGCCTGCCCGCCAACGGGCTCGCCGCCGAGCAGGTGCTGGCGGGGATCCGGCAGCTGCGGAGCCTCGACCGGCCCACGCACGGCGGGCAGCTGTTCGCCTACGTGTACGACCCGGCGGTTCCGGGGCTGGACGACCTCACCGCCGCCGCGCACGCGGCCAGTGCCCACGTCAACGGGCTCGACCCGACCGCGTTCCCGTCGCTGCTGGCGATGGAGAACGCGCTCGTCGGCGCGGCGGCCCGGCTGCTCGGCGGCGGACCCGGCACCACCGCCCCGGACGTGGTCGGCAGCGTCACCAGCGGCGGCACCGAGTCGCTCATCCTGGCCGTCAAGGCCGCCCGCGACGCCCGCCCCGACATCACCGCCCCCCGGATCGTGGTGCCCGTCACCGCGCACGCCGCCTTCGCCAAGGCGGCCCACTACCTGCGGGTCGCCGTGGACCAGGTGCCCGTCGACCCGGCCACCCTGCGTCCGGCGGTCGCCGACGTGGCCGCCGCGATCGGCCCCGACACCGTGCTGGTGGCCTGCTCAGCTCCCTCGTACGCGTACGGCGTCGTCGACCCCGTCGAGCCGATCGCCGAGGCCGCCGCCCGAGCCGGGGTGCGCTGCCACGTCGACGCCTGCTTCGGCGGGTGGGCCCTGCCCTGGCTGCGCCGCCTCGGCGAACCGGTGCCGCCGTTCGACCTCGCCGTACCGGGGGTCACCTCGATCTCGGTCGACCTGCACAAGTACGCCTACGCCCCGAAGGGGGTGTCGGTGCTGCTGCACCGCGACGCCGCACTGCGCGCCCCGCAGTACTTCGCGTACGCCGACTGGCCTGGCTACACGATGATCAACTCGGTCATCGCGTCCACCCGTTCGGGCGGCCCGATCGCCGCCGCGTACGCCACCCTGCGGCACCTCGGCGAGGACGGCTACCTGGCGCTGGCCGAACGCACCCTCGCCGCCGTCAACGCACTGGCCGACGCGGTGCGCGCGGTCGACGGGCTGCGCCTGGTGGCCGAACCGGAGTCGACCGTGGTCTGCCTCACCGCCGACGACCCGGCCGTGGACCTGTTCGTGCTGGTCGACGAGCTGGCCGCGCGGGGCTGGCACACCCAGCCGCAGCTCACGTACGCCGACCTGCCGCGCAGCGTGCACCTGACGGTGACCGCGGCCGTGGCGGCCCGGGTGGCCGAGTTCGGCCCGGACCTCGCCGCGGCGGTGGCCGCCACCCGGGCGGCCGGCCCGGTGACCCTCCCGCCGGAGCTGCTGGCCCTGGCCGGCGCGCTCACCCCGGAGGCGCTCACCCCGGACCTGGTCGCCAACCTGGTCGCCGGCCTCGGCCTCGGCGTGGCCGGCCCCGACGCGGCCGGCACACCCGGTCCGGCGGTTCCGGACCGGATGGCGACGGTGAACACCCTGCTCGACGCGGCGCCCCCGGCGCTGCGGGAGCGGCTGCTGGTGGAGTTCGTCAGCCTGCTGCAACGACCGACGTGGTGAGGTGCCGGGTGCGGCCGTGGTGAGGTGCCGGGTGCGGCCCTCCGCCGCACCCGGCGTCCGACGCCCCCGCTGTGGTTGACTGTCGGACGGAGGACGGGAAGGGGACGCTCGTGCAGCTGCCGGCGGTGCTCGGTGAGCCGATCCGGTTCGTGCTGAACTGGGGCCGCCGCTACTCGCTGTGGGTGTTCAACTTCGGCCTGGCCTGTTGTGCCATCGAGTTCATCGCCACCAGCATGTCCCGCCACGACTTCATGCGACTCGGCGTGATCCCCTTCGCGCACGGCCCCCGGCAGGCCGACCTGATGGTGGTCTCCGGCACGGTCACCGACAAGATGGCCCCCGCCATCAAGCGCCTCTACGACCAGATGCCCGAACCGAAGTACGTCATCTCGTTCGGTGCCTGCTCCAACTGCGGCGGCCCGTACTGGGACTCCTACTCGGTGACCAAGGGTGTCGACCAGATCATCCCCGTGGACGTCTACGTGCCCGGCTGCCCGCCCCGTCCGGAGGCGCTGCTGCACGGCATCCTGCGGTTGCAGGAGAGGATCGCCGCCGAGCAGTCCGGCGTCGGCGGCGTGGCCCGACCCGACGCGCTCGCCGCGCCGGTCGACGCCCCACCCCACGACGGCGCGTCAACCCGTTCCGCCCCACCCCACGACGGCGCGTCAACCCGTTCCGCCGCGTCCCTGACGGCCCCGCCGGTCCGCCCTCCGGCCCCCTGACCCCGACCGGCCGGCAGGCCCGGGAACCGTCGGCCGGGTGATCGCCCCCGGGTGGTGGCTGCCCGCTAGCCTGCGGCCATGACCGACAACGACAACCAGCGTTCGGCATTCATCGTCGAGGTGCTCACCGCCGAGTTCGGCGAGTCCATGGCCCTCGACCCGGCCGCCTTCCGGCGCAAGTTCCGCAAGATGGCCGCCTCGCCGTTCGCCTTCTACCGGGGCAGCGCCAGCCTGTTCTACGCCGACCAGCGCGGCGACTTCACCGACGAGTCCTACCTCGACGGGCACACCAGCCGGGTGTGGATCCACGGCGACCTGCACGCTGAGAACTTCGGCACCTACATGAACGGCTCCGGCCAGCTCGTGTTCAACGTCAACGACTTCGACGAGGCGTACGTCGGGCCGTTCACCTGGGACCTGCGGCGGTTCGCGGCGAGCGTGGCGCTGCTCGGCTACGGCAAGGCGCTCTCCGACCGGGTCATCGGCGAACTGGTCGCCGGATTCGCCGGGGCGTACCTCACCGAGCTGAGGGCCATCGCCGCCGGTGGCGACGACGCGATCGGCTCGATCACCCTCGACAACGCCGACGGCGTGCTGCGCCGGGTGCTCCAGCAGGCTCGGCTGAACACCCGGGTCGACCTGCTCGCCGCACAGACCACGGTGGACAACTACGAGCGGCGGTTCTCGCTCGGCGACGGCGTCTTCGAGATCGACGGGGACACCCGCAAGCGGGTCTGTGCGGCCTTCGAGGACTACCTGACCACGCTGCCCGGGACCACCGCCCGGCTGCGTCCGGTGGCGGCACACATCAAGGACGTGGTGCTGCGCAAGGGTGTGGGCATCGGCTCGGCCGGGCTGCCGTCGTACAACCTGCTGCTGGAGGGGCACACCCAGGCGCTGGAGAACGACGTCGTGATCTACATGAAGCAGGCCCAGGTGCCGGCGGTGGCCCGGTACGTCGACGACGAGCGGGTCCGCGGCTACTTCCGGCACCAGGGGCACCGCACCGCCGAGTCGCAGCGGGCGTTGCAGGCGCACGCCGACCCGTGGCTGGGCTTCACCGAACTGGACGGGGTCGGGCAGCTCGTCGCCGAGGTCTCCCCGTACGCCGCCGACCTGGACTGGTCGGACGTGAACGAGCCGGAGGAACTGGCCGGGGTGCTCGCCGACCTGGGCCGGGCCGTGGCCCGGATGCACTCGGTGGCCGACGACGAGTCCAGCCACGACCTCGTCGACTACTCCACCGAGGAGGCGATCGTGGCGGCCGTCGACGCCGACCCCGACGGGTTCGTCACCCACCTGGTCGACTTCGCCCACGCGTACGGCATCCGTGCCCGGCAGGATCACCAGCTCTTCGTCGACCTGTTCCGCAACGGTCGGCTGCCCGGCATCTGACCCGTCAGTCGCGGAACTCCACGACCACCTTGATGTCGTCCGGCTCGGCGGTGTACGCGGCGGCGTACTCCGCCACCGGCACCCGGCGGGTGATCAGCGCGGCGAGCCAGTCCGGGTCGGCGCGGCCCAACGCCGCCGCGGCCAGGTCCCAGTGCCGGCGGTTGGCGTTGACCGAACCGAACACCACGTTGTTCTCCAGCACCAGCGCCCGGTTCAGCGCGCCGGCGTCGAAGTCGATGGTGCGGCCGCCGCTGGACACTCCGGCCAGGCAGACGACCCCGTTGTGGCCGATCTTGCACATCACGTCGAGGACGACCACCGGCGCGCCCGTGCACTCGACGATGACGTCCGGCTCGAAGTCCAGCTCACTGACGGTCGACGTGTGGTAGGTGGCACCGAGGGCTGCGACCAGCCCCGGCTTCGGCCCGGAGGGGTAGCGGTCGAGCACGTGCACGGTCAGGCCGCGCTGGGTGGCCAGGAGGGCGGCGAGCAGCCCGATCGGTCCGGCACCGGTGATCAGCACGTGCTGCGGCTGCCAGTCGGCCCGCTGCCCGATCCGTTCGATGTGGTCCCACGCCTTCGCCACCACGCTGGTGGGTTCGAGGAGCACGCCGACGTCCGCCAGGGCCGGGTCCAGGCCCACGGCGAACCGGGGTTGCAGTCGCCACCGGTCGCGGGCGAAGCCGGGCAGCTCCTTGATGCCGTGTTCGGTGAACCGGCCGTTGCGGCACATGTCCCACTCGCCGATGGCACAGTTCGGGCAGGGCACCGGATCGGGGTGTCGAACGATGCCGGCGACCAGGTCGCCGGGCTGGAGGGTGCCGCTCGGATCCTCCAGCACCCGGCCCAGCGACTCGTGCCCGAGCACCAGACTCGTCTCGCCCGGCGGGGCCTGGCCGTACTCCCCGGCGACGATCTCCTGGTCGGTGCCGCACACCCCGACGGCCAGGGACTCGACGAGGACGGCGCCCTCCTCGGCCGCCGGTTCCGGGTGGTCGTCGACGAGCCGCAACGAGCCGGCGACGCCGGGAGTGACGGTGAGTGCACGCACGGTGTCCATCTTCGCCCGGCGCGGGGGCCGCTCGCCGGGAAAGCGGCGGAACCACTCCGTGACCGGCGCCGGCCCGGGACGCCGCCTGCGGGCCGGACCGGAGTTCGTCGACCCCCGCGCCGACGAGGCGGTGGTGTCGCAGTCCTGCCGAGGCCCGTCGAACCGGGGCCCGGCCGCGCCGCTGTGGCCGGTCCGGCCGCCTAGGATCGACGGCATGACACCGGAAGAGGTCGGCGCCCGGCTGGTCGCGCTGCTCGGGCCCGCCGAGGCCACCGTATCGGTCTCCGGCGGTCAGGCGTACGCCCGGGCCACCGTCGACGTACCCCCGACCGACTGGCGGCGGGCGGTGTCCGCCGCCCGCGACGACGCCGAGCTGGCCTGCGACTTCTTCGACTGGCTGTCGGCCGTGGACGAGCTGGCCGACGGCTTCGACGTGCTGACCCACCTGTGGTCGACCCGGCACCGGCACGGTCTCCTGCTGCGCACCAGGGTGCCCCGCGCCGCACCGCGGGTCGACTCGGTGGTCGGCGTCTACCCGGGTGCCGCCTGGCACGAGCGGGAGACGCACGAGATGTTCGGCATCGGCTTCGTCGGCCACGGCGAGCTGCGACCGCTGCTGCTGCCCCCCGAGTTCGAGGGGCACCCGCTGCGCAAGGAGTTCGTGCTCGCCTCCCGGGTGGCGAAGCCCTGGCCGGGTGCGAAGGAGCCGGGCGAGTCGGAGGCCGGTGGCGGACGCCGGCCGGTGCGCCCGCCGGGCGTGCCCGCGCCCGGGGAGTGGGGCACCACCCCGACCCCGGCAGGCGCGGGCGGGGTCGGGGAGGGTCCGCGCGGCGGCACCCCCGCCCGTCCGGCCCGGGAACGTCCCGCCCGGCCCGCGCCGGGCGGGCGGGCACCGCGTACCCCCCGAACGGCCGGCACCGGCGACGATCCGCCGGCCGCCCGCGAACCCGGCGCACCGGCCGGCGGCGGTCCGGCCACCCGCGCCGGTTCGGCGGACGACGGCCCGGCCACCGACCAGAAAGGTAGGCCCTGATGCCGCTGTGGCTTGAGCTGGTGATCCGGGTCGGTGGGGTGCTGGTCGCCTTTCTCGTCCTTCCGCTGCTGGTCGGGCAGGCCGAACACAAGGTGATGGCTCACATGCAGGGCCGGCTCGGCCCCATGTACGCGGGCGGCTTCCACGGCTGGGCGCAGCTGATCGCCGACGGCGTCAAGTTCGTGCAGAAGGAGGACGTCACCCCGCGGGAGGCCGACCGCGCCGTGTTCCGGCTCGCGCCGGTGGTCGCGCTCGTGCCCTACCTGCTGGTGCTGCTGGTCATCCCGCTCGGCCCGGGTGACCTGGTGGCGCAGCCACTGGACATCGGCCTGTTCTTCGTGCTCGCCGTCGTCGGGGTGGGCGTGCTGGCCGTGCTGATGTCGGCGTGGGCGTCGGCCAACAAGTACAGCCTGCTCGGCGGGCTGCGCGGCGCGGCGCAGCTGCTCGGCTACGAGCTGCCGCTGGTGCTGGCGGCGGCCTCCGTGGCGATGGCGGCGGGCACCCTCAGTCTGACCGGCATCGTCGAGGCGTGGCAGCCCTGGTGGCTGCTCTGGCAGGCCCCGGCGATGGTGATCTTCTTCGTGGCGGGCCTGGCCGAGATCCGCCGTCCGCCGTTCGACATGCCGGTGGCCGACTCGGAGCTGGTGTTCGGCTACCTGACGGAGTACACGGGCCTGCGCTTCGCGTTCCTCCTGCTCGCCGAGTACGTCGGCATCGTGGTGATCGCCGCGCTGACCACCGTGCTGTTCCTCGGCGGCTGGCAGGGCCCGTTCGCCGACGCGCAGCTCGGCTGGCTGTGGACCCTGCTCAAGGTCGCTGCGGTCAGCTTCGTGATCATCTGGTTCCGGGTGTCGTACCCCCGGCTGCGCGAGGACCAGCTCCAGCGGCTCTGCTGGCTGGTGCTGGTCCCTGCCTCCCTGGCGCAGTTGGTCCTCACCGCAGCCGTCCGCGTCGCCCTCTGAGCCCCGTCCCGCTGCCAGCCCGCGTGCTCCGGCCCACTCCGGCCTGCTCCGGGTCTTGATCCACTCGACCTGCGGCATGTCGCGCTGTCCGCGCACGAGGACACCGCGATCCGCCGCAAGCGGGTCGATCGGCGGACCGTGCCGGTCGGGCACAGGTCAGCCCGGCGGGGACAGCGGCCCGTCAGCGCAGCGGGGTGTGGGCCGGGTCGACGCGCTCGGCGGGCGGCGGGGGCGGCGGAGCGGTGCCGTCGCCGAAGGGCCGGCCGCCGAGTTCCTCCCGATCGTGCGGGGTGAGCCAGCCGGCCAGGTCCGGCCCGAGCGGAACGACGCCGGTCGGGTTGATGTCCCGGTGCACCTCGTAGTAGTGCCGCTTGATGTGGTCGAAGTCGATGGTGTCGCCGAAACCGGGAGTCTGGAACAGGTCCCGCGCGTACGCCCACAGCACCGGCATCTCGGTCAGCTTCTGCCGGTTGCACTTGAAGTGGCCGTGGTAGACCGGATCGAAGCGGACCAGGGTGGTGAACAGCCGTACGTCGGCCTCGGTGATGGCGTCGCCCACCAGGTAGCGCTGCTCGGCCAGCCGCTCGCTCAACCAGTCGAGCCGGTCGAACAGCCGGTGGTACGCCTGCTCGTACGCCTTCTGGCTGCCGGCGAAGCCGCACCGGTAGACGCCGTTGTTGACGTCGGCGAACACCACGGCGTTGACCTCGTCGATCTCGGCGCGCAGCGGCTCCGGGTAGAGCTGCGGCGCACCCTCGCGGTGGTGGGCGGTCCACTGCGTCGACAGGTCCAGGCTCATCTGCGCGTAGTCGTTGGTGACCACCTGCCCGGTCGGCACGTCCACCAGCGCCGGCACGGTGATGCCGCGCGGGTAGTCCGGGTGGCGGGCCAGGTACGCCTCCCGGAGGCGCTCGATGCCGAGCACCGGGTCCCGCCCGTCCGGGTCGAGGTCGAAGGTCCAGCTCAGCTCGTCGTGGGTCGGGCCGGCGACGCCCATGGAGATGGCATCCTCAAGGCCGAGCAGCCGCCGCACGATGATCAGGCGGTTCGCCCAGGGGCAGGCGCGGCTGACGACCAGCCGGTACCGGCCCGGCTCGACCGGATAGCCGTCGCTGCCGTCGGCGGTGATCCGGGTGGCGATGTAGCGCTGGTCGCGGCTGAACTCGCCGCCCGGCTCCACGTACTTCCCGCCGCTGGTCGTCCCGGTCTCGCCCACGTCGCCCCCAGGTGATCCGCACCGTCCTGAAGACCCATCATGGCCGATCACCGGCCGGTCGGCGCGGTGAGCGCGCAACCGTCCCCGCCGGGGCGCTGGCTAGGCTTCCGGCATGGTCGATGTGGAGGCGGTGGCCCGGAGGTTCGTGGCGGACGTGTGGAACGCGGGTGGGCAGGAGGCGGCGTACGAGTTGGTCGCCCCCGAGTGCCCGGGGCTCGGCGGTGCCGGCCCGGCGGCGGTGCTGGCCTGGCACCGGGACCGACGGGCCGCGTTCCCGGACCTGCGCTACAAGATCGTCGAGCTGGTGGCCGCCGGGGACCGGGTGGCGGTGCACTGGCGGGCCGCCGGCACTCAGGCCGGCTCCTTCGGTCTGGTGCCGGCCACCGGCCAGGTGGTCAGCTTCTCCGGCGCGTCGTTCCTGCGGTTCGACGAGGAGGGACGGATCGCGGACGTGTGGAGCTGCCACGAACTGTTCCAGCTCCTCCAGCAACTCGGTGTCGAGATGCTGCCTCCTCCGCCGGGCCCCGCCAGCGGGACCGGGGCGTGATCCTGGCGAGCGGTACGTCCAGCTCCCACGGCTCGGGCAGCAGGATGCCGTCGGTCGTCCGGGCCTGTCCGGTGCGTGGGTTCTCCCCGCGGTCACGGTACCCGCCGTGACCCCGTCCGGGTGGTGGTCGCGCGCGCCGGGACCACAGGGCAGGATGGTGCGCATGAGCGAGCGCAGCGATCCCGGCGACGGTGCAGGGCGCGGGCTGCCCGGCAGCGGACTGGTCAAGGGCCTGGCCGTCACCCTGAAGACGATGACGAGCCGCTCCACCACCCAGCAGTACCCCGACGTGGCCCCCGAGCTGCCGCCCCGCTCGCGCGGGGTGATCGCGCTGCTGGAGGAGAACTGCACCGTCTGCATGCTGTGCGCCCGCGAGTGCCCCGACTGGTGCATCTACATCGACTCGCACAAGGAGGAGGTGGCGGTGCCCGGCGCCGCCCGTCCCCGCCAGCGCAACGTGCTCGACCGCTTCGACATCGACTTCTCCCTCTGCATGTACTGCGGCATCTGCATCGAGGTCTGCCCGTTCGACGCGCTCTACTGGTCGCCCGAGTTCGAGTACGCCGAGTACGACATCAAGGACCTGCTGCACGACAAGGACCACCTGGGACAGTGGATGGGAACGGTCCCGCCGCCGCCCGCCCACGACCGCAACGGCGAGCCGGCCAAGGAGGAGACCGCCGCCGCGCGCAAGGCCGCGGCCCCCACCGGTTCGGCCGTCCGCCCCGCGACCCGCCCCGTCGAGGCACCGCCGCCCGCGTCCGGTCCGCCCGCGTCCGGTCCGCCCGCGTCCGGTCCGGTCGGGCCCGCCGAAGGTACGCCCTCGTGACCGCCGCGGACGCCCTGCTGCTCGGCCTGGGCGCGGTGGCGGTCGGCTCGGGCGTGCTGGTGGTGGCCACGTCGCACCTGGTCCGGGCCGGCCTCTACCTGGTGGTGTGCCTGGGCGCGCTGGCCGGAATGTACCTGGTGCTCACCGCCGAGCTGGTCGCCTGGGTGCAGGTGCTGATCTACGTCGGCGCGGTGGTGGTGCTGCTGCTGTTCGCGGTGATGCTGACCCGCGCCCCGATCGGCGCGTCCGACGACCTGGACCGGCCCGGCTGGCCGGCTGCCCTGGTCGGCGGCGGTGTCGGGCTGGGCCTGACCGCGCTGCTGGTCGACGCCTACCGCTGGACGGCGGTGGAACTGCCCGCGGCGGGCAGCGCCGAGCGGATCGGCGAGCAGGTGTTCCGCACCTGGGTACTGCCCTTCGAGGTGCTGTCGGTGCTGCTGCTCTCGGCGCTGGTCGGCGCGATCGTGCTGTCCCGTCCCGACATCGGCAGCCGACCGGCGGGCGGAGGACGAGCCGGAGCCGCCGGAGCCGGCGCGGACGGGCGGGCCGACGGCGTCGGGGCCGGCGAGGGCGGGCGGGTGCGGTGAGGCCCGTCATCCCGTACGTCACCGCGGCGTTGCTGTTCGGCCTCGGCACCTACGGCGTGCTACGCCGCCGCAACGCGGTGCTGGTGCTGATGGCCGTGGAGCTGATGCTCAACGCGGTCAACCTGATCCTGGTCACCGCCGACACCACGGCGAAGGCGGTGCTGCCGCACGGCGGGCAGGTCTTCGCCCTGTTCGTGATCGTGCTCGCCGCCGCCGAGATCGGCGTCGGGCTGGCGATCGTGCTCCAGCTCTACCGGTTGCGGGCCAGCGTCGCCGTCGACCGGGTGCCGCTGGCCGAGGCACCGGCGGAGGTGTCCCGGTGAGCCGCACGACCCTGCTCGGCGCGCTGCTGCCGGCCGTACCGCTGGTCGCCGGCCTGACCGGCCTGCTGCTGCCGCCGGCGTCACGCGGCGCCGCCACCGGCGGCCAGGCGGGCGGTGCGACCACCGGCGGCCACGCGCGCGGCATGGGCACCGCCCCGGATCCGGCCCGGCGGGCCGCCGTCGCGTTGGGGGTGGTCGGGGCGGCCGGTGCCCTCGCCCTGGCGGTGGCGCTGCTGGTCACCGTGGACGCTCCCGTCGAGGCGTCCACCACCTGGATCGACCTGGGCGGGCTCACCGTCACCCTCGGGGTGCGCCTCGACGGCGCCGCCGCCCTGGTCGCCGTCGCCGTCGCCACGGTCGCGCTGGCGGTGCAGGTCTACTCGGTCGGCTACCTCCGGCGCGGCCCGCACGACGACGCCGACATCGACCACCGCTACCCGCCGTACGCGGCGCAGATCAGCCTCTTCACCGCCGCGATGCTGCTGGTGGTGGTCTCCGGGGACCTGATCCTGCTGCTGGTCGGCTGGGAGGTGATGGGCCTGTGCTCGTACCTGCTCATCGCCCACGACCGGCGACTACCGGCGGCCCCGAAGGCGGCGGTGAAGGCGTTCCTGGTCACCCGCGTCGGTGACGTCGGGTTCCTGCTCGGCATCGCGCTGCTCGGCGTGTCGGCGGGCAGTTTCCGGATCGCCGACGTGCTGGCCCACGACCACGCCACGGGCCCACTGACCGCCGCCTGTCTGCTGCTGCTCGCGGGGGTCGCCGGCAAGAGCGCCCAGTTCCCGCTGCACACCTGGCTGCCCGACGCGATGGCCGGCCCGACACCCATCTCCGCGTTGATCCATGCCGCGACCATGGTCGCCGCCGGCGTGTACGCGGTCACCCGGCTGTGGCCGCTGTTCGAGGCCACCCCGACGGCGCTGGCCGTGCTCGGCGTGATGGCGTCGGTAACGCTGCTGCTGGGTGCGTTCGCCGCCACCGCCCAGGACGACCTGAAGCGGGTGCTGGCCTGGTCGACGGTGTCCCAGATCGGCTACATGACCGGCGCGCTGGCGGTCGGAGCCCCGAACGCGGCGCTGTTCCACCTGCTCACCCACGCCGCGTTCAAGGCGCTGCTGTTCCTCGCCGCGGGCGTGGTGATCCACGCGGTGGGCACCGCGCTGATGTCCCGGATGGGCGGCCTGCGACGCACGATGCCGGTGACCTTCTGGTGCACCGTCGTCGGCCTCGGTGCGCTGGCCGGGGTGCCGCCGTTGTCCGGCTTCTGGAGCAAGGAGGGGGTGCTCGCCGCCGCCGAGGACGCCGTGCTCGGCGGTGGGCCCGCACCCGCCTGGGTGGGCTGGCTCGTTCTCGTGTCGGGGCTGGTCGGCGTGGCGGTCACCGCCTGGTACGCCACCCGCCTGCTGCTGCGCGCCTTCTTCGGCACGCCCCGCGATCCGCAGCTCCACCCGCACGATCCGCCCGCCGTGCTGCGCTGGCCGGTGCTGCTGCTCGCCGTCCCGGCTGCGCTGCTCGGCCTGGCCGGGTTCTGGCCGTCGTTCGTCGACCGGCTGCTGTCGAGCGCCCCGGGAGAGGCCGGAGTGCCCGTCCTGATGCACGTCGGGCCGATGATGCTGCTGCCGTTGGCCCTGCTCGCGGTGGGGGCGGGGCTGGCCTGGGCGCGCTGGCGGCGGGACACCACCGCCGACCCGGCGACCGCGCTGGGTCCGCTGCGGCCGGTGTTCGTCCACGCGTTCCGGCTCGACGACGCCCAGCAGGCCCTGGTCGTACGCCCGACGGTGGCGTCGGGACGGGCCGCGCGTACCGCCGACGAGGTGGTGGTGGACGGCGCGGTCGTCGGCAGCGGCCGGGCCGCCCGCGGGCTCGGTGCCGGGCTCGCCGAACTGCACCGGGCGGCGCTGCCCCGCGCGGCGGTGGCGGTGCTGGCCGGCGCGCTGCTGGTCGGCGTGGTCGCCGCCCTGATCGGAGTGACCGCATGAGCCTGGGGGAGTTCCTGCTGGTGGCGGTGCTGGCCGTGCCGGCGCTGGGGGCACTGGTGACGGCTGCGGTGCCGCAGGACCGGGCCGCCCGGCTGGTGGGCACGGTCGCCGCCGCGTTGACCCTGGTGGGTGCGCTGGCCCTGGCCGCCGGTCGCGACGGCGGCTGGGTCCGCTACGCCCCGGAGGCAACCGCCGGGGCGGTGCTGCCGTGGCACGAGATCGACCTGCCCTGGGTGCCGGGGCTGGAACTGCGCTTCCACCTCGGGATCGACGGCATCTCCTGGCCGCTGGTGGTGCTCACCGCGCTGCTCACCCTGCTCTGCTGCGGGTACACGATGTGGCGGGTGCCGGCGCACGGCGGCTCCGGGCGGGCGCTGGTGGCGCTGCTGCTGACGGTCGAGGTCGGCATCCTCGGCACCTTCCTCGCCCTCGACCTGGTGCTGTTCTTCCTGTTCTTCGAGGTCGTCCTCCTGCCGATGTACGCGATCATCGTCGGTTGGGGCGGCGACGGCGCCGACCCGGCGGCGGTCGCCGCACGGCGGCGGGCCGGCCGCAAGTTCGCGCTCTACA